>NZ_CP056403.1:0-2925 GCF_013739755.1 Citrobacter sp. RHBSTW-00570 | reverse complement strand
GAAGCTGAAAAATACGAGTCAGCAATTTCAAAAGCTGTTTACTATAGAGGTTTAAAAGAATTATTAGAAAAGAAAATGATCGCAAAATCTGTTAAAAGATACATTTTTTATATTAACCCGGCGATCATTTTCAATGGCGATCGTGCAAGATTTGTTAAAGAGATTAAAATCAAAGAAGAAGAAAAACAACAAGAAGAAAATTTAAAAATTCTTCGCTCAAAATATGCTTAAAACCGTCCTCGCCGGACGGGCCAAATCCCTTAAAAAATAGAAAAAATTCTATTTTCTAAGGGATTTTTTTTATTCGCAATTTCTCCATATTTGACATATTGACATTAATTTCAACTCGGTTATATCTATATTATCTTTTGTTGTTTCTACCCCGTTCCTGGGGTGGAACAACACGGCATTATGAGATATGACAACGTCATATTGAATAAGGCCACCCCCTTACATAGGGGGTCATATTGAATTTTGAGCGAGAGCGATAAATTTAATATGGGGGGATGGTTTGGGTTTTACGGTATTTCAAATTTGAGCAAAGCGAATTTTTGAAATTTCCGGATTTTGATGTTAACAATGGTAAAAACAATAATGAGGTGAAATATGGAAAAAGAAAAAGTTATTATTAACGGCGAAGAAACAGAAATTTATACAATTGAAGATTTTAGCATTTTTAATGATGTCTTAAAAAAAGAAAATAATGAAAGACGAGAAAGAAGCAAGATAATTATTAATAAATATCAAGAGCTTACAAAAAATGGTTTTTTCGTTTTAGACACAGAAACAACAGATCTACAAGGTGAAGTCGTTAGCTTTTCATTAATTGACGAAAAAAATAATATATTGATTAATGAATTATGCAAACCAACTGTGCAGAAAATCTCTAAAAAAGCAGAATCAATTCATAATATTTCAAACGAAATGATTAAAAATAGTAGAAATATAATTTCTATATATGAAGATTTTTTAAAAATAATAAATAGCGAAGAAAATAAAAACAAGCAAATATTTATATATAATGAAGATTTTGATTTATCAACAATATATAGATCTCTAAATTTTGCGAAATATAAATATAAAGAAAATAATGATTTTGACAATGTAGAGTTTAGATCTCATTGCGTAATGAAAGATTTCGCTTTTCTATATGGTGATTTTAATGAGTACTTTGGAGGGTACCAATGGAAAACCCTTGAATATGCAGCAAATTATTTTAATATTGAAACTTCTAATTTAGAATTACATAACTCTGCTATTGATTGTTATTTAACATTGAAAGTTATAGAAAATATGAGAGATTTCAAGCCTGAGTTTTTTGAAATAATAGAAGAGTAAAAAAATGGGTAATTCAAAAAGAAATATAAAAAAACTAAATGATAATTTTCGAGAGAGTATTTTAGATTATGCGATTTCGCATAACCTAAAATGCGCTAACGCCTTGATCGCATTATATGCGACTGGGTGTAGACCTGATGAGATCGAAACAGGAATTAAAGTTAATTTTGATAGTAAAAACAATAAGTTAAGTTTTAAAATAATCGGCTCAAAATTAAATTATCAACAAAAAAGAGGTATTAGAATTAGAGAGGTTACGGTAAAAATCACAGATGAAAATCTTCAATATTACAAACCTATATTAGATATTTTTGAAAAAAATCCGGATGCTTATGATTTGAAAATTAAAACTGAAAGTGCAAAAGCATTTTCGGGATATATTACAAAAATAAGCAAAAAACTATGGCCCAGGAAAAAACATCATGTTTCTGCATATAGTTTTAGACATGCAAAAGCAACAGAATTAAAAAACTCAGAGAATTTTGATAAGGAAGAAATCGCTAAAATTATGGGCCATGCCTCGATCAGATCTCAAGAAAGTTACGGAAGAAAGAACAGCAGAAGCAAAGGTGGATTTGACGACATTACAGATGTTGAAACAAGCTCTAAGCCCCGTGGGGGCGATAGATTGCTCCGTTTCAAGATTGCCAGTAAACAGCAGACAGCCGCAAAAATCGCGGCTATTTCCACCCCTCCAGATGTAGCAAGTCCACCTCCAACGGCTCCCGTTCGTTCATTAAAACGCTGAGAAGCTACACAGCTTGCTGTGTGGCTTTGAAGTGTTGGCCCGTCCGGCTAGGACGGTTTTTATAGCAAAATCCTCCATATTGCGAAGCAGAGCCCGGAACGGGTAACTGGGATGGTTTTCCAGATGGGTTTTTTATTGCGAAGCCCAGTTATCACAATGCTATTGAAAATTTTACTCAGAGCTAAACAAAGCCTCTTAGATCTTATATTTCTTATATTCTTAAGTGTCTCGTAACCCCCGTAAACACTGGATGTCTAGTCTCTATAGAGAGAAAAAATTCTCTCAGGAGAGAAAAAATTCTCTCTACAGTGACTAAATGTCTCGATATTGTGACTTTTTGTCTCATTTTTTACAAAAAAAATGAGAATTAATTCAATGTGTTTTCTTGACTAGTCTCAAAAATCTGTTAAAAAATGAGAAGAAGAGTCTCACCGAGTGAGAATTTTTTCGGTTATTTTTTAAACAGAGAGGGTTTGTATATGACAAAGAAAAACAATGTAGAAATTTTACACAAAGAAAAACTTAATATTGAAAACGATAGCGAGATCGAACATAAAAAGAACCCATTCGTTTTCAATATGTCTATTGATACTAAAAAGAAAAAACTAACTGTGGATCGTGGTTCAGAAGTAGAAACAGAAGAAGGAGTTTTCACAACAACAATATCACAAATTCAAGAAGTTGATAGAGAAGAATTTTTAAAAATTTTCACGGGACAAATCAAATTTTATTTTGATTTGTCTCAGACAGGTTTTAAATTGTTTTTTATAATTATGGGTTTGTATCAAAAACAGATAGGCGGTGACGAAATTTATTTAAATTTCGAAACAGCAAAAGAA
>NZ_CP056402.1:0-34198 GCF_013739755.1 Citrobacter sp. RHBSTW-00570 | reverse complement strand
GGCCCACAGAATGATGTCACGCTGAAAATGCCGGCCTTTGAATGGGTTCATGTGCAGCTCCATCAGCAAAAGGGGATGATAAGTTTATCACCACCGACTATTTGCAACAGTGCCCATCTTGGTCATGCCGTCACGGAGCGGCGGAACGAAGGGTTGGATGTTCCCCCTGAATTTCTTCCCCACATATCCCCATTGGGCTGGGCGCACATTCTACTGACTGGCGAATATCTTTGGCCCAAGGAACCGAAAGCTTAGGGTGTCATTTCGCCCTCAGCCGGAACCGACCCCTTCAACACTTCTTTGTTCTGCGAATCCGTTACCAGTGGCTGCTGCCAGTGGCGTTTTGTCGTGCCTCTCCGGGTTGGACTCAAGATGATAGTTACCGGATAAGGCGCAGCGGTCGGACTGAACGGGGGGTTCGTGCATACAGTCCAGCTTGGAGCGAACCGCCTACCCGGAACTGAGTGTCAGGCGTGGAATGAGACAAACGCGGCCATAACAGCGGAATGACACCGGTAAACCGAAAGGCAGGAACAGGAGAGCGCACGAGGGAGCTACCAGGGGGAAACGCCTGGGATCTTTATAGTCCTGTCGGGTTTCGCCACCACTGATTTGAGCGTCAGATTCTGTGATGCTCGTCAGGGGGGCGGAGCCTATGGAAAAACGCCCCGCCGGGGCGTGGCCTTTTCGCCCTTGTCCTTAGCTTTCGTTATGCTTACCGTTACGTTATCTGCTTATCCTCCCTCCGCTCGCCGCAGACTCATGACCGAACGGAGTGAGCGAATGAGCGAGGAAGCGGAAAACCATCAGAACGTACAGTAAGCACTTTCGCGCCGGGGCCTTCATGAACAAACAACAAAAGACTGCCGTTAACATGGCTAAATTCATCCAGGATCAGTCCCTGCTTCTTCTGGACAGGCTTAATGAGCTGGATCTGGATCATGAGGCTGATTTCTGCGAGAAACTCCATGAGGATGCGGAACGCCTTTACCGAAGCCTGTCAGCGCGCCTGAATGAGCAGCAGGACGGTGCGTAATGGCTCCGTTCTGGGTATTACCGGAGTAATACCGGCATCGCCTTAATTTTCATTGTCCTGGCGCTTAACATTATTACCCCGGTAATACCCAGAATCCCTGTATTTTTTCTTTTTTATTTATTTTTCATTAAGTTGCGATGAAAATCGCAGCTGCGTTAGGTGTATGACCATTTTGAGGTTGAAAAATAATCAACCATGGCGGGTGATTTACGCAGGTTAAGGGGAGATCGTGACAAAAAAAGCGTTCCTCACTGTATCGTTCATGCCTGCATGAACGGGTTATTCTTCCTGACTACAGAATTACATCGCTCCTTCAGTTCATACATCACTTTTACAACACTTTTACATCACTTTTACATCATTCCTTCAGCTCATACGTCACTTTTACGTCAGTTCCATCCTCTGTGCCATTTGTACATCCGACCCCCTTTCTGAACGTGCTGAAAACGGTTTTTCCGGCTGTGCCGGCAACGCCTCACGGCCACGCAATAAATTGCGTCCCCGTTCACCGTTTTCGGGTAAGAAGAACATCGAAAACAGGACTTACCCCGGCTGAATGACGTGAATTTTCGCGCTATGCACTTGTGCGCATACTCATGCATGCCGTAAAAACAGAGCCTGCGCGTTTCTGGCGGGTTTTCGGGTGGTTTGTTGCCTGTTTTACCGGTTTCCCGTCAGAAACGCCCTGAGGGCCTCTCAGGCGGTGCGGGCAATGAGGGTTTATGTTAAATCAGTTCTTTTTCTATCAGGTACTTTAGCGCTGCTAAAAGATAAGATGAGTTGAAGGTTATATCTTGATAGCTGGATGGGCTCATGCTTCCTGTTTTCTTATACTCTTCAAAGAAATTATTTACGTAGACGGCTTCTAACTTGCGTGTATTTCCTTTTGAATTTACCACATAGAGTTTTCCGTTATCACTAAACATCGTGAACTCAGTCTTTCTGGCCTCAGTCATCAGTTCTTTTTCAACTTGAAATTCCTCAATTAGGATCTCATAGAACGGTTTTGAGGTGTTCAGGATAATCTCTTTTTTTTCATGTGTATTTTCTATTTGATTCAAATACATCTGTATTGATTCTCTGATTAAATAAGAGCGTTTTTTGCCTGTTTTAGCTACAGCGTTATCTAGTTTTTGTAGTAATTCGTCAGGAAGTGATACTGCTATCATTTGGATGCCTCTACAGTTAACGTCTATTCGATTAATCTAATTTAATATAAAATTAGATGTTCGTCAATGGGTGAGGCCTCTTTTTTAATCAACTATGTGTGGGTAATACTGCCAACTTACTGATTTAGTGTATGATGGTGATTTTAAGGTGCTTGCGTGGCTTCCATTTCCATCAGATGTCCTTCCTGCTCCGCTACTGAAGGCGTGGTGCGTAACGGCAAAAGCACTGCCGGACATCAGCGCTATCTCTGCTCTCATTGCCGTAAAACATGGCAACTACAGTTCACTTACACCGCCTCTCAGCCCGGTACGCACCAGAAAATCATTGATATGGCCATGAATGGCGTCGGATGTCGCGCCAGTGCACGCATTATGGGCGTTGGCCTCAACACGGTTTTACGTCACTTAAAAAACTCAGGCCGCAGTCGGTAACCTCGCGCATACAACCGGGCAGTGATGTGATTGTCTGCGCTGAAATGGACGAACAGTGGGGCTACGTCGGCGCTAAATCTCGTCAGCGCTGGCTGTTTTACGCGTATGACAGGATACGGAGGACGGTTGTGGCGCACGTCTTCGGTGAACGCACTCTGGCCACACTGGAGTGCTGTCGGCCTTTGAGGTCGTGGTATGGATGACGGATGGCTGGCCGCTGTATGAATCCCGCCTGAAGGGAAAGCTGCACGTTATCAGCAAGCGTTACACTCAGCGCATTGAGCGACATAACCTGAATCTGAGACAACATCTGGCAAGGCTGGGACGGAAGTCACTGTCGTTCTCAAAATCGGTGGAGCTGCATGACAAAGTCATCGGGCATTATCTGAACATAAAACACTATCAATAAGTTGGAGTCATTACCCAAAAGTCTGCTGAATAAGTAAAACCAGACGTTCACGCGCATCTTTTGGCGTAAAACCATACAAGGCTTTCGCCGCGATAAACCACGTAACAAGGGGGGTAAAAAGCAATGCCCCCAGGCAAATTTTGCCCTTATCCGCTTCATTCATGACTCTGTTCCTCTCTCTCCTGGGCCAGCTCTGCTGACCACGGCTCCAGCCCTAACCGGCGAATTTCACCACCGGCAACTTTCTGCGCATCTGCTTTACTCACCTGGCGAAGTATCAATAACACCTCAATCAACATTGCCTCGATGTATCGATCTCGTCCGGCGGCTTGCTGCTCTGAAGATGAACGTTCCAGCAATTTATCAAGCCGGGCGATCACTTCACTGGCACTCTCTTTTTGTCCAAAAAGCTGTTGCTTGATGTACTCCGATACGTTGCCCTCCGAACGGTATTCAAGGTCGATTTTTTGCGCTTCGGTCACTCTTAAACTGATAGATGGCATAGGTTTCCTTTGTGTAATACCAATGTAATACATACAAATCTATCATATATGCGGCCTAGGCACACATGTGTAATACGCAGTGTATTACATATAAAAACATAAATTAGAATAATTTGTTTTGTTTTCAAGCATTTACGATGAAAATCGTAATTGCGTATGGTGTATAGCCATTAAGGGATACCATAACACGCCTTTTTTAAGGGAGAAACAGCTCTTACACACGCATAAAACGCTCAAAAAGCGTTCACATTCACCACTTTCATGCTTGCATGAAAGTTTTCTACACCGATACTACTGAATTACTACTAAAATACTACAAACTGAAATAGCCATTACTACAGATATACTACAAAAATGAGCGGTATCGACAAGCGTTACTACTGAATTACTACAGGAATACTACTGAAAAACTACAAAACCGATTGACAGCTAAAACAGGCTGCCATATAGTGAAATTCGACAAGCGGGGGTGGTATGAAAAAAGACCTTTTACTGGAACCTCGCAATCTCGCTGCGGCTGTAAGAGCGCGTCTTGATGAGATTGAAGGTTTGTTAGACAAGGGTATTAGTAGGCAAGAAATTGCTCAACTTCTTGATAGTGAATACAGCTTTTCTGTGACTGTGAAAGCGTTAGATATGGCTTTGTACCGGGCAAGATTGAAACGCAAAAAAGGTGGATTGCACAATCCAGAAAGTACGGTAAATACTGGATTGCACAACCCAAAAGAGCAGGAGAAAGCGGAACCGGTGGAAACTGGATTGCAAAATCCAGAACCAGAAAAATTAGTTGAGGATATGGGCGGGAACAAAGAATTTTTATCCGATACCGATTTTAAAAAAATTGGTGATGAGGCAAAGAAAGTCGCAACCTCATTCAAAGGTAGCGTAGGTAATAAGAAAGGTTTCTAAAGGAGCTTACAGATGAAAATTGCAGTAATGAATTACAGTGGCAGCGTCGGCAAAACCATTATTTCGTCGGTAATGACTCCAACTTACTGATAGTGTTTTATGTTCAGATAATGCCCGATGACTTTGTCATGCAGCTCCACCGATTTTGAGAACGACAGTGACTTCCTGCCCAGCCTTGCCAGATGCTGCCTCAGATTCAGGTTATGCCGCTCAATGCGCTGAGTGTAACGCTTGCTGATAACGTGCAGCTTTCCCTTCAGGGGTGATTCATACAGCGGCCAGCCATCCGTCATCCATACCACGACCTCAAAGGCCGACAGCAGGCCCGGAAGACGCTCCAGCGTGGCCAACGTGCGTTCACCGAAGACGTGCGCCACAACCGTCCTCCGTATCCTGTCATACGCGTAAAACAACCAGCGCTGGCGTGATTTAGCGCCGACGTAACCCCACTGTTCGTCCATTTCCGCGCAAACAATGACGTCACTGCCCGGCTGTATGCGTGAGTTTACCGACTGCGGCCTGAGTTTTTTAAGTGTCGTAAAATCGTGTTGAGGCCAACGCCCATAATGCGTGCACTGGCGCGACATCCGACGCCATTCATGGCCATATCAATGATTTTCTGGTGTGTACCGGGCTGAGAGGCGGTGTAAGTGAACTGTAGCTGCCATGTTTTACGGCAGTGAGAGCAGAGATAGCGCTGATGTCCGGCAGTGCTTTTGCCGTTACGCACCACGCCTTCAGTAGCTGAGCAGGAGGGACAACTGATGGAGATGGAAGCCACGGGAGCACCTCAAAACCACCATCATACACTAAATCAGTAAGTTGGCACCATTACCCGAGAAGAGGGGGAAAATCTAGTGTGACAAAATACCCTCAGGATAGGGTGACAAATTGCCCTCAATTCTGGCTCCACTACCGGTTACAGCCAAAAAAACTATGAGTAAGCGCAGGATGCCAGGGAGGGAACAGCAAAACTGTGACAAATCACCCTCAACCTTCCAGATCAAATGTGACGAACCACCCTTAAATCTGTGACAGATAACCCTCAACTATTCAATCGTCATGGAGGTTATATCACGGAAGGAAAATACGATATGCGTCGTCTGGCGGCCTTTCTTTTTCTCGATGTAAGAAAGGCGCATTGGTGTCCGGCTGTTGATCTCGTCAACACTTGCCTGCAGGAAACGGCGGCGAAAGTCCGGCATACGCTGGTAACTTTGAGGTAGCTGGTAGCGTTCCATGATCCAGTCGATTTTCAGGGACATGACACCTGAGCCATCAGGTTTACGGTACTGGCACAGAGATTCGTATAAACGCATGGCGTACGGATTGGTAATCTCTTTTGTTTCACTGAGCCGGAACTGCGTAAACCGGTTCTGTAACCCGATGAAGAAGGGAATCAGATATGGGTTGATATGTACGCTGTAAAGCCCTCTGGATGGGCTGTGCGCACGTTTAATAAACCAGGGAAAGGATTCATACCCTTTTTCATCGCCGGCATCCTCTTCAGGGCGATAGAAAACCACTTCCTTACCCGCAAAACCTTTTAAAGCCTGTCGTATATCCTTACTGGCTTCAGCGGAGGTCAACCCGAATGTTTCAGCGTATTTAGCAACGTGAATTTCGCAGATGCCGTCATGTTCCTGCAGGGAGCCGTCGGATTTTCTGATCTGGTCAACGAACAGATACAGCATACGCTTTTGATCCCTGGAGAGACTATATGCCGCCTCAGTCAGCTCATTTGACTGGACAATCCGCGGGCTATTTTTACGTTTTTTATGGTTTATAACCGCTATTTCCGCCATGACAGGTCCATGTGAAGTGTGACAGACTTTAAGATTGTCACACTTCATAAAACAGAGTCAACAGGGATGGATAACTTTGTGAAAAGCAACGCTTCCTGAGGGCAATTTGTCACAGGGTTAAGGGCAACTTGTCACAGAAAGGGCGGCTATTTGAGGGTGATTTGTCACACTGAAAGGGCGTTTTGTCACAGATCCCTCTCTGGAACCCGCATGGATAAAGGCCTGTGGGCATTCTAAAAATAAAGATCTAACAACTATTTAAAAAGATCTTATAAAAATATCCCCGTGGATAAGTGGATAACCCCTAGGGGAGGTGATTTTGCAGGCATTGAGCGTACGCAGAATTTATGAGTACTGTTCCATGGTGCTTCCTCGCTCACTCGGGGCTTCGCCCTGTCGCTCGGCTGCGGCGAGCACTGCTGGCTCGATTATATCTGTGGCCAGAAGTTAGACATACAGCCTATTCTGTCCAGTTCTGGGTAATGCTACCAACTTGCTGATTTAGTGTATGATGGTGGTTTTGAGGTGCTCCCGTGGCTTCCATCTCCATCAGTTGTCCCTCCTGCTCAGCTACTGAAGGCGTGGTGCGTAACGGCAAAAGCACTGCCGGACATCAGCGCTATCTCTGCTCTCACTGCCGTAAAACATGGCAGCTACAGTTCACTTACACCGCCTCTCAGCCCGGTACACACCAGAAAATCATTGATATGGCCATGAATGGCGTCGGATGTCGCGCCAGTGCACGCATTATGGGCGTTGGCCTCAACACGATTTTACGACACTTAAAAAACTCAGGCCGCAGTCGGTAAACTCACGCATACAGCCGGGCAGTGACGTCATTGTTTGCGCGGAAATGGACGAACAGTGGGGTTACGTCGGCGCTAAATCACGCCAGCGCTGGTTGTTTTACGCGTATGACAGGATACGGAGGACGGTTGTGGCGCACGTCTTCGGTGAACGCACGTTGGCCACGCTGGAGCGTCTTCCGGGCCTGCTGTCGGCCTTTGAGGTCGTGGTATGGATGACGGATGACTGGCCGCTTTATGAATCACGCCTGAAGGGAGAACTGCATGACAAAGTCATTGGACATTATCTGAACATAAAACACTACCAGTAAGTTGGAGTCATTACCCCTCAATCAAACGTGAGAAGTCGTCACCTTTAAAACTGGTCACATTCTCAATACCCAGATCGGAAGCAGACTGGTTGATAGTCTCTACCGCATAGAACTTTGCACCAGTCAGGCGCGGGGCTAAGGAAGGTGCGAATAAGCAGGTCATTTCTTCCCAAGCTGACTCGCTGATTAAAATTTCGCGGATCTGGGCCGATTTTTTTCCCGCAAACACATCGAATCAGCCTATTTAGGCTATTTTTTCCACCATTTCTGGCGTTATTTCCGGTTTTTACTGAGATCTCTCCCACTGACGTATCATTTGGTCCACCCGAAACAGGTTGGCCAGGGTGAATAACATCGCCAGTTGGTTATCGTTTTTCAGCAGCCCCTTGTATCTGGCTTTCACGAAGCCGAACTGCCGCTTGATGATGCGAAACGGGTGCTCCACCCTGGCACGGATGCTGGCTTTCATGTATTCGATGTTGATGGCCGTTTTGTTCTTGCGCGGATGCTGCTTCAAGGTTTTTACCCTGCCGGGACGCTCGGCGATCAGCCAGTCCACATCCACCTCGGCCAGCTCCTCGCGCTGTGGCGCTCCTTGGTAGCCGGCATCGGCTGAGACAAATTGCTCCTCTCCATGAAGCAGATTACCCGGCTGATTGAGGTCATGCTCGTTGGCCGCGGTGGTGACCAGGCTGTGGGTCAGGCCACTCTTGGCATCGACACCAATGTGGGCCTTCATGCCAAAGTGCCACTGATTGCCTTTCTTGGTCTGATGCATCTCCGGATCGCGTTGCTGCTCATTGTTCTTGGTCGAGCTGGGTGCCTCAATGATGGTGGCATCCACCAAAGTGCCTTGGGTCATCATGACGCCTGCTTCGGCCAGCCAGCGATTGATGGTCTTGAACAATTGACGGGCCAGTTGATGCTGCTCGAGCAGGTGGCGGAAATTCATGATGGTGGTGCGATCCGGCAGGGCGCTATCCAGGGATAATCGGGCAAACAGGCGCATGGAGGCGATTTCGTACAGGGCATCTTCCATGGCACCGTCGCTCAGGTTGTACCAATGCTGCATGCAGTGAATACGCAGCATGGTCTCCAGCGGATAGGGCCGTCGGCCATTGCCCGCCTTGGGATAAAACGGCTCGATGACAGCGGTCATATTCTGCCATGGCAGAATCTGCTCCATGCGGGAGAGGAAAATCTCTTTTCGGGTCTGACGGCGCTTAGTGCTGAATTCACTATCGGCGAAGGTGAGTTGATGGCTCATGATGTCCCTCTGGGATGCGCTCCGGATGAATATGATGATCTCATATCAGGAACTTGTTCGCACCTTCCCTAAGTTTTGCAGAATCAAGTAACTATTGGCTGTTGTACATAGCCAGGGCTGCTTTGAGAACAGTTGTTTTGCGTCGGCCTGTCTGTTCGCTTCGGCTTCCAATTATTCGTTCTCTTTGAGCCAGTTATCTACAAGCTGGTTCACCACGTCAGTGATTGATGTACCTTTCCTGGCGCATGCAGCCTTAAACCGAGTGTGCTTTTCTTCATCAAAATTAACGTTAACACGTTTGATTTTTCCAGATGATACTGGTGCTGTTACTACTCGTTCCAGATCTCTGTTTTCACCAAAGGTCATTTTTTTTACTGACGTATGCGCTTTTTCAAGTGACATTCAGGCTACTCCGGTTTTTATACTTATTTGATTATATGAGTAAATGTGTAATTACTCAAACATTCTAACTATCTCTTTTGTAAGGATTTCTATTTCACCTTTTGCAGCACCATCACTGGATTCAAACACGCTGTCGCCATCAAGAATTGATTTCACGTAAACCTGACGTTGTGTAATAGCTGTACGAAATGCTTTAACACCGGTGTCTTTGATACTTTCTTTAAGCACATTCAACATGGTTGCCATTTCTATCTTACGGGTGATCAGAAAGCGGGCTTCAACTTTGCGGCTGTAAGCCTGTGCTTCCAGAACAGTAACGACGCTTCCTGCTGCGGAGAAATCCAGAGGGCTGGGGGTGACAGGGATAATTACCAGATCGCTTACCATGACGGCTGCGGAGGTGATTACTGAGAGTGAACCTGCCCCGTCCACAATAGCAAAGTCATAGTCCGCCAGATCTTTTCGGATTCCATAGACGTCTTTTTCAGATGCTGCTGTAAATACGTCAAATGCTGCCTTGCCCGCTTTGCTCCAGTTCGTCAGGCTCATTTGTGGATCTGTATCTACCACAGCAATGTTGTATCCGCTCCTGCTCAACGCAGTGGCTATGTTGATTACGGCAGTTGTTTTACCTGAACCCCCTTTCGGATTCAGAAATGAGATCACCTTCATACTCAAATCCTCAATTGTGTGTCTACTCAATTACTCCTGTGAGTTTTTGAGTTTATCATACTCTTTGTATGAGTAAAGGTTAATATGAGTTTATGTGTATATGAGTGTTTGAGTTTATGAGTGTGTAGTGACAAGGTCACATCTACTCATTATTTGTTTTTTGGTTCTTTTAGAGTATGCCTTTAAAATACCATGCGAAACAGGTACTATATGGTTATGCTTTAATAACCTAAATTGAACTGGTTCGACATTGTGACTCATACCGTACCGCAAAGCTTTGTCCGGGCTTATTTACGCGCCTCAACATCTGAACAAGACGCTTCTCGCGCACTCGCTGCAATCGATAGCTTTGCTGATGAGCGTGGCCTTAACATCTGCAATTACTACATCGAGAATGAATCTGGTTCGCGGCTCGACCGACCGGAATTATTCAGACTGCTGAACGACTGCCGACAGAACGATATTCTCCTCATTGAAGATGTTGATCGGCTTTCACGCTTAACTGGTGAAGACTGGAACAGCCTGAAGAAGTTGATTCGCCAGAAGGATATTCGAGTGATGGCCATCAACGTACCGACAACCTGGATTGCTTCAGCGAGCCATGATTTTGATAGTCGCATGTTTGCTGCAATCAACGATATGTTGCTTGATATGCTGGCTGCTGTGGCTCGTCGTGACTATGAACAACGCCGGGAACGTCAAAGGCAGGGGATTAATAAAGCTCAAAAGGAGGGAAAATATAAGGGGCGTCAGGTCAATCAGGCTCGATACGATGCAATTAATCGGTTGCTCGATAGCGGTAGTTCTTGGAGCCAGGTTCAGAAAATTATGGCCTGTAGTCGAGGGACAATTAGTAGTGCTGTAAAATCGAGGGAAGATAAACGTGCTTTGAGTAAGTAGTTACAACACACAAGAAAATGTCTACCCGTCCTAGCTGGTTGGCTTGTGTGATTGTTCAATACGACACTAAGGCTAAAGGCTATGGGTAAAACCGATTCCTTGTGTGTTGTAACTAAAGTTCCTTTTAACCGTTACTGCTTTTCGAGGATTAATCATGACAGCAGCCGCTAAATTCGATCACATCTTTGTGTCGGTTTCGCTTTATTCGCTTGGAGTTGCAGTGCTAATTCGGGTCCGCTTGGAAAAAGGAAATTATCCTACTATAAGGGCTTCCCCGAACAGTCAACGCCGGTTTTTAATTTCTGTCTGTTCATCAATGAAAGGCAAGGGATAAGACTGCGCTACTATAAACGGTCATGCTGAATCGCTAGTGATTCGGACCCTGATGAAAGACGCTCGTGAGATCCTCCTTCGTTAATCGGATAGTGATATCCAGTAGGATATGCAGATACTTCTCACGGGGGTCTAACCCTTTACCATCAACAATTTACAGTTCAGTTACTACTCAGTTAAATTTTTCATGTTGTTGAATACAGTCTGAAGTCATCGCCGTAATGTAATGATGCCCAGCACAACCTCGCATTCTTGGCGGCGATTGCAACGACAGCACGCCAGTATCCCCGCCTACCAATCAACGAGCAGACCCAACGGCTAAACGGGTCCGTTCTATTCTCTGCCCCTACCATTACAGAACGGGCTCCCTGGACCAGTAGGGTTCGCAGATAGGCATCACCCGCTTTTGTTATCCTGCCAAGCTTTGATTTTCCGCCACTACTGTATTGTGATGGCGTTAGCCCCAACCAGGCTGCCAGTTGGCGCCCGTTCTTAAAATCATGGGCATTGCCAATACTGGCGACCAGCGCACTCGCTGTGGTGGGCCCAACACCTTTCAGTTCCATTAACTGCTGGCTGCGATGATCTGTTTTGGCCACACGAGATAATACCCTGTCATATTCGGCGATTTTCTCTTCAATATTAGTGACATGTGTCAATAGATCATCAATGCACAGCCTAACCTGTACTGGCAGAGTTTCCTTCTGGTCAGAAACAACATGACGCAGAGCATCAGTGCTTTGTGGGGCAATAACCCCGAATTCAGATATCAGGCCCCGAAGACGGTTATACGTTGCTGTTCTTTCCTGGATAAATCCCTGTCTTGTCCGATGTAAGCATTGCATTGCCTGCTGGCTTTCGTCTTTGACTGGTACAAAGCGCATATGCGGCCGCTGCACTGCCTCACAAATAGCTATTGCATCAGCTGCATCATTTTTCCCGGTCTTACCCGCCATGCGATAGGGTGAGACAAATTTCGGAGCCATCAACCGGACATCATGGCCATACTGCCTGAATAATCTTGCCCAATAGTGGGCACCCGAGCAGGCTTCCATTCCAATGACACAGGGAGGTAAACCTGCGATGAGTTCAGAAAGGGGTCTGAGGGCCAATGGAACGAAAACGTACGCTAAGGAAATAACCAATTGTTATAATTGATATTATTCATTCTTCTCTATGAACTGAAAGCCCGCACTAAGCAATGTTTTAGCCTCAAATGACTTTTTTACCTACCCAACTAACGTAACGATCGCACATCAGGTCGTTTTTCAACCGCATAGTGACACCTGCACTCACATGCGAGAAAACACATATGATTTTGACTTCTTGTTTTGGTGGAGAGACAATACCCATTCATAGCAGGAGTACATAATGCCAGAAATTGCATCCCTACAACTTTTCAAAATACTATCTGATGAAACCCGCCTGGGTATCGTGCTACTGCTCAGGGAGATGGGGGAGCTGTGCGTATGCGATCTCTGCACAGCGCTGGAACAATCACAACCCAAGACCTCCCGCCATCTGGCGATGCTTCGGGAAAGTGGCCTGTTGCTGGATCGCAAGCAGGGGAAATGGGTTCATTATCGCTTATCCCCGCATATTCCTTCCTGGGCTGCCCTGGTGATTGAGCAGGCCTGGTTAAGTCAACAGGACGACGTACAGGCCATCGCCCGTAAGCTGGCATCGGCCAACTGCTCTGGCAGCGGTAAGGCTGTTTGTATCTAAAAATTTTGCCTGTACATATATGTTTTTACGAATATGAGGTGTTAAAGATGAAAATGTTAACGGTGTTTGATCCGGCGATGTGCTGCAGTACCGGCGTTTGTGGTTCAGATGTCGATCAGGTTTTGGTCAATTTTTCTGCTGATGTGCAGTGGCTGAAAGGGCGTGGGGTTCAGATCGAACGTTATAACCTGGCGCAGCAGCCTATGAGCTTCGTTGAGAACGAAAAAGCGAAAGCATTCCTTGAGGCTTCTGGAGCTGAAGGGCTTCCGCTGCTGTTGCTTGATGGTGAAACGGTGATGGCCGGGCGATACCCAAAACGCGCTGAACTGGCTCGCTGGTTTGGTATACCGCTGGAAAAGGTGGGTTTAGCTTCCACCAGTTGCTGTGGTGGTAAAACTTCCTGTTGTTGAGTATGTCAGGAGGACATATGAAATTCTTAGAGAATATCCCGTCTTACCTGTTTTTCACCGGTAAGGGAGGTGTAGGCAAAACTTCGATTTCCTGCGCAACGGCTATACGTCTGGCTGAACTGGGAAAGCGTGTTCTGCTTGTCAGTACCGACCCGGCTTCCAATGTCGGTCAGGTATTCGATCAGACTATCGGTAACACTATCCAGCCCGTGACTGCTGTGTCTGGTCTTTCGGCTCTGGAGATTGACCCGCAGGACGCCGCCCAGCAATACCGCGCCAGAATCGTTGACCCTATTAAAGGTCTTTTGCCTGATGACGTTGTTAACAGCATCAGTGAACAGCTTTCAGGAGCTTGTACGACAGAGATCGCTGCATTCGACGAGTTTACTGGCTTACTGACTGACGCTTCTCTGCTGACCCGCTTTGATCACATCATTTTTGATACTGCCCCAACTGGCCACACTATTCGCCTTCTTCAGCTTCCCGGAGCCTGGAGCAGCTTCATCGAAAGTAACCCGGATGGTGCTTCCTGTCTTGGTCCAATGGCTGGGCTGGAAAAACAACGCGAGCAATATGCTCATGCGGTTGAGGCATTATCCGATCCTGAACGAACTCGCCTTGTGCTGGTCGCGCGATTGCAAAAATCAACACTGCAGGAAGTCGCTCGTACTCATGACGAATTATCAGCTATTGGCCTTAAAAATCAGTATTTAGTCATTAACGGTGTCCTGCCTGCGAGCGAAGCAGAACGTGATGCACTGGCCGCTGCAATATGGCAACGGGAGCAAGAGGCGCTGGCAAATCTTCCTGCCGGGTTATCTGATTTGCCGACAGACAACTTATACCTGCAGCCGCTGAACATGGTTGGTGTATCCGCATTGAAAGGCCTGCTCAACGAACACGCTGAGATAACATCGCTTCCTGAACAAAGCCCACAGAACAAGCCAGAGAATATGTCGTTGTCTGTCCTGGTTGATGATATCGCCCGCAGTGAACACGGTTTGATTATGCTGATGGGCAAAGGTGGTGTGGGCAAAACCACAATGGCTGCGGCTATCGCCGTCAGTCTGGCGGATAAGGGTTTTGATGTGCATCTCACCACCTCAGATCCTGCTGCACATCTCAGTACAACGCTCAATGGCAGCCTCAAAAATCTGCAGGTCAGCCGAATCAACCCTCACGATGAAACTGAACGCTATCGTCAGCATGTTCTTGAGACGAAAGGCAGGGATCTGGATGAGGCTGGGAAACGGCTGCTCGAAGAGGATTTACGTTCTCCTTGCACAGAAGAGATTGCGGTGTTCCAGGCGTTTTCACGCGTAATTCGTGAAGCTGGCAAACGGTTTGTGGTCATGGATACGGCACCTACCGGGCATACGCTATTACTGCTTGATGCTACCGGGGCTTATCACCGTGAGATTGCCAGGAAGATGGGGGATAAAGGTCATTTTACCACTCCGATGATGCAGCTTCAGGACCAGGAACGTACCAAAGTTTTGCTGGTCACTCTGCCTGAAACCACACCTGTACTGGAAGCGGCAAACCTGCAGTCCGATCTTGAACGTGCGGGGATTCATCCCTGGGGCTGGATTATCAATAACAGCCTTTCGATTGCACAGACGCAATCGCCGCTGCTTTGCCAGCGCGCCCTACAAGAGCGTCCTCAAATCGAGGTTGTGAAAAACCAGCATGCAAGCCGCATAGCGTTAGTACCGGTAATGGCTGCAGAGCCCACTGGCATCGAGAAACTCAGAGAGCTGGTTGTTTAATTTTTTTTGTATATACAGGGCGGCAAAGCCGTCCTGTCTGGAGGATTTATGTTACTGGCAGGCGCTATTTTTGTCCTGACCATCGTTTTGGTTATCTGGCAACCGAAGGGATTAGGGATCGGCTGGAGTGCGACGCTGGGCGCGGTACTGGCGCTGATCTCTGGCGTAGTCCATTTTGGTGATATCCCTGTAGTGTGGAATATTGTCTGGAATGCGACGGCGACCTTTATTGCCGTGATTATTATCAGCCTTCTGCTCGATGAATCGGGCTTTTTCGAATGGGCGGCGCTGCACGTTTCACGTTGGGGTAACGGTCGCGGGCGTTTGCTGTTTACCTATATCGTTTTGCTCGGCGCAGCGGTGGCGGCACTGTTTGCCAACGATGGTGCGGCATTGATTCTGACGCCAATTGTTATCGCCATGCTGCTTGCATTAGGTTTCAGCAAAGGCACTACGCTGGCATTTGTCATGGCCGCCGGGTTTATTGCCGATACGGCCAGTCTGCCGCTTATCGTGTCCAACCTGGTTAACATCGTTTCTGCAGACTTCTTTGGGCTGGGTTTCACTGAGTATGCGTCGGTAATGGTGCCGGTGGATATCGCAGCCATTATCGCCACGCTGGTGATGCTGCATCTGTTCTTCCGCAAAGATATTCCGCCAACTTACGACCTGGCTCTCCTGAAAGCACCGGCAAAAGCGATTAAAGATCTGGCAACCTTCAGAACCGGCTGGATAGTGTTGATCCTTCTTCTGGTTGGCTTTTTCGTCCTTGAGCCGTTGGGTATCCCGGTCAGTGCGATTGCTGCTGTAGGGGCTGTCATTCTGTTTGCGGTGGCGAAGCGAGGCCATGCCATTAACACTGGCAAAGTGCTTCGCGGTGCGCCATGGCAGATCGTCATATTCTCTCTGGGAATGTATCTGGTGGTCTATGGTCTGCGTAATGCCGGACTAACAGAATACCTCTCCGGTGTGTTGAACGTGCTGGCAGATAAAGGACTTTGGGCCGCGACGTTTGGTACTGGCTTCCTGACGGCTTTCCTCTCTTCCATCATGAACAATATGCCTACCGTGCTGGTTGGTGCTCTCTCTATTGATGGCAGCACTGCAACAGGCGTTATCAAAGAGGCGATGATTTTTGCCAACGTGATTGGCTGCGATCTTGGACCGAAAATTACACCTATTGGTAGCCTGGCAACGTTGCTCTGGCTGCATGTCCTTTCACAGAAGAACATGACCATCACATGGGGATACTATTTCCGCACCGGGATCGTCATGACTCTGCCTGTGCTGTTTGTAACGCTGGCCGCGCTGGCGCTACGTCTCTCTTTCACTTTGTAATGAGATACTGATATGAGCAACATCACCATTTATCACAACCCAGCCTGCGGCACGTCGCGTAATACGCTGGAGATGATCCGCAACAGCGGTATCGAGCCGACCGTTATTCTTTACCTTGAGACTCCACCTTCACGCGATGAGCTGCTCAAACTCATTGCGGATATGGGCATTTCCGTCCGGGCTTTGCTGCGTAAGAACGTCGAGCCGTATGAGGAACTGGGTCTTGCAGAAGATAAATTTACTGACGACCAGCTCATCGACTTTATGCTACAGCATCCGATTCTGATCAACCGTCCGATCGTAGTGACGCCACTGGGAACTAAACTTTGCCGTCCTTCAGAGGTTGTTCTCGATATCCTTCCAGATGCCCAGAAAGCGGCTTTCACCAAGGAAGACGGTGAAAAAGTCGTTGATGATTCAGGTAAAAGACTGAAATAAAGACGAAGGGGGCATTTGCCCCCTTCATTATTACTTCGCCATTTCTTCCAGCAGGTCAATACCAACCGGCTCTTCGCTCTGTAGCGCTGTTAATGCAATACGCTTTGCATACTGCTCTTCCACATCAGAGATGAGAGGCAGCTCGCGGTTCGCCCTGATCTTCAGGAAAGGCGAAGACGGTTGAGCAGCTGCCAGGCTGTTATTAACGACCCATGCCCACGGCTCGATGCCAGCTCGGCGTAGATCCTGCTGCAGGTTAGCGGCTTCCAGTACAGGTGTCGTTTCGGCAAGCGTCACGATAATCACCTTCGTCTTCTCCGGGTCTGCTGCTTTTTCGCTATCACCTGTCTTCGATGTCAGAAAGCGAGAGAATTCGGCTTCATGCTGTCGCCAGAACACACTCATGCAATTGTTGAATGCCTTTACATCACTCATGTTCGTCCTCAAATTTTGCTCAGATTAACCCGGCTCTCATCTTCCAGAATTTTATAAACAGTGGAACGGGCAATACTGAGCCGGCGGGCAATATCTGTTGCACCAGTTCCCTGCTGATGAAGTGCCAGTACACTATTTCTGTCGATGATGCGCTTTCGGCCAAACCGGATACCTTTCAGCCTGGCCTCCTGCCGTCCTTCGTTCGTACGCTCCAGAATCCTCCTGCGTTCGGCCTGGGCTACAGCTGAAAGAATGGTCACAACCATTTTCCCCATTTCACCGTCGGTGCTGATCCCGTCGTCTATGAATCGGACCGCGACTCCCTGAGCGTCGAATTCTTTTATCAGTTGGATCATATCGGCAGTGTCGCGGCCAAGCCGGTCGAGTTTCTTCACCAGGATGACGTCACCTTCCTCCACCTTCATTCGCAGCAGATCCAGTCCTTTCCTGTCGGTAGAACTGCCGGATGCTTTGTCGGTAAATATGCGACTGGCTTTCACCCCCGCCTCTTTAAGCCCCTTGATCTGAATATCGAGGGACTGCTGGCTTGTTGATACCCGTGCGTAACCAAAAAGTCGCATAAAAATGTATCCTAAATCAAATATCGGACAGTGGGTGTCTGTTATAACAAAAAATCGATTTAATAGACACCTAGACAACACCATTTTAGTGTGTCCGAGAATTTATAATATTTCGGACGGTTGCGAAATTGTTAATTCATGACCATCAGGCAGGGAGGCCGGTATGCCCGTCGATTTTCTGACCACTGAGCAGGAACTGAATTATGGTCGCTATGTTGCAGAACCCAATGACGTGCAGCTGGCGCGCTATTTTCATCTTGATGAGCGGGATCTTGCCTTCATTAACCAGCGGCGGGGAAGGCATAACCGGCTGGGAATTGCGCTTCAGCTCACCACCGCCCGTTTTCTGGGCACCTTTCTGACAGACTTAACCCGGGTTCTGCCAGGTGTTCAGCAATTTGTCGCGGTGCAGCTTAATATTCGCCGTCCAGAAGTCCTTACCCGCTACGCAGAACGGGTTACCACCCTCAGAGAGCATACTGCGCTGATTAAGGAATATTACGGTTACCATGAATTTGGCGATTTCCCCTGGTCTTTCCGCCTGAAGCGCCTGCTGTACACCCGCGCATGGCTCAGTAATGAGCGACCCGGCCTTATGTTTGATTTTGCCACCGCGTGGCTGCTTCAGAATAAGGTCCTGCTGCCCGGAGCAACCACACTTGTACGTCTCGTCAGTGAAATACGCGAACGGGCAAATCAGCGGCTGTGGAAGAAACTGGCCGCGTTGCCGGACAGCTGGCAGACCGCCCGCGTGACGGAGCTTCTGGACATTCCTGAGGGGCAGCGTACTTCACCGCTGGAGCAACTGAAAAAGGGACCGGTCACCGTCAGCGGCCCGGCATTTACCGAAGCGCTGGAGCGGTATATCCGGCTGCGAAACCTGGAATTTTCCCGACTGAATTTTACCGGTCTGCCTGCTATACAACTGCGTAATTTGGCCCGTTACGCAGGCATGGCGTCGGTAAAATATATCGCGCGAATGCCACAGCAGAGAAAACTGGCCGTACTCACAGCATTCGTTAAAGCGCAGGAGACTGCGGCGCTGGATGAGGCCATTGATGTGCTCGATATGCTGATACTGGATATCACTCGTGCGGCGAAGAAAACGGGGCAGAAAAAACGGCTCAGGACGCTTAAAGATCTTGATCGTGCTGCGCTAATATTGGCGCGGGCATGTTCATTGTTGCTGGATGAACAGGCTGACGATGCTGAACTGAGGGAGACCATATTCAACAGCATACCGAAAAGCAGGCTGGCAGAATCCGTCTGCAAGGTAAATGAGCTGGCCCGGCCTCAGAACAACAATTTCCATGACGAAATGGTGGAGCAGTACGGGCGGGTAAAGCGCTTTCTTCCGGCGGTATTGCGCGACCTGCATTTCCAGGCAGCGCCAGCCGGAGAACATACGTTGTCCGCCATTCATTATCTGACCGAACTGAACTGCTCGAAAAAGCGCATCCTGGACAATGCGCCTGAACATATTATTACCGGCCCCTGGAAACGCCTGGTATACGATGCGGAGGGCCGGATACAGCGTGCCGGTTACTCGCTTTGTCTGCTGGAGCGCCTTCAGGATGCACTACGTCGAAGGGACATCTGGCTCGAAAACAGCGATCGCTGGGGAAATCCCCGCGAGAAGCTGTTGCAGGGGGAAGAATGGCAGGCTCAGCGGGTCCCCGTTTGCCGGGCGCTGGGACATCCCACTGATGGACATAAAGGCGTGCAACAGTTGGCGGTCCAGCTAGATGAAACCTGGAAAACCGTCGCATCCCGCTTTGAAGGAAATGCGGAGGTTCATATTTGCCATGACGGTAAACATCCTTCCCTGACTATCAGCAGCCTGGAGAAACTGGAGGAGCCAACATCGTTGCATCGTCTCAACAGTCGGGTAAGGCTGCTACTCCCGCCAGTAGATTTGACGGAACTGTTGCTTGAAATAGATGCCAGAACGGGATTTACACGTGAGTTTACGCATGTCAGTGAATCCGGGGCCCGGGCACAGGATCTGCACATCAGCCTGTGCGCGGTCCTGATGGCAGAGGCCTGCAATATCGGGCTGGAACCGCTGATAAAGCACAATATACCGGCGCTGACGCGCCACCGGCTTAGCTGGGTAAAACAGAATTACCTCCGGGCAGAAACGCTGGTCAGCGCCAATGCCCGCCTGGTTGATTTTCAGTCCACACTGGAGCTTGCTGGCCGCTGGGGTGGTGGCGAAGTGGCTTCAGCTGATGGCATGCGCTTTGTCACGCCGGTGAAAACCGTCAATTCAGGACCTAACAGAAAATATTTTGGTTCCGGACGTGGCATCACCTGGTACAACTTCGTCTCTGATCAGTACTCTGGATTCCACGGCATCGTTGTCCCCGGCACATTACGAGATTCCATTTTTGTGCTGGAAGGCCTTCTGGAGCAGCAGACAGGGCTGAATCCGGTTGAGATCATGACAGACACAGCCGGTACCAGCGACATTATTTTTGGCCTCTTCTGGCTGCTGGGATACCAGTTTTCCCCCCGGCTTGCCGATGCCGGTGAAGCGGTATTCTGGCGAGTGGATAAATCGGCAAATTACGGTGCACTGGACGAACTGGCACGTGGTTGTGCCGATCTGTCGAAAGCCGAGGATCAGTGGGATGAGATGATGCGAACCGCCGGTTCGCTGAAACTGGGCACCATTCATGCTTCAGAACTCATTCGCTCTTTGCTGAAAAGCTCGCGCCCATCAGGGCTGGCACAGGCGATCATGGAAGTGGGGCGCGTCAACAAGACGCTGTACCTTCTTAATTATATTGATGATGAGGATTATCGTCGGCGGATCCTGACGCAGCTAAACCGGGGGGAAGGCCGCCATGCTGTGGCGAGGGCGATCTGCTACGGGCAGCGCGGTGAGATCAGAAAGCGCTATCGTGAAGGTCAGGAAGATCAGCTGGGGGCACTGGGCCTGGTCACTAACGCAGTGGTACTGTGGAACACACTTTATATGCAGGAAGCCCTGAGCTGGATACGCAGTAATGGAGAAGAAATCGGGGTTGAAGATATCGCCCGGTTGTCCCCACTGATGCACGGGCATATCAATATGCTGGGGCATTATACGTTTACGCTACCGGAGGATATTTTGAAGGGGGAACTGAGAGAACTAAATTTCAATTTAAACAATGAATTAACTTCTTAGCGTACGTTTTCGTTCCATTGGCCCTCAAACCCCAGAAAGTGCTGCACGCGACACCTTGGGTTTAACCAGAACAGCTTTACCATTTTGGTCAATGCAGTGAACAGCAAACACATTTTTAGCAAGATCGATACCGACTGTGGTGATGGTCATAACGAATCCCTCTGGGTCAATGTTTATCCTATGATTGCACGAAAGTTAATCAGGCACATATCTAGGGGAAGTCCCTTCCATTCGTTAAGCGTTTTAAGCTAACGGGTGATTTCGTTCCATTGAGCGCGAACCCCTGACCGTAAGGGATGTACGAAATGATCCGGCTGTCCGTTAATGGTTTTGCTTACTTTCGGACATGGGTGATGCTGCCAACTTACTGATTTAGTGTATGATGGTGTTTTTGAGGTGCTCCAGTGGCTTCTGTTTCTATCAGCTGTCCCTCCTGTTCAGCTACTGACGGGGTGGTGCGTAACGGCAAAAGCACTGCCGGACATCAGCGCTATCTCTGCTCTCACTGCCGTAAAACATGGCAACTGCAGTTCACTTACACCGCTTCTCAACCCGGTACGCACCAGAAAATCATTGATATGGCCATGAATGGCGTTGGATGCCGGGCAACCGCCCGCATTATGGGCGTTGGCCTCAACACGATTTTCCGCCATTTAAAAAACTCAGGCCGCAGTCGGTAACCTCGCGCATACAGCCGGGCAGTGACGTCATCGTCTGCGCGGAAATGGACGAACAGTGGGGATACGTCGGGGCTAAATCGCGCCAGCGCTGGCTGTTTTACGCGTATGACAGGCTCCGGAAGACGGTTGTTGCGCACGTATTCGGTGAACGCACTATGGCGACGCTGGGGCGTCTTATGAGCCTGCTGTCACCCTTTGACGTGGTGATATGGATGACGGATGGCTGGCCGCTGTATGAATCCCGCCTGAAGGGAAAGCTGCACGTAATCAGCAAGCGATATACGCAGCGAATTGAGCGGCATAACCTGAATCTGAGGCAGCACCTGGCACGGCTGGGACGGAAGTCGCTGTCGTTCTCAAAATCGGTGGAGCTGCATGACAAAGTCATCGGGCATTATCTGAACATAAAACACTATCAATAAGTTGGAGTCATTACCGAGTAGCCCTTATCAACAATCAGCTGTGCACATTCCAGCCTGAACTCAGGGGTGAAAGTACGTTTGGTTTTCTTGTTCATTAAGTCACCTGTTTTGTGTTGAGGTGAGAATATTACCTTTAATCAGGTGGCCAAATTTACTGTGCCACTACAGACAAGAAAATCTCTTTTCTGGTCTGACGGCGCTTACTGCTGAATTCACTGTCGGCGAAGGTAAGTTGATGACTCATAATGAACCCTGTTCCATGGCTCCAGATGACAAACATGATCTCATATCAGGGACTTGTTCGCACCTTCCCTAAGCATAGTTAGGTAGCGCCATTACTTGCTTTTATCAACTGTAAGATTGGCATACATATCCTCCCAAACTTGGCACACTTTAGTAATATCGAAGGTTGAAATTATTCGTTGATATCCCAACTCAGTTATTTTCTTTCTGTCTATTTCATCTATGAGAACAGAGTCCCTCATTTTCAATGCAAGCTGCTTGCTATCCCTAATAGGAACTATAAATTCAGGATGTCCAATGACCTCACGGACACCACCCGCATCAGTTGCCACTACTATGCGTTTACAGCACATGGCTTCTGCAACGACCAAGCCGAATCCTTCCCAAGCGGATGATAAGACAAACGTGTCTGCAGCAGAAAGATATTTCTCCACATTACTCTTAGCACCGAGTAATAATGCTTTTCCCGTCAAATTTAATCTTTCGATTTCTTTTAAAAGAAAATCTTTTTCCTCTCCTTCACCAATTATTATCAATTTGCATCGTATTGATTTGGACACTTCTTCAAACGCATCCAGTAAATTCGAAAAATCTTTTGCCTTAACTAACCTCCCAACAGCAAGAAACAGATACTCATCATCCGCTACGTCATATTTAGCTCGAACTTGTTTTCTGTCGCTTTCTGAAAAGACATACCGTTCTGAGTTAATTCCATTGTAGACACATACAGATTTATCAAAAGGAAAGGTCTTCATATTAGTGAAGTTTTTTAAGGCTTCACTGCTTACATTAGTAAACACATTGACATTGAAATTAGTAAATTTATATATTTTATGCCTTGTACCACCACCGATATATTTGCTGTGTTCCGTATTAATCAATGGTTTTGATGGGAAAAACAATTTAAGAATTCTCGAATAAATGTTGCCATGAAATAAGTGCCCATGCAAAACATCAGGAGAAAAACGTCTAATAATATTTACACTAACAAATAAAGATCTTAACAGTGATACTGGATTTTTCCTCATATCAAGTGCATGTATCTTAATGTCATTGTTCTTTGGTCTTAGCTCAACATCACCCATCATAGATAAAATCTGAATGTCGTGCCCCATAAGTGCCAATTGCTCACACATATCTACTACTTGTTTTTCTGCACCACCAAGCTCCAACCCGCTGATGATATATAAAATCTTCATAATAGCCCTTAAATTTCAAAAGAGGATTTTTGTGGTAAGATATTATCAACGACGCTCATTATGGATTTAATTAATTGTGCATCACTTTCATGGCCTTTCAATTCATCATTAACACAAACAAATCGTTTTGTTTTTATTGCTTTTATACATATTTTAGCGCTATCCTCATCCGATACATTAACACAGGAATGATCGTTAAAATAACCTGGATAAAAGTTTCCTTGGGCTAAATGCGCGTACCTAAATATCGCTTGTGATAAATTTTTCTTACTTCTAAACCGAGAGCAAAAAGTATTATCAAATTCCTTTTTAAAAATTCGCTCAGTCTCTAATAAATTTTTTCTTAAATAAGGTTGAGGATGATGATAGTGCTTAAAGGCAAAATATTTCTGGCTCATATGCTGAAGTAAAAAATTAAAGATATTAGCCTTGATAGGATATGCTTTTGAATAGTATAAAGTTTTATTGTTTTTAAGAAGTGTTTGTTTTTTATAATGGATATTTACTAGATCGACGCAATTATTTATCATTGAACTCCAAGAGTCAGGTTTTCTAATTTTTTCATAAACAATACCTCTGCGTGGAATGGTCTGTAGAAGAAAATCGACAGGTAATCCATGCTTAAAGAAACGCTCCTGATTAGTAGGCTTTAAAACTAACATGTCATCATTAAAATAAATAAAGGTATCAGCAAGTTCTGGAATTCGGTGTATATTCAATTCTATAGCGCTCGAATTGAAAACAGGTAGACATTCAGTATTATCAAAAATATCGAAGTGGGAGACAAAATTCAGTTTCTCGTGTTTTTCAACCATCCACTTTGGCCTTTGGCCACAAGTAACAAAATGTATCTTTCGCACCCATGGCATGAAATATTCGATACCTCTTAAGACATATCGTATTGTATCCCAATCGCGATATCTATTCGACATTTTTTTCATATTTGCAGGGGCATATTTATTATATTGTTTTATCCATTCTTTATCAGAACCATCTACCCACAACATTACAACATCAATACTATTTTCTGACATTAGCCTATTCTCTCTTTTGAATTTTTCAAATATGTACAATACAATATAAACATGGAAAAATTAATAACCGGGATATTAAACAAATTTTCAGACAAACTTAATAATATGAAAGAAAGGCAAATGAATGCTGAAAAATTATTCATCAATCTAATCCCAGACAACAAAATAAAATAAAATAAAATGAATAACAATGAGAACAACCATCCACTTGAATATAAAAAATTCGTAAAGAAAAAGTCAATAGGTATATAATCTGTGATATCTTGACCTAAAAACAGATTAGGATATCCCAGACTATTATACATTTCGTTGGCTAAACGCACTCGACCAGAGAAGATTGAATTTAATAAAAACATCCAGCTATTTGCTGGGGAATAGTTAAAAGTTAAAAATAATTGTAATACACAGATTAGCAAAATAGACAATCTTGCATGCCATACCTTAACCCTTAAAAACCTCAATTTTCTTAAAGGAAAGTAAAAAGCTATTAATAATGAAGAGAATAAAAATGTTCTCGACATTGTTGAGTAAAGTACTGGGAGCAATAAAAGAGAGACAATGACATAAACGAATATCGAAACGCCAAATTTACTACACTTCAAATCAACATACATTAAACATAATGTATATGTTACAAATAGCAACGCTGCAAAAGTGTTGGGATTTGCAAAACCAAATGTAAGTCTTATGTAGCGATCATCTAAAAAAAACATTGATTCAGAGAAGAACGAAAGTACTGGAATAAATATAAGCCATGTAAGCACTATGCAGGCAAAGAAAACCGATACAACTTTGTCAAATTGAATTCTTGACATGTATACAAAAAAAGGAAATGCACTTATTGCCCAAAATAAGTTTTTATTATTGTTTAATACTAAATTAGCAATAAAAAAAAGTAGTAAAACAATAAATATCAATCTTTCTTTATTATTAGATATCAGTAATGAAATAAATCCAAACAATAAGCCTATCGCAATTATTACATTTGATATGTTTTGATTAAGATCTATACCGACTGCATCCCACCCTTGTAAGAAATATTTGAGGTAAAATATAAAAGTTAAAAATAGAGATATCACAAAAACTTGGTAGAAGGGCACGTTCTTTATCACTTCATTCCTCTTGGAAAATTAATTTTTGAGCGATATAAAGTATTGCTAAGTTTGACTAAAAAATCTCGATGCGTTTTATTGATTATAAAACACATCATTGTAATTACTGATATGATGAAAGCAATAAAAAGGGTCTTTAGCATCCACTCTGTCCAGCCATGAACTTCGTAATTAAGACTGAAAACATTTACAACTATGAATGATAGAGAAATAGACAAAACCGAAAATAATATAGGCCCAGAATATAGCATACTAAGTATTCTCAATGAGTTATTAGCTGCACCAAATAATTTTCCAAACAAATACAATGGCCTGAGTATCAGTATCACTATGATATTTGAAATAATCGTTCCAATTATTACACCTGCTAATCCAAAGAACTTAGCCAGTATTAGAGATGCTACTAAATTAATTACCCCTTCAATAATTGGAAGGTGTATATCGCCAAAAAAACCACTCGCATTTTTAATAATATCACAAGGGACTCTAAATATACTCACAAAAACATTAAACAACATTAAACATAAAACAGTTTCCGGAACTATATATTCACGACCAATCCAGTTAATTATAAAGTCGTCAATCAGAAAATAAAAACAAGGTATGACAATAGAAAGTAACATGCCAAACAACATATATAGTGAACGACATAGTTCGTAGAATTGTTCTGTTGATTTACTCTTTAAATAGTTCCCTACACCAGCTGTTAATGAGTTCGAAAGTACACTTACGCATAAAGTGACAACCTGGAACACCATCATATAACTAGCATAAATCGTAACACTAATCAAATTAAGATATTTAGATATAATTATGTAATCTGTACCAGTAACGAGTACTCCACCAATTTTATGAAATGAAATCTGCTTTATTTTTCTATACAACGTTTTTTTTATTTCTTTAGAATCGTTTAGACCGCTTGGATTATATTTATTAACATTAAGGTGAGCATAAACCTTTTTTACCTTTATATTAAAGAAAATTATTAGCAATATATTTAAAACAGAGTCAATCAACAAATAAAAGAAAAAATTTGACGTTGTAGATATACACACAATCTGCAACGTGATCGATAGTATTCGACCTCCCCCCTGTATTTTCCTTGCATCGGCATAATTTTGATCCGCGATTAAATATGTTGAATTAGCAGCATAACCATAAGTCAATGCAGTGTTTATAACAAACATTGCCCAATACCAGAACGCATGAGGAATAATCCTAACACTGTCAACATATAAGAATAGAAATATTGATACCATGCATCCAAGGACAATTACAATACCCGCAACGTAAATGTAAATACGCTTTAGAGCGTAATATATCCTTGCTGTTTTATATTCATCTCCTTCAGCAAGTGGAGTATAAAGAATACTTGCTGCAGCCACTCCTACTCCTAACTCAGCTAAATTCAAATATGAGATTAATTGAGTAAACAAGAGCATTAGCCCTGTCATATCTCCGCCCATATGCTGTATAAAAACAGTTCGAGTAATAAAACCCAAGATAAGGATCAATACAGTAATAGGTAAATCTGTTTTTATATTTTTTAATGCTTTTTTTGTTCTCATCTTATTTTCTTAAAATTTTATAGAGTTTTTTCAAAAGGAAAACTGGAAGTATTCTTGGTACTGTTCTCATAAAAAATACAGCTACATTTGAAGAAAGTGGTAATACATTAAGTTCTTTTTTGAGCATGAATAACTTCAGTTCACTTTTTATATATTCTATTCCTCGTCGTCTTTTTTCAAATTCGTTTCCAACCCTGGCCAACACTAAAACTTGATTAAGATTCTTAATTGGATAATTTTTTGAAATTAATCTTAGCCATAAATTATAATCCTCCATGAATAAATGGTGCTGATATGCCCCTACATCTAAAACTTCTTTTTTCCTGAAGGCTACACTCATATGATTTATGGGGTTTCGATATTTTGAAAATTTAATTATATCTGAAGATAAACATGGCATTTTTCTTATCTTTCTAAGATCATTTTTATCTCTACCAAATTCTTGAACATCTCCACCAAGTACAATTACTTCCGGATTATTTTTGAGGAACGTATATTGTACGTAGAATCTATCCTCAACACATATATCATCTGTATCCATTCTGAAGACTATGTCATATTTACAATATGATAAGCCATAATTCAAGGCTTTACCAAGCCCGACATTATCGATTAACTTCACAATATTTATTGGTAACTCCTCACACCATATTTTAATTGTGTTTAATAACTCCTCAGGCACAGGACCATCTATAACAATTACAATATCATCTGGTAATAAAGTTTGATTCTTGATGCTACTCAAACATTCTTCTAAATATTCTTTTTTCTCATTTTTGTATATTGACATCAAAACAGAAAATGACATTATAATCGTTCCTTAATATAAAGAGTCAAATATGCTACGAGTACAAATAATACAGAAATATCGAGTTCGCGTGCTATTACATTAACTGACTTATTATATTCCGCTGCAATTTTGATATACCGTATTAACCTCGACAATTTCCATCTGAGTGATAGCTCTCTATATTTAAGTTCAAGTTTGCATGCGTATAAAGAACCTTCTGGATTTTTTGTAAAGTGTTTAATACTAGATACAGTTAAACCATCAGGTAAATATTCAGTAATATATAAAACCTCATTAAACCAGCGAATTTTATAGCCATCACTTGCAATTTTAAACCACACTACACTTTCGGTAATAAAATTCTCTCCTTCAAATTCGGGGAATTTATATCTTTTTAATATATCTGTGTAAAAAGCCTCAGCTTTATCTCCCATAATATTGAACCTCTCTCTCTCTAAGGAAGGTGCGAACAAGTTCCTGATATGAGATCATCATATTCATCCGGAGCGCATCCCAGAGGGACATCATGAGCCATCAACTCACCTTCGCCGATAGTGAATTCAGCACTAAGCGCCGTCAGACCCGAAAAGAGATTTTCCTCTCCCACATGGAGCAGATTCTGCCATGGCAGAATATGACCGCTGTCATCGAGCCGTTTTATCCCAAGGCGGGCAATGGCCGACGGCCCTATCCGCTGGAGACCATGCTGCGTATTCACTGCATGCAGCATTGGTACAACCTGAGCGACGGTGCCATGGAAGATGCCCTGTACGAAATCGCCTCCATGCGCCTGTTTGCCCGATTATCCCTGGATAGCGCCCTGCCGTATCGCACCACCATCATGAATTTCCGCCACCTGCTCGAGCAGCATCAACTGGCCCGCCAATTGTTCAAGACCATCAATCGCTGGCTGGCCGAAGCAGGCGTCATGATGACCCAAGGCACTTTGGTGGATGCCACCATCATTGAGGCACCCAGCTCTACCAAGAACAAAGAGCAGCAACGCGATCCGGAGATGCATCAGACCAAGAAAGGCAATCAGTGGCACTTTGGCATGAAGGCCCACATTGGTGTCGATGCCAAGAGTGGCCTGACCCACAGCCTGGTCACCACCGCGGCCAACGAGCATGACCTCAATCAGCCGGGTAATCTGCTTCATGGAGAGGAGCAATTTGTCTCAGCCGATGCCGGCTACCAAGGAGCGCCACAGCGCGAGGAGCTGGCCGAGGTGGATGTGGACTGGCTGATCGCCGAGCGTCCCGGCAAGGTAAAAACCTTGAAGCAGCATCCGCGCAAGAACAAAACGGCCATCAACATCGAATACATGAAAGCCAGCATCCGTGCCAGGGTGGAGCACCCGTTTCGCATCATCAAGCGGCAGTTCGGCTTCGTGAAAGCCAGATACAAGGGGCTGCTGAAAAACGATAACCAACTGGCGATATTATTCACCCTGGCCAACCTGTTTCGGGTGGACCAAATGATACGTCAGTGGGAGAGATCTCAGTAAAAACCGGAAATAACGCCAGAAATGGTGGAAAAAATAGCCTAAATAGGCTGATTCGATGTGTTTGCGGGAAAAAAATCGGCCCAGATCCGCGAAATTTTAATCAGCGAGTCAGCTTGGGAAGAAATGACCTGCTTATTCGCACCTTCCCTAAGGGACTTTTAATGTTTGAATTTTTACATTTTTTGCAATAACGACCACGCTACCGCCTTGGCTTATAGTTACCAAATCTCATAATCATCTACCAAACTCAGATCTCAGAAGTCTTAACAAATTTATTAAAAATGTTGCCAGGAAAGCGTTTTCCTCTCCATTCCTGGCAAAATCATGAATGTATGTTGTAATATACTATGAGTGAAGGATTGATAAAATATGATCTCTAAACTTCGCCCCTTCCTTCAAATTTCTCAGCCCGTACTGTACAAACGCCTGCATATACCCCATTTTCTTACCGCAGTCGTAGCTCTCACCACTCATCAGCATCGCGTCAACGGACTGTTTCTTCGCCAGCTCGGCAATAGCATCCGTCAGTTGAATACGCCCCCAGGCTCCCGGCGCAGTTTTTTCCAGTTCGGCCCAGATATCAGCGGAAAGCACATAGCGCCCTACTGCCATCAGATCGGAATCAAGGGTTTGCGGTTGGTCTGGTTTTTCAATGAACTCGATGATGCGGCTCACTTTGCCTTCTATGGTCAGCGGCTCTTTGGTCTGAATAACAGAGTACTCAGAAAGATCACCAGGCATACGTTTCGCCAACACCTGGCTGCGGCCCGTTTCGTTGAAACGTGCCACCATCGCAGCAAGATTATAACGCAGCGGATCGGCGGATGCGCCATCAAGAATAATATCCGGAAGAACAACCACAAACGGGTTATCGCCAATGATCGGTCGCGCGCAAAGAATTGAGTGGCCCAAGCCCAGCGGCTGTGCCTGACGCACGTTCATGATGGTTACGCCCGGTGGGCAAATGGACTGAACTTCCGCCAGCAACTGACGCTTAACGCGTTGCTCCAGAAGAGCTTCCAGTTCATAGGAGGTGTCGAAGTGGTTTTCCACGGCATTCTTTGATGCATGTGTTACGAGAACAATCTCTTTGATACCCGCGGCGACGATTTCGTCGACGATATACTGAATCATCGGCTTGTCTACAATCGGTAGCATTTCTTTGGGAATCGCTTTCGTGGCTGGCAGCATGTGCATGCCCAATCCGGCTACCGGGATAACTGCTTTCAAGTTCATAATAATATCGTCCACACATAAGTAGTTGATGAAGTATAGACTTTCACAATGTGATAGTCAGCATTTGGCACTGTTGCAAAGTTAGGGAAGGTGCGAACAAGTTCCTGATATGAGATCATCATATTCATCCGGAGCGCATCCCAGAGGGACATCATGAGCCATCAACTCACCTTCGCCGATAGTGAATTCAGCACTAAGCGCCGTCAGACCCGAAAAGAGATTTTCCTCTCCCGCATGGAGCAGATTCTGCCATGGCAGAATATGACCGCTGTCATCGAGCCGTTTTATCCCAAGGCGGGCAATGGCCGACGGCCCTATCCGCTGGAGACCATGCTGCGTATTCACTGCATGCAGCATTGGTACAACCTGAGCGACGGTGCCATGGAAGATGCCCTGTACGAAATCGCCTCCATGCGCCTGTTTGCCCGATTATCCCTGGATAGCGCCCTGCCGGATCGCACCACCATCATGAATTTCCGCCACCTGCTCGAGCAGCATCAACTGGCCCGTCAATTGTTCAAGACCATCAATCGCTGGCTGGCCGAAGCAGGCGTCATGATGACCCAAGGCACTTTGGTGGATGCCACCATCATTGAGGCACCCAGCTCGACCAAGAACAATGAGCAGCAACGCGATCCGGAGATGCATCAGACCAAGAAAGGCAATCAGTGGCACTTTGGCATGAAGGCCCACATTGGTGTCGATGCCAAGAGTGGCCTGACCCACAGCCTGGTCACCACCGCGGCCAACGAGCATGACCTCAATCAGCCGGGTAATCTGCTTCATGGAGAGGAGCAATTTGTCTCAGCCGATGCCGGCTACCAAGGAGCGCCACAGCGCGAGGAGCTGGCCGAGGTGGATGTGGACTGGCTGATCGCCGAGCGTCCCGGCAGGGTAAAAACCTTGAAGCAGCATCCGCGCAAGAACAAAACGGCCATCAACATCGAATACATGAAAGCCAGCATCCGTGCCAGGGTGGAGCACCCGTTTCGCATCATCAAGCGGCAGTTCGGCTTCGTGAAAGCCAGATACAAGGGGCTGCTGAAAAACGATAACCAACTGGCGATGTTATTCACCCTGGCCAACCTGTTTCGGGTGGACCAAATGATACGTCAGTGGGAGAGATCTCAGTAAAAACCGGAAATAACGCCAGAAATGGTGGAAAAAATAGCCTAAATAGGCTGATTCGATGTGTTTGCGGGAAAAAAATCGGCCCAGATCCGCGAAATTTTAATCAGCGAGTCAGCTTGGGAAGAAATGACCTGCTTATTCGCACCTTCCCTAAATGTAAAATATTTTTATTTCTATTTATCGCCGTAGTGATAACGCGCTGCGTAGATGATAATTTCTCCGTTTTGGATTGAATAAACAAGCCTATGGCTCTGATCGATGCGCCGAGAATAGAGCGCAGGATCTTTGTGATGGCGTAATCGCTCAGGCTTCCCTATACCAGTTAACGGATCAGACTCGATGCTGTGAAGTAGCTGCCGGATACGTTCAAACTTCTTTTTGTCAGTACCACGCCAGTAATTGATATCATCAGCGCCATTCTTCGTGAACTTAATATTCCACTTCGACAAATTCGCCGCGCTCCGCCTGTTTCATTGACTCATTGATATGAGCAGCATTCGCAGGATTGCTGAACAGATACACTGTTTCTATGAGTGCCTCATACTCTCCAGCATCGATCATGACGATATCAGGTGCATCTCGCCGCATTACTCGTACCGGCTCAGCATCATCGGTAACACGCTTCATGGTATCGGCAAAATGTTTACGGGCATCCGTAAAAGTGATTGCATGCATCTTATTGGCTCCCTTCAGTTGTAGTACCAGTATAGAACATGTACGCAATTAAGTACATATAGAATTTACCATAATCCCTTCTTACGCGCACCGCTAAAACGGCCTCAGGGCGTTTCTGGTGGTTAACGGGCAAAAGGTGGTGGCAAGTACACCGAAAACCGCCAGAAACGCGCCTGATTTATTTTACGCATATGCATGGCTATTCACACCACTGCATAGTAGGTGATTTCGGCCGAGAAAAGGGTTCTGGACGTTAAAAGCATAAAAGAACGGGCCATCCAGGCCCGTCAAATGAGGACAACTCTGTAAAAGGACCGTCGCACCTGGTGCGGTGCCGGCGACAAGAAAAAGGTAGCTCATATCAGCCCCTCACCGGAGAAAAATATTTCCGGGCCAGTGCACAGACATCAGCCGTCCATAAATGCGATTTTAATCACAGGGAAGCGCCCCCCCCTTATTTATCGCGGCCAGAGACTGCTTTCTGGCCGCCTCAACCGCCACACGCTGTGTTCCCGTTAACTCGTGCAGATAACGCAGGAACATCCTGTTTCCCTCTGCATGCGCCTCCTCACTGCCCTGTGCGTAGTATTCCACTATCGCGTTCACCACGGACTCATCCACCGTAATCAGCTTCATTCTGTCTCTCCGCTTTCTCTGTGACACCATCCTGGCATCACGACGGTCATCCTGGAGTGAAAACAGTGACCGGGCAGGCAAATTTTTTGTCTGTCCGGTCACTGTTGGCGGGGTCCGGGGCGGTCAGTCCCGGCGTTCTTTATTCAGGCAATATGAGTACCTGCGACACCCGCTATTAAACTGAGTCAGGCGCAACATTTAAAAAACAACATTCACACGCATGCAAAACCTGGCTAGTATTTAGTCAAACCATGAGCCGTGCACTCTGACGCACCCTGTGCTCCGGCAACAGGTAAAACAGCCGGGTCCCTCCGGGGATACTGTACCGGGCAGCCCAATCCGAGAACACTGAGACAACAGCCCAAATCTGTCAGACCCACAACCGGGTCAAGTCATTCTCTGACTAAAGAGGCGTTGAGCCGCGAGCGGTCCGGGCTGGCACTGTTGCAAAGTTAGCGATGAGGCAGCCTTTTGTCTTATTCAAAGGCCTTACATTTCAAAAACTCTGCTTACCAGGCGCATTTCGCCCAGGGGATCACCATAATAAAATGCTGAGGCCTGGCCTTTGCGTAGTGCACGCATCACCTCAATACCTTTGATGGTGGCGTAAGCCGTCTTCATGGATTTAAATCCCAGCGTGGCGCCGATTATCCGTTTCAGTTTGCCATGATCGCATTCAATCACGTTGTTCCGGTACTTAATCTGTCGGTGTTCAACGTCAGACGGGCACCGGCCTTCGCGTTTGAGCAGAGCAAGCGCGCGACCATAGGCGGGCGCTTTATCCGTGTTGATGAATCGCGGGATCTGCCACTTCTTCACGTTGTTGAGGATTTTACCCAGAAACCGGTATGCAGCTTTGCTGTTACGACGGGAGGAGAGATAAAAATCGACAGTGCGGCCCCGGCTGTCGACGGCCCGGTACAGATACGCCCAGCGGCCATTGACCTTCACGTAGGTTTCATCCATGTGCCACGGGCAAAGATCGGAAGGGTTACGCCAGTACCAGCGCAGCCGTTTTTCCATTTCAGGCGCATAACGCTGAACCCAGCGGTAAATCGTGGAGTGATCGACATTCACTCCGCGTTCAGCCAGCATCTCCTGCAGCTCACGGTAACTGATGCCGTATTTGCAGTACCAGCGTAC
>NZ_CP056401.1:0-119726 GCF_013739755.1 Citrobacter sp. RHBSTW-00570 | reverse complement strand
TCCAAGTGTCTCTTTTTATTCGACCGCTTTGGTGGCCTTTGCTGATTACAGTGGATAGTAGCACTCATCACAGCGGTTATCCTACCGCCTATAGTGGTTTTTCTACTCTCTACAGTGGTTGGTTTGCTCTTCATAGTGGCTGATCTTCTCTCTATAGTGGATATCGATCACCTCTAAGACCATGCGGCACAACGGTTTGCGGGGTGCGGGGATCTTTTTGGGTCTTTGTGGGTCTCTTGGGTTCTCTTTGGGATCTGAATTACTGGATCGGGCCTGTGTATAAAAATCAGGTAATTGCATAACCAGCCATCACTCCCCTTCTGGGGATAATGTGTGGTCGAAACAAACACGCCTGAACGCAAAACTTCCAACATCTCTATGAATATCAGCTACCTGACGTAGAAACACAGGCACTGAGTTATCCAGTTAAGACAATGTCTCCTACTCACTACAGTGGATGCCGACCACTCTCCAGAGAGGTTGTTTTGCTCTTCATAGCGGTTAATATGCTCTCTACAGAGGTTACTTTCCTCCCCATAGTGGATAGTAACCCCCTCTCAGGCCAGTAACCGCAACGGCTGGAGACGATCGGGGATCTCTTTTGATCTTCTGTAGGATCTCTCTGGGGATCTAATTATTGGATCGGTCCTGTGAATAATGGGTATAAGTAAAACAGGCATTTGCAAACATCGGTGCGCCTTGTCAGTTATCGTTGCCCCGGACAAAACTATTTGAATAAGAATTATGGATCTCAAACGCACGCGCTGGGTTCGCCGTCTTGAAGATGGCTCCTACACCATTGAATCGAACACTAGCCTGAACAAACAGAAGTTGCTCTGCGACCTGTGTGGCATTGCGTCGAAGTGCCCGATTAACGAAACCCGGCTCAAACTCCACGACGCCGGTGCGCACTTCCACCTGAACAGTTGCATACGTTACGTGCCACTGCTGGCATTTCGTAAACCGATCATCGGATTAGACGCTCCCTACTTCAACACACTGCGCTCTGGTGTAACATGGCGAGACCGGGTCGAACCTGGCAAGCTCGTTTGTCTGGTTGAGGCTGATACTGGAAATATCATCCGGTTCGGGAGAGTCGATAAGGTCTACTCCGGCCCGGTGGATGAGATGCTGCGGAAACATAGCCGGTTTAACCATCTTTGCATGGGTGGGGAGAAGATCGAGAAGGTTGGCGAAGTGATCCGCAAATCCTACGGACACTTCCTGAACGACGACAGCCTTCTCACGGCCATCTACATTCGCCATGTCGATCGGGAGTTCGATACGGAGTATCACAGCGCTGAAGAGTTGAATCTTGTCGACCCTCGCCCAAAAGCTGGGGTAATCGACATCAGCGTAGCGCGTCAGAAGCCCCCTGAGACGTTTTAAACGTAAACTCATGGTTTTACCGGGGCATAAAATATGGTGTCTTAGAAAGACACTGAGAGCTTTAGGGATTAATACATGAGTGAATTTTATTCAAGGGCAGCAACTGTGGCAGACATGCCATTTATCATGGGTGAGTTCGAAGACGGCGCACGCAAGGGTCACTTCTACGAAGAGATCCTCACATCAAAGGGGGGTAAAACCTTTGAGAAGCAGACCAGGCTAGCCATCAAGACGAACGAGCAGGGCCAATACTCCGGGCATTATATCTACATCCTGCTGCGCCGTTCTGATGACAAAAAAGCAGGGCTAATCTGGCTCTGTGCCGCACTCGATCCAACCGGTGCGCCACGACTTGAACTCCGAGCCGTCAGTATCGTCAAAGAGCTACGCGGGAAAGGCTATGGGTCAATGCTGGTGTCCGACATGATCGATTCAAACCCGATCCAGCCGATGATGGCGAAGTGCTATGTCAAATCCTCGCAAATGGCCGACATGCTAAAACGCAGAGGTTTTCTCCTTTTTGACACGTCCCCCAAAGGCACGCAGATGCTGTTTCGCGATCCGAAGTAATAAGCCCCCATACGGTTGAGATATTGTCACCACCATAAAAATAAGTAGGTATTTACTTATATATCTTGTCATAATCATGTGCCTGTAGATTTTCTTCTGTGCCGTGTTGTCTGGGTTGTTCGCCTCTCAAACACGCTTAACATCTGTATCAAAATAACCACAAAGGAAAAGACACATGACATTGCCATACGGGGTGATATCAGATCCCCATTATCATCGTTGGGATGCTTTTGCGACAACAAACGCTGACGGGCTGAACTCTCGACTGGAGATCCAACTGGACGCCACGAAAGAAGCTGCCAAAGCCATGAAAGCTGCGGGCTGCAAGCACATGCTGGTGGCTGGTGATACTTTCCATGTTCGTGGTGCTATATCGCCTTCCGTCCTGCATTTCGTGACCGAAACTTACGAGTGGATCATCAAAGAGTTGGGCCTCGAAGTGGTCATGCTGGCCGGCAACCACGACCTCGAAACCAACGATTCCGTATACAGCGCCAATGCAGCGGCCTCTCTGCGCTCAATCGGTGTGGAAATCGTCTGCGGCAAACGCTCTCACTCCATCAAAATGGGCGACGTTACCGTCCACCTGATTAGCTGGCGCAATAACCACGCAGAGCTTATCAGCGACCTCAAAACACTGCGTTCCGGGCTGGATGGCGACAACCACGATGTCGTTGTGCATACCTCGATCAACAAAGCGATCCCCACCATGCCTGATGTCGGCATCGACGCACAGGAACTGAAAGATATCGGCTTCCGTTTGTTGCTGTCCGGACACTACCACAACCACAAAGAAGTGCTGCCTGGAGTGGTTAGCATCGGGGCGCTGACGCACCAGAATTGGGGCGATGTTGGCTCTCTGGCTGGCTTCATGATCGTCAACCCTGACGGCACATTCACCCACCACGAAACCTCCGCACCCAAGTTCGTCAACCTTGAGGACGATGTGGAAGACGACCAAATTCGCGGTAACTACGTGCGCTTTCGTGCCGTTGTTGAGAGCGATGAAGAAGGCATCAAACTCCAGAACGTCCTGAAAACAATGGGCGCTAAGGGTGTCGTCTGCAACTTCATCCGCAAGGCATCGATGATGGAAGGCACTGCCAGTACTGCGGAGACCAGCAAAATAGACAGCCTGGGCGAGTCCGTCGCGGCGTACTGCAAGATCGTTCACGACACTGACGGCGGCTTCGACCTGAGCAAGCTGGACATGCTGTGTCAGGAGATCCTGACCGAAGCGGAGAGTGCGGAGGCAGTGTGAGTACGAGCCATTCTGGGAGCTTTCGGGACTTCATCTCCACGATGAAAAGACTTGAACGAGGCCAGACGGTGATGTTCCACAAGCCCTACCCACCTGACGGAAACCCTGTGGCGTTTTATCTGGGAAGACTGAGCAAACAAGGCGTACTGAAACGCAGATCTTTCCCAGCCCACACGGAGTTTCAACTGCGAAAAGGCCAGCATTTGAATCAAAAAGTTAGAGGCATTGTATGAAATTTCTAAAGCTCCAGGTTGAGAACTTCATGGCGTTAGCCAGCGCCGAAGTTGAGTTAGACCAACGCGGTCTGGTGCTCATTCAGGGTGTTAACAGTGGCGACTCCTCTGCTGCCAGCAATGGCGCGGGCAAATCGACTTTGATGAACAGCCTGATGTGGTGTCTGTATGGCGAAACTGCGCATGGCGTTAAAGGTGACGACGTGTTGTCTACAGGCCACGAGAAAAACTGTCGCGTGATGGTGACTGTTGAGGATGAAGGAAAGCGTTACGCCATCATTCGCCACCGCAAACACAAAGAGTTCAAGAACCGGCTGATCGTCCGTGGCGAAGACGGTGATATGACCAAAGGCAAAGACACACTGACGCAGGAGTTCGTTGAACGCCTGATTGGTGCATCGAAAGAGGTGTTCATGGCGTCCATCTACGCCAGTCAGGAAGCAATGCCAGATCTGCCGGGTATGTCCGACAAGAACCTCAAAACCATCGTTGAAGAAGCCGCTGGCGTCGACCGGTTAACGCGAGCCTATGCAATTGCTCGCGAGCGAGCCAACGCAGCTGCCGCACGTATGGATGTTACCAAATCCAAAATGGACGCCTGTCTCACGCTTATCGAGACCGCACAGTCAGAGATTGAGGCGGCCAAAGCGTCCTCTGATAGCTGGGAGCGCGATCGCGGCGAACGTCTGGACAAGGCTCGATTCGATTTGGCTGGCGCGGAGGTAACACTGTCTGAAGTCGTGATGGAAATTCGCTCGCTGCCGGAACAGATCCGGGATACGGAAAACGCGATTGCTGGCGAACGCAGCAAGCTGGCCTCCAAAGAAGAGCATGACGCCAAACTGCTGAAGGTGCGCGGTGCGATTACGGAGATCCGCTCAAGCATCCGCACTTCAGAAGCGGCACAGAACGAGTCCATGAACCGTGCTCGTTCGTTTAAAACCAAAGCAGAAGAGGTCAGCACAAAGGTCGGGGCGCCTTGTGTTACGTGCGGAAAGCCCTACTGCGAAGAAGATTTGTCCACCGTGAAGGAGAGTTTCATTGAACAAGCGCGTAATGAGATCGGCCAGGCGCAGGCATCAGCAGCGGCAGTGGCTCAACACAAAGCTCGTCTTGAGAAAGCGCTCGGCATCGAGTCTGCACTGGTCGCAGCCACACCCGACGTCTCAGAAATCATCGCCAGAATCGAACGCCTGACCAATGAGCTAAGTGCGCTGCGTCATCGAGAACGTGAAGTTGTGGCCGTCGAAGCGATGGTGGCGCGGGCGCGTACTGACGTGAATCGCATCATGGCAGAGGTAAACCCATTTCTGGCTGTCATTAAGCGCCATGAAGACAACCTGGCTGCCAATAAATCTAATCATGCAGTACTTAAAAAAGAGTTAAAAAGCATTCAGGAACAGGCTCTGTTGCTGGAGAAAGCTCGCCAGGTTTACTCCCCAGCTGGCGTGCGTTCACACATCCTGACTTCTGTTACGCCTTTCCTGAACATCAGGACTGCGGAGTATCTCAACACGCTGTCGGACGGCAATATCGTTGCCGAATGGTCGACAATGGAGACAACAAAGAAAGGCGAGTATCGCGACAAATTCAATATCAGCGTAACCAAAACAGGCTCCAGCAAATCCTTCCAGACGTTGTCTGGTGGCGAGAAGCGTAAGGTACGCATTGCGTGCTCTCTTGCTTTGCAGGATCTGGTTGCCAGTCGCGCCAGTAAGAATATCGAGCTGTTTATCGGGGATGAAATTGACGACGCGCTCGACACTGCCGGTCTGGAGCGTCTCATGGGGATTCTGGAAGCCAAAGCGCGTGAACGCGGCACAGTGATGATCATTTCCCACAAAGAGATGAAATCGTGGTTCCGGGAAACCATCACAGTCGAAGTCAAAGAGGGTCGCAGCTATGTCGTTTAACTTGAGCCGAACGCAGTTTTTGCAGATGTTTGCCGTGATGCAGTCTATAAAGCTGATAAACCACCATACGGCAAAAGCAGCTGCGCCTGCACTTTTGTGGAAAAACGAAAACATCAATGACGACCAGTTCTCGGTATTAACCAGTCTGTTGTCATCGACTCCGTTGATGCCGAGTTTGTCTATGCTGCCGTCAGGAAGCACTGCGCCGATCCTTATTAATCCATTTACGGAAGGTGGATATCTCCCACATTCTGGGCCGGGGTTCGTTGTGATTCCTGAAACCGGAACGCTGAACATCCAAGAAAATGCGCTCTTCAATGCGATGGAGACGCACATCAGCACCGCATTCACTAATCTGATTCGACACGCTAACGCACGCGCAGATCACGTTGCAATGCCGGGTGCTGCCTTCGCCAGCTTCTCTGTTGACTATGATCGGCACGCGCCAATCTCAAAGCGGGCGAAACTTTGCTTTTACGAGGAGGGATGTGAAGTAGCGGTTATTGAAGTTCTTCTCCCCCATGTATTCAGCGCGAATGAAACGGCTGCACGCCATCTGATCGACATCATGCGACATTTCATCGGCCAGAGCATGATTGATGCAGATATTGCGGCAGGCGTTCTAACCAACGATAGCATTCATGTTGTTAGCGACATTCCGAAGCCGCCAACTCGCGAGCCGGAGAAGACACTTGAACAGAAACTAATGGAATGCCCAACCTGGGCTACGTGGTAAGGAGACCAAAAATGAGTAAAACCATTCGTGTGGTCGGCGTCGACCCTTCAATGAGCAACTTTGGCCTGGCGATTGGCACGCTGGATCTGGAAACGGATAAGCTGGACATTCATGGCCTGACATTGGTGGAAACCAAAGCTGGTGGCAACAAGAAGACGGTTCGCGTAAACAGCGACGATCTGCGCCGCGCTAACGAAATCTGGCGTACCGCCAAGCCCATAATCGAGCAGGCTCATATGGTGTTTTGCGAGTTGCCGGTTGGTAGCCAGTCCAGTCGCGCACAAACCTCATACGGCATCTGCATTGGCGTACTGGCGTGCGTGGATAAGCCACTGATACAGGTCACGCCAAACGAGATTAAGCACTATGTTGGGAATAAGCTGACCACGTCGAAGGAAGAGATCATTCAGTGGGCTACGCAGAAGCAGCCAAACGCCCCGTGGTTGCGCCGGAAGCAATCTGGTAAGGAAGTGCTGGTGAATAAAAACGAGCACCTTGCGGACGCTGTCGCGTCGATTTACACAGGTATGCAAACTGATCAATTCCGTCAGGTTCGCGATGTTCTTGCGGGAATTTTATAAGTCGGTAATTGATAGGTAAGTGCTTATCTATTAACATGAGGCCACTATATTTAGTGGCCTTTTTTATTGGGTGATACATGATAAGCATCGTAAAACGTAACGGTTCCACAGAGCCGTTGTCAGAGGAAAAATACAACCGCGTTGTGATGTGGGGAGTCGAAAACATTCGCAACGTTAGCGCGTCTGCTGTCGCTATGGGCGCCGCTGCCAGCATTTTCGACGGAATGACCACCTGCCAGCTGCATGAAGCGCTGGTGAAGTCCGCTGCCGATCTGATCTCTCCGGAAACCCCGAACTACTCGCAGGTTGCCGCGCGACTGAGCCTGTTCAAGATCCGCAAGGACGCCTTCGGGCAGTATGACTACCCGAATTTCTACAATCACATCGTCAGCAACGTCAGCCGTGGCGTTTACGATGAAGACCTTCTCAAGTACTACTCTCAGGAAGAAATTGCCGAGCTGGGCGTGTACATCAAGCCTAAGCGCGACGAATACTTCGGCTATGCCGCAACCGTGCAGCTGGCGAGCAAGTATCTCGTTCAAAACCGTGTAACTGGCGCTATCTACGAAGGGCCACAGCAACTCTACATGCTGGTCGGCATGTGCCTGTTCCAGAATTGGGAAGATGGCTACGCCGGTAAGACGCGTCTGGAGATGGTTAAAGGCTTCTACGATGTGACCAGTACATTCAAGCTGTCTCTGCCAACGCCAATTATGGCCGGCGTGCGCACCCCTACTCGCCAGTTCTCCAGCTGCGTGCTGATTGAAGCTGCTGATAGTCTGAAAGGGATTAGCGCTGCGTCTTCCGCAATCATTGACTACGTGTCACGTCGCGCGGGCATTGGTATTGGCTTTGGGCGTCTGCGTGCGCTGGGAAGTGAGATCCGCAATGGCGAGGCCACCCACACAGGTGTTATTCCATTCCTAAAGCACTTCCAGACGGCGGTGAAATCCTGCTCTCAGGGCGGTGTTCGCGGCGGCGCTGCTACAGCGTTCTATCCGATCTGGCATCTGGAAGTTGAAAGTCTGCTGGTGCTGAAAAACAACCGTGGCATTGAAGAGAACCGCGTTCGTCATCTCGACTATGGCGTGATGATTAACCGTCTGATGTATCGCCGCCTGGTGCGCAACGAAAACATTACGCTGTTCAGCCCACACGATGTGCCGGGACTGTACGACGCGTTCTTTGTTGATCAGGACAAGTTCGAAGAGCTGTACCTGAAGTACGAGGCCGACGAGAGCATCCGTAAGAAATCTATCCCGGCCGTCGACCTGTTCTCTACGCTGATGCAGGAGCGTGCCTCCACTGGTCGTGTTTACATTGCCAACGTCGACCACATGAACGATCACGGCGCATTCGTTCCGGAAATTGCACCGGTACACCAGTCCAATCTCTGCATGGAGATCACGCTACCGACCAAGCCACTGGCGTTCACTGACGATCCGAACGGGGAAATCGCGCTTTGCACCCTGTCTGCGTTCAACCTGGGCGCGATCCGCACGCTGGACTCACTGAAAGACGTGGCGTTTTACGCTGTGGCGGCACTGGACTCTCTGCTCGACTATCAGGACTACCCGATGGCTGCTGCAGAAATCCCGGCTAAAGCTCGTCGTAGTCTGGGTATTGGCGTGACCAACTTTGCCTACTATCTGGCGAAGAACGGCTTTAACTACTCTGACGCTGCGGGCAACCAGTTGGTACATGAGACCTTCGAAGCCATTCAGTACTACCTGCTCGATGCGAGCTGCCGACTGGCCGAAGCGAAAGGTGCATGTGACTGGTTCTCCCACACCAAATATGCACAGGGCCAGCTGCCAGTCGACCACTATCGCAAAACGCTGGATACCAACCCGGAGACCTCTTTCGAGCTGAAAATGCCGTGGGAAGAACTGCGTGGCCGTATCCGTGAGCATGGTCTGCGTAACTCCACTCTGACCGCTCAAATGCCGTGTGAGACGTCCAGCCAGATCACCAACTCCACCAATGGTATTGAGCCGCCCCGCGGCCCGGTGTCCGTGAAGTCTTCCAAAGACGGCATCGTGAAGATGGTCGTTCCGGACTTCGCGCAACTGAAAGACCAGTACGAGTACCTGTGGGATATGCCTGATAACCGCGGCTATCTGACTAAGGTGGCCATCATTCAGAAGTTCTTCGATCAGGCCATCTCTGCGAACACCAACTACGACCCGACTCGCTTCCCTGGCGACAAGGTTCCAATGATGAAGCTGCTGGAGGATCTGCTGTTTGCGTATCAGCAAGGTGTGAAGACGCTTTATTACCACAACACGCGTGATGGCGCAGGTAAGCGTGATGACGACGATCAGGTGTCAGAACCTTCCGCTGCGGAGGTTGTTGAGCCAGAAGATGAGTGCGATGGCGCGTGCAAAATCTGATGAGCGTGGGGAGAAATCCCCACCTTTTCATTGAGTTGAGCACCTTATTTAAACCAATAAGATAACAATTTGTTTAAAGCCACTCGATAACATTCAGAGGGAAACACATGACTTATTCTACTTTCCGTTTGGGCGCTAACGACGCAACGAAGGAACCTATGTTCCTCGGCCAGTCTGTCAACGTAGCACGCTACGATCAGCAAAAGTACCGTGACTTCGAAAAGCTGATTGAGAAACAACTCTCGTTCTTCTGGCGCCCTGAAGAAGTCGACATTACCACTGACCGCATCGACTTCAATACCAAGCTGCAAGAGCACGAACGCCATATTTTTCTGAGCAACCTGCGTTACCAGACGCTGTTGGATTCCGTTCAGGGTCGCAGTCCAAACGCAACACTACTGCCGCTGATCTCCATTCCTGAGCTGGAGACATGGGTTGAGACCTGGTCGTTCTCTGAGACGATTCACAGCCGCAGCTATACCCACATTATCCGCGGTATGGTGGATGACCCGAGCATCGTTTTCGACGGCATCGTCACGGACGAAGAGATCATCAGCCGGGCTGTAAGCATCTCAAGCGAATATGACAGACTGTACGAAATGACCTGCGCTCGCCAGCATCTTGGCGAAGACGAATTTGAACGGCTGTATGTCAGCGAGTTTGATGGCAAGCCCTACCCTCTCCAGCGCCAGCTGTTCCGCACACTGGTGTCAGTGAATGCACTGGAGGCGATTCGCTTCTACGTGAGCTTTGCATGTACGTTCGCCTTTGGTGAGCGGAAGCTGCTGGAGGGCAACACGAAGATCATGCGCTTCATCGCGCGCGACGAGGCTCTGCATTGCGAAGGTACTGAACGCATGATCCGCTTTATGCGTACCGGTCGTGAAGGTCTGATGTGGAAGATGATTGCCGCAGAAGAAGAGAGCTTCATCTATCAGACCATGATGGACGTGGCCGGGCAGGAAATGCGCTGGGCTGACTATCTGTTTAAAGACGGCGCAATGATTGGCTTGAATGCCGACATCCTCAAAAGCTATGTGAAATACCGCACCAACCTGGCAATGCGTCGTCTTGGGCTGCGACCGCTGTTCCCGGAAATCAAAGACGATCCACTGGTATGGATGAACAAATGGCTGCTGTCAGACACCCTGCAGATCGCTCCGCAGGAAGCTGAACAAAGCAACTACCTCGTTGGCCAGATTGACTCCGCTGTCGATCGCTCCGGCCTGAGCCAGTTCGCAGACCTTTAAGCCGAGTTTAACCACTTTGTGGCCTGGCGCTGCTGGGTCACAATTGACGTATCAAATGAAGTCCAAAGGAAAGAAAGAAGACATGAAATTTACGAAACTGACCGATCATCTGAAACTTGCCGCAGACAAACTCGTGGGATTTAAGCCAGAGCCTTACGAGTTGAATCCTGGTTTTGGCAAGGCAACGGAAAGCATCTACCTGATGGTTGACCAGTTCCACACACTGTTTCAGCACCCACGCCGTGCCATTCCAGATCCGGCATTACTGCGTCTGCGTGCCAAGCTGATCCACGAAGAAGCTGTTACCGAGGGCATCCCGGCAGCCAAAAATGGGGATATGACGGCACTGCTGGACGCGATGGCTGACTTCCTTTACGTGGGCGTCGGCACAATGGTGGCCATCAAAGGCGGAATCTCTACGGGCATGAGCTACTACACCCAAGAGCAGAGTGTTGATCGCTTCATCCACACCATCATGGTTCCGGGCAACACGGTCTTTGACGATATGGCCATCCCGTTTGAAGAAGCAAAAGAAGCTGCATTAATGCTGAATGCGCTGGCTGACAAACTAGAAGCGAAGCCGATAAGCGATTCCGAATTGGTGCAGGAGCTGCGCCGCGTGATGAACAAAATCTACGTTGCCTGCATGATGACCTACCGCCTGGCTGATTTTCTCGGTATCGATATTGTTGAGCTGGTGGCAGAAATCCATCGCTCCAACATGACCAAGCTGTGGCCGGCTGACGCCGAAGAGCGTCGTGTGGCGGTAGAGAATTGCAAATACGACAAGGAAGACCTGGGCTTCCGCCATGCTGAAGGGACTGACATGATGATTGGCTTCAGAATTTCTGATGGCAAGATCCTCAAATCCCCGACCTACAGCGATGTGGATCTGACTCGCTTTGTTGAGAAGGCGAAATCATCATCTCTTTACGAGATGGTAAAAAAATAATTGTAAGTATCTACTTATCATTATATATTGCCTTGGCGTGTTTTATTGTCCAAGTTCTTAATTGCTCATTGCAATGGTGGCCTAAGAGCCACCATTTTTTTTACTCCCCTCCTAGCCTTACACACTTCTGACAGATAAACTTGTATAAAATAATGTGTATGTACTTACTTATCTTGTGTGAGGTTGATTTTGTCTATCCTACTGAATCGAGACTTTACGAACGGTCAGTTTGCCAGTGGTTCGTATGCCAAAGTGGTTGAAACGGTGCTCAACACTGGCGTTCACGCTGGTGATCGCACCGGAACCGGCACAAAAAGCGTTTCATATGTCCCTTCCTACTACATGCTGACGGGCGGCTCTGTTCCACTTATCTCCGGAAAAGCCGTCAATCTGAAGCCGTTACTGGTTGAGCTGGAGTGGTATCTCAAAGGAACGGGCAACATCCAGTTCCTGAAAGACAATGGCGTCAAAATCTGGGATGCCTGGGCTGATGAAAATGGCGATTTAGGCCCGGTCTATGGCAAGCAATGGCGTCGGTGGGAAGACACCCGCATCGTGAGCCATAGCGAGTATTTGAGCAAAATCGACACGTTCCGTGAGCGCGGGTACAAGGTCGAGGGGTATCTGGGCGTAAGCGAAGATCGCGTTGTGTTGTCCCGTGAAATCGACCAGCTACAGCGTATCGTTCACACGCTTCGCACCAACCCGACAGATCGTCGCATCCTGCTGAATGCCTGGAATGTTGGCGAACTGGAAGATATGAAGCTGCCGCCATGCCATTTCGTGTTTTCACTGTGGAGTCGCGAGCTGGACTTTGAGACCCGACTGACGATGGCCACCGATATTGGCATTCAGCACAACCGCCACGGCCACGAGTCCATTTACACCCAGATGCTGTGTCTTCTGGAAAGAGATGGCGGCATTACTGAGAACATGCTGGACGAGCTGGGCATCCCGAAACGCATTCTGAACTCATGCCTGGTGCAGCGCAGCGTCGATACCTTTGTTGGTATGCCGTTCAACATCGCCGGTTACGGCATTCTCACCCACTTCCTCGCGAAGATCACCGGCCACATGGCTGGCGCATTCGTGCATTTTGGCTTTGACGTTCATCTCTACGACAACCACATGGAAGGCGTTGAGGAACTGATGAAGCGCGAGCCGCCCAAAGAGTCCGACCCGGTTGTCATCTTCCCGCATGAATGGGCCGAACTGGACGACTTCAAATGGGAAGGTGTGCAGGTGTGCGGCTACAGCCCTCTTCCGTGGATCAAGGTTCCAGTGGCGGTGTGATATGGCCAGAGGGATGTATGTGTTGTGTGAAATTGAAGGTGTGCTGGCGAGAGCCAGCCATCGCAAAGCAGTGCCTGATGCGGATGCAGGCGCTCTCATTGCCGGTGATGAACTCATCTTTCCCACCAGCCGCATGTTGCGTGGTTTTGCTCGCTCCGGTGCTGAAGTGGTGCTTATCAGTAGTCGTCCGGAAGCGCTCGAAGGCCCAACCAAACGCTGGCTGAAGGACTTCGGCATTGATTATGACTGGCTCCACCTGGTTCCGCGCGGTGTCAGTTTTGAAACCCATATCAAGCGCACGCTGGCAGAGCACAAAGGCGACTTACTTATCGCCGCACTGGTTCACGATCCGCGTCTGCGTTCTGCGCTGGCAGATTCTCACCAGCGACCAACCATCTATGAGGTAAGCCAATGAAGATGATTGCAGCTGTCGGCCGCAACTATGAAATCGGCATTGGCAACGAACTTCCCTGGCGTTGCCCGACCGATCTGAAACTGTTCAAACAACTCACCAAAAACGCCACTGTCGTGATGGGACGTAAGACGATGGAAAGTCTTAAACGCCCGCTGCCAGAGCGCCATAACCTCGTTTTGACGCGCTCTCGTGGCTATATCCCCAATGGGTTCTACCCCGCTGGCATCGATGACGTTTTGAGACTACCAGATCCGGTCTGGGTGATTGGTGGCGGGCAGATTTACTCGCTCTTTATGCCACACGTAGAAGAGATCTGGCTGTCGCATATTGGCGTGGATGTGCCGGGCGCGGATGCGTTCTTCCCGGCGCCAATGATGCGTTCTTTAGGGTTCGTACCAGTCGAAACGGCTTATACCCAACGTGCAAATGAGGATGAGTCTGGCTTTTTGCAGATCGTATACAGAAGGTCGTAATGGATTACCGGATTGGAATCACTGGCGCACAGGGCAGTGGAAAAACAACCCTGGCAAGGTACATCGATGCGCATTATGGCATTCCGTATGTGGATGCCGGCGTTGGCAAGCTGATGAGCAGTCTGGGGGTGAAGGTTGGCGAGCGTTTGCCCCTTTACGAACGTCTTCAGGTTCAGATGGAGATTGCCAGACACATCGAGATGATCACCCGCGGCGTTGAAGGTTTTGTTATCGACCGCACGCCAGCCGATGTCATGGCTTATACGCTTGACCTGGTCGGCCAGACCAACGAAGACCGCTGCATCGAGCTGGCTCTCGACATTGAGCAGTTTTGCCACAAAGCGGCCATTTCCAACTTCAATGCTATCGCGGGTCTTCGCCCGGGCGTTGAGCTTTCCAGCAAAGATCTCGCGCGTCCCCAGCGAGGATCGCTTGACCGTCTCTATGTTGCTCGCATCGATGCACTTATGTGCGGTGAGCTGACGAAAATCAACACGCTTCCCCAAACCGGCGATCTGCAGGTGTTCGTTATTTCTGAAAAGTGCCGCACGGTTGAAGCGCGAGCCAGATCGGTATTGCGAGTGCTGGACAGAGCCGCTGAAAACATCGAGCGCCGTATAACAGGACGAGTGACCTTCCACTGAATGTTGCTCCCCTGTTGGGCAGTGTGACAATAAGACACGCGAAATGAATCGAGGAAAAACAGAATGATAGACGAACTTCCCCTCTCGGATGAATTAGATCGTAAAGCGATTGAAGCACTGATCCGCATTGCTGACGAACAATCCCGCTCTTTGATGAGTGAACGTGAAGCACGTCTGGCTATCCGCGCAGTGTTTGAGTCCGTTCAAGGGCTTGTTGGGGAAGAGGTTGGCGAAGCCATCAATGTGGCGATGTCGCAGTTCAATGGCGGCACCAAGCGCCCTCTGTTTCCTATGCACCTCAAACTCTCAGGCGGTACGGTTCTGTACGTGTCCGTTTGCCTGGAGACCAACCAAATCCAGATCCTCAACACATCAACGGGCGAATGGCGCGAGCCGGTCGTCTGCGAAAGTGGCGAGGACGCACTGAAAAAGGCTGCTCAGTTTGTGCGTGGCGCACTGCTGAAAGGCGCGAAGAAGCTGTAAGGAGTACGAATGACCACGATTGTCGGTGGCGTCGATATTGAGTCCACAGGGCTGGACTTCACATCCGGCCACAAAATTATCGAAATCGCGATAACCCGTTATGAACTGGAAACCCAGAAGCACATCGACAGCCTTGAGATGCGCTTCAACCCGCGTCGAAGCATAGATCCGAAGGCGCAGGCAGTGCATGGCATTTCACTGGAAGATCTGGCGACGGAACCGCTACTGGCTGACCACGCAGGCAAGATTGCTGCGTACATGGGCGCATGTAGCGCGTTAGTCGCCCATAACGGAGAGGCTTTTGACCTTCCGTTCATTCGCCACGAGTTCGGTAGCTATGGGGTGAAATTGCCAGATATCCCTCTGGTTGACTCCATGCTGGATGGCTTGTGGGCTACCGAGGATGGGAAGCGCCCACGCCTGGAAGAGCTGGCGTTCTCACTTGGGTTCACTTACGACCGTGAGAAGGCCCACAGCGCTCTCTACGATACTGACCTGATGATGCAGTGTTTCTTCAAAGCCCGAGAGAAATACGGCTTCTTCAAACTCCCATTCGAAAGCGCCTGATGGCGCTTTTTCTTTGCCTTCAGTTCTTCTAACTGCCTGTAATTATGACTTTTCCGCCTGATAGGTTTTGCCAAAATACGCTCAACCAAAACGCGGAAACGCACCAACGAAAACATAAGGAGTTAAAAATGAGCGCAGTTACAAACACTGTTAAAAACGATGACCTGGACGAACTGACTGCAATGCTGCAATCTCTCGACGAACCAGTTCAGAAAGCTGCGAAAATGAGCGGGGTCGACGAGATAGACGATCTTCTCTCTGGTCTGGATGATGCAATCGCAAAACCAGTCGAGGCGGTGGCGGATGAAGTCATGAATGCCAGCTCTACCGGCGATCTGAGTAGCGTTCTGGAAGAACTTGAGATTGAGCACGAATCGGTGAAGGTCGAGGAACCAGAGCGTGACCTTGTTGCGGAGATAGTGAACGAGACAGCGCCTGAACTTGACGCTCGAAGTACTGAGACTACCGGTACAGATCCAACCCCTTTACCTTCAGTGGCGTCAGAGCCTAAACCTGAAGAAGAGCAGCCAAAACGCCAGAAGGCAAAATCAGAGCGTACACCGGCCAAACCTCGCTTCACGCTGGAAGGTAAGGACGAATCGTTCTATGCGACAGCCGGTCTGGAAAGTGAGAGCTTTACTGCCGCATTCGAAGGGGCGCCAGTCAAAGCGAAAGACAAGATCTTAAACCTTTTGAACTGGTTTAGTGGTGGGCCGGAAATCAGCGTCTACACGGTAATCGCAATGCGCCATATCCTTGACGCGAACACGGCGACCAGCAATAGCATTAAACTGGCGCTAATGAGCAACCCGGAAAAACCATATCCGCTCAACACCGCTTCGACTCAGGCTGGCCAGATGATGGCTGTGTTTCCAGCTACTGGCATTGCCACCAGGGAAGGTGGAAATCTAACCCTTAATAAAGAGTCGCCGATCGTCAAAAAATTCATAGCGGAGTATTCCATTGGATGATGTTCCCCTACCCGATCTAAAGCCCCCTGAGAGCTTTAGGACGCTGGGTAAGCTAATCGCATACCCAGCATCGATAAAACGCGCCAGAGAGCTTCCCGTTTGCGGATCTGGCGCGTTCTTCTTTGTTTGCTATCCGTTGGATTAAATGAAAAAATAGGTAAGTGTTTACCTATCAGAACAAAGTAATGATCGCAGCCGAAAAAATCAAAAAGCGAGAGCGTGATGCCTCTCTTCGCGACCTTTGGCGCACACCGCAGTGGTTGTTTGTCGCCATCCAACGTTACATAGGCGTAAAGTTCGATGTGGACGTCGCCTGCAACAAAGATAATGCCCTCCTGCCGAACTTTATCGGTGTTGAGCGTGATGCGCTCAAGTGCAGCTGGGGAGAACCTGGCACTGTGGCGTTCCTTAACCCGCCCTACTCCAAAATCACCCCCTGGATAGACGCAGCCATTCGCGAGCAGGCGCGTGGAGTGACGACAGTCATGTTGATACCACAATCCCTCGATACGCAGTGGTACGAGCGTGCGGCTGAATGCGCCAACGAAACCGTCATCTTGTCTGGCGGCCGCGTGGCGTTCGTTGAGCCGGATGTTGAACTTGGGCTGGTGGAGGTGAACATCAACCCTGGTGGTAGCATGTTGCTTATCTTCCGTGGCTACTGTCAGGAAGCTGGGCACACCATCAGCAAGATACCGCTGGCGGTGATGAAAAAGCTGGGTGGTTATGATCCTGCCAATGTTGTCAGGAAGAAGAGACCACGTAAAAAGGCAGCGTAAACACCAGTCTGGGAGTTAGTTTGAGAACCTGCTTCCGTATATATAAATAACTAAGTACTAATTATTAATATATACAGACGCAGGCTTTTTAAGACGTGATTTCCAAACAACTCCCAGACCGTTTTACACCTCCAGAACCCACTGGAACCCCTCTCCAGACGCTCTAGAATCGATTTTATGAACCACAGTAAGGAAAACTATCATGGTATACCCGACGAACGTCGTAGCGCTCGTTGAGAGCGATTTTCTGACCAAAGTACGCGACATGATGAAAGATCGCGATAAGGCTTTCAGTCTCTACGAATGGTCGCTCAAGTGCCTTCACTCAGGTGAGCACAAAGAGCTGGTCGAGCAGCTGTTAGGGGAACTCATCAATGAGGTGTTTGCCCTGAACGTCCAGCTTCATGGTCGAGAAAATAATCAATCGAAATAATCGGTAAGTACTTACCATTTAAAACGCAGATCGCCAGTGATAAAATCTACCGGTAATCCCCCCGAAAAGCCGGTGTGTTCATAAGTAGAATTTTCTCGTAATCTGAACCGGGAGATTTCTATGAAAAAATCACGTTTTACCGACAGCCAGATCATGGCCATCCTCAAGCAAGCAGAAGCAGGAACGCCGGTGGCTGAATTGTGCCGCGAGCATGGCATGAGTAGCGCCAGTTTCTATAAGTGGCGCTCACGCTTTGGCGGGATGGATGCCTCCATGATGGCCCGTCTGAAAGAGCTGGAAGATGAAAACCGCCGCCTTAAAAAGATGTATGCCGAAGAACGACTAAAAGCCGAGATCATTCAGGAGGCTATGGCAAAAAAGTGGTGAAGCCATCGCATCGAAAGCAGATGGCACAGGACGCAGTCAGGAGTCGAAGCGTCAGCATACATTTTGCCTGCCAGTTGTTTGCTGTCAGCGAAAGTTGCTATCGCTATCAGCCTCAGTTGAATGAAGAAAATGTCATTATTGCCGACTGGTTGCTCCGCATCACTGGCAATCAGCGCAACTGGGGATTTGGCCTGTGCTTTTTGTATCTGCGTAACGTAAAAGGCTTTAAGTTCAACCACAAAAGGGTGTACCGAATTTACTGCGAGTTATCGCTGAACATGCGAATAAAGCCGAAAAAACGACTGAAACGGGATAAGCCCGAACCGCTGACGGTACCTAAAAACAGTAATGAATGCTGGTCGATGGACTTCATGCACGATCAATTATCAGATGGTCGCTCAGTCCGTCTGCTGAATATTATCGATGATTTTAACCGTGAGGCACTGGCAATAGAGGTCGATTTTTCTCTGCCGGCAAACCGAGTTGTGCGAACGCTGGAACAGCTCATTGAATGGAAAGGTAAACCCATAGCAATACGATGTGATAATGGACCAGAATATACCAGTAACACGTTGATATCATGGGCTAATGACAGGGGCATCCAGATTAACTTTATTCAGCCCGGCAATCCGCAGCAAAATGCCTATATTGAGCGTTACAACCGTACGGTACGCTATGATTGGCTGGGGCAACACCTGTTTACATCACTGGATGAATTGCAGAACTATGCCACGCAGTGGCAATGGTTTTATAATCATGAACGACCAAATATGGCGTTGAATGGTTTCACGCCGATGCAACATATTCAACGCATGGCCTGATTCTACTTATCACCTCCGTCAAAAATGGGGGTATTACCAACAGCCGAAAGGAACGGTTGCAGTTTATCCGAAGAAGATTGGCTATGTTGAATATATTGATATGGAGAAACTCAGCAAGCTGCTGGCCAATGATCCTCGTCATGTATACCTTGTGGCGCAACCAGGCAGTTTCATTCATCCGTCCATGCCAGCTTTGTACCTGAGTCAGGGCCAGGAGTCATCAATCTGCGCCGATTTACTTGAGACGATCATTGTCTCGGATGTGCGTTCATTTGCTCAGGATCCCCGATTTTGTCTTAGCGTCATGGCCGAAATAGCCTGCAGAGCCCTTTCACCCGCAGTGAACGATCCTGGAACCGCAATCGATGTCATTGGCAGAGGTGTTCGTATACTTTCTGCTTACGCGCAGAATAAGTCTCATGAAATTGAAGTGACCTATCCTTCAGTACACGTTGCGCCACTTCAGAACAACGATCTCCTGGAAGACTTTTTCTCACCTGTCGCACGCGATGGTGCCAGTATGAGAGAGATTCAGATAAGAGTGCTCAAAGGGCTATCTATGCTGAGTACGGGTTGGCCTGAGATGTTTGCTGATGCCGCGCACACTCTGGCAATTGAAACATTAGAGCATGCAAATCGCGCTGACCATATAGACTCCGATAGAGAATTCATAAAATCAATTTATTTTGATTTGTTTTTTGATGAAAACGCTAATAAGCAATCATAGTTGTGGAGCAAGCGATTTGGTTGCTAGCGAGACAAGAACAAAGCGTCTGCATGAGAATGGGCGTCTGCTTTGTATTAGAAGAGAACATACTGAGTCTTCATCACTTTTGCAGCAGGCTTTATCTCTACGTAAGACATCGCCTACAATCAAATATTTCGGTTTAATACCAGGAGAACACTAAATGTAGAAATTATGTCTACTCAGTTCGGAACAGACTACTGTTTTTTTATTCCGTAGCTGAGACCATCATATTTCCTCCAGCAAAGGAGATAAAAATGGAAAAATTATTTACCCCGTTTCAGACCGGTGATACTGACCTGGTAAACCGCGTCGTTATGGCCCCCATGACCCGCTCACGGGCAATGACTAGTGATACCGCTGATGAACTGACCGCAAAATATTATCAGCTGCGTGAATCCGTATGGGGCAAACCGGAGGTCGTCCGTGACGGGCTCAGGGATCTGGTTCGCCGCACGGGCGCAGATGAAATTATGGTGAACTCATGGCAAGGCACTCGTCTTTGCCGCTCTTCAGAAATAATGCTGAGTATTCTACCGGAAAGGCAAAAGGATCATTTACCAAAGATAATGACGAGAAAGTCATTGACGAAGCGGGGAAGGGGTTAAGTCATCAATCCATATCAAAATATCAGACGCCTGTTTACGCTATGCGGGCGTCCGCTTTTCGCTCAGAGCGGACCTTCTGCCCAATGAGCTAGTCCGCTACGCGCCATAAGCGGACAGGCTGTAGTACTAACTGCATTGTAGCTGCGAGATTTCACCATCGATGGCTTCTATAACCTGTTTATAGCGCAGCATGACCTCTTCATGAATCATCATTAATCCGCGGCCGTACTCTGTGGCTAGGATTGTGTATCTTTTCAGGTGTGCAAGATGCTCTTTGTTGCCAGTAATGTCACTGGCAACCTGCGTGGAGTCCAGCCTTTCGATAAGGGCATTATTACCGCGATAGGAATCAATTAGGCTTCTTGCGCTTGTATAAAAAGCCACAATTTTTGATAGTGTTTCTCTATGAACTTCAGGTAGAGATGCCGAGTTAGCTTCATAGAAAGTGAAGTAGTTTTGAGTAATGGGGAAAATGTTATCGAACGGTGAGTTCCGGTCGTATTGTTTGATTTCCTCTTCAATTCTGGCCTTATACAACTTAATCAGTGAGTCTATTTCCTCTCTGACACCCAATAGCGTTGTTATACGCTTCTCTCTGGCCGCTGTTGCCTGCTGTTTTGCCTGCTGTTTCACCTGAGCTGTCACTCCTTTCATCGTGAAACAGCCACCTAAAAGAGCCGCTAAAAATGCGGAGATGAGATCTGAATATTCGTGCCAGAAGGTTAGCATGGCTAAAATTCCATTGGGTTAAATTGTGTCTATTTAACCACATCATGATACGAAGATACCTTCCAAAATGTTGCCATGAACTCGTCTGTTGTCGTCTTGGGTATTAGCACCGTGCTCTCTCGTTATCTAGGGCTTGGTCCAATCCTCTCTCAAAGCAGATCTATTGAACGGCCTGCTCTGATCGCCGCCTACTCCGCAGCCGATATGCCTCACAAGCGTGACATTGGATTTTTGTCACAAAATGATAGGTAAGTATTTACCTATCATTTTAAATCAGGTATCTTACCGTTCGTCAGGATGACGAAGTACCGGTTAGGTACTGTTCTAGGATGGAACGCCAAAAGGCGGCTGGCTTGGCCAGCCGCAACTCTTTCTGACACTGAATGGAATCCAAATGGCACGTCAAACGCCTTTCACTTCTTTCAATAAACGTCCCCGTTCAATTCGCCTGGTTCTGGCCGAGCTGTTTAGCGGTTGTGTTTCTGCACGCCTTGCGGAACTGGAAGAACGAGTGTTTGAGCTGGAGAAGCGCATTGATGCGCAAGCTACCGCCATAGCAAATCTGGGCGCGACAGTAGGCATGGAGAAGGTGCGTGATTCCGTCGCCTCTCGTGTGTTGCGTGAATCCCAGGCACACAAGGACAGTTCTCATGGAAAATTTTCAACGAAATCGACTGAAGCCAATGGCCTACGGAGTAATTTTAGCAACCCTGGCAGCGGTAGCCGTACCAGCCGGTCAGAGTCTGTTGATACCGGACACAACTACTTCCACTACAACCCTGCAGACGACACCACTGCCAGAACGACCCCCTGTCTCTCTGGATGGGATGCTGCTGGACACGATTCCAGCTCGACCTGCAACTCCGGATCTTCCTTCTGCTGTGACTGAGGCTATTGCATGAAATGGAGCTTCCAGAAAGTCATCGAGATGATTGTTGGCTTCGCCATTTTTCTGCTTGGTGGCTGGATCATGAATCTGGTGAAACTCGTGAACGGTGGCGATCTTCAGTTTGATGCCGGAATGACACTTGCGCGTGTCGTGGGAATTTTCGTTGTTCCGGTGGGTAGCATTCTCGGATTTTTTTAACAATGAAGACCTTCAGCGTGGGCGTCCGCCTTTACGTAGCGTTTGCCCACCTTTTCAGTCACGCCATAATAACGCCATCTAGAAAACAACTTGTTTAAAAACATAAGGAAAAAACACATGTGCGAAAAATGCAAAAAAACTAATGCCAAAGTTGAAAGCGTGATTAAAAAAGTTGGTGCGGCCGAACTGGTTGAGATCATGGGTCTTGTGGTTGGTCACGAAGACTACGCCTCCCCTATCGACCGCCTTTTCAGCGCTCTCAAGTTCTCTAGCATGATTGATGATCCTATTGAAATTGTGATGCTGGCGCGTCATTTCGGCGAAGCGTATCTGGAAGAGAAAGAACGCGCCGACAAACTTCAGGCAACTCTGGAAATGGTAAGCAAGCCGAAGTGCTCACCGGATTCAGTCAAGGCAGATGAAACCAACGCCAGCAAAGATCGTGAAATCGCCGGGTTGAAGTCTTCTCTGGCGATGTTGCTGGCCGCTTTCAAACTGATGTCTTCACAGTCTGGGTTCAAAATGCCTGAGCTGAACAGCGACGATCCGATGGCCGTTCGCCAGCTGCTGGGGGCAATGGCCGACCAGCTTGACGACACCAAGAGTCGTCTTGAAGACATGATGCGCGAGCTTACGCATCGCCACGACCTGAACAAACAGCCGCACAAAACGCAGCACGTACACCACTAATTTCTCACCTGCCGACAGGGGGCGAAAGCCCCCCATTTTTACGCCTTAAATCAGCTGCAACGCCTGTGAATGCTGCTTTTACGCCTTTTCTAGTTTGGGAAAATAACACCAACAAGAAAACAATTTGTTTAATGGTGCAATCATGAATACAGCTCTTTCTATCATTGACGCTATCACCCCAAACACTGATATCGACTACCGGCAGGAAATGAACGTCATCCACGAAATTGTGGCCGAGTGCGAGAAAGAGATCGCATTCATGCATCAGGTTCACGACTTCATTTATGGCGACGAACGCCACAACATGATTAACCGCCTACTGCGACTCAACCACCGGCCGGATGACGAGCGCACACGCTTTAACAGAGCCTGGCTGGACAAGGTCGACCTTGAATGGGTGAAACAGAATATCTGGGCCGAGTACTGGAAGAAGGTCACGGATATGACAAACGTTCTGCTGATCATGCCAGCTTCCCGCCGCGACGAGTGGCGTGAGCAGTTCATCGAAGGCAAACAGGAAACCATCAGGACTGACAGAACCGGCTACCAGATGAAGGTTAAGGAGTTCGTTGGCGTGCCGGAGTTCAAAGCAGAAACGGTCATCCCCACGATGCTCAATCTGCTGAATGACAGGCACAAATATCTCTCTGAGCGCGTGTATGGCTTGTTTAAGGCGCTGAGTCCTGCCCACAAGACCAATAAGACGAACGGCTTTAGCGAGCGTCTGATCATCGCCAACTTCATTTCCGAGTTCTGGCGGGACAGCGTGAGCGTGAACTACCGGAAAGAGGACTACATCGACGACCTGCGCGTCATGCTTCATTTCTTCGCGCACAAAGAGTTCATCACCATCAACCGCACAACTGAGATGCTATCAGCTGCGTACCGGGCAAACGACTGCCAGACCGGTGACTGGATGAATGTCGACGGAAACCTGATGCGCGTGAAGATGTTCAAGAACGGCAACGTTCACTTTGAAATACATCCTGACGTGGCCTGGAAGCTGAATGAGGTGCTGGCTTACAGTATGCCTGCAGCAATCCCGGCGCCATGCCGTACTGCACCCAAAACACCGGCACCAAAAGAGTTCGGGTTAATCCAGAAGACGATCTCCGAGCCGGTTCGTACCGCGCTGCGCGACGGGCGATTCAGCAAAGACAAAGGCGTCTGGTACTTCTCTGATTCCAACCTACAGAAGTCACAGGTGGAAGAGCTTGAGCGCACACTGAACTTCATTGGCGGTGTGCAGGAGAAAAAGCACTGGCAGTTCCCGTATGAGATCGGTCATACGCTAAATACGATTGTGGCCACTGGCTTAATACCGGATACAAAATCACACCAGTTCTACCCTACCCCGCGTTTGATAGCGGAGTACGTTGCCAGAGCCATCGAGCTGAAGTCAGGTGAGAAGCTGCTGGAGCCTGAAGCCGGGCGCGGAGATCTGTTGGCCTGCATCGACGCCAATCCGGAAGACGTTACCTGCATAGAAGTCGCACCTCTCTTCGCTGATATCCTGATTGGCAAGGGGTACACAAATACGGTCTGCTGCGACTTCATGAAGTGGTCTGAGGACAACGCAGGCTATCAGTTCGACAAAATCGTCATGAACCCGCCCTACTCTCTTGGCCGTCACAGAGAGCATACGCTGACCGCGCTGGAGCATCTTAAAGTCGGCGGGCGACTGGTGGCAGTACTGCCGGGTGATGCGCCAGCTCTGAACTGGATGACGCTGGATAATTACGTTTATGCCAAAGGGAAGTCGTTTACTGACGAGTTTGAAGACACCGGAATCACTGTAAGCGTATACGTTTTCAAACGCGTAAAATGATAGGTAAATACTTACCTAATTTATGTAAGAATAGAGCCACTTTATCAGAGGTGAACACATGAGCGAAAAATCGAGAATTACATTCGCCAGCGTTAATCAGGCGAAGCTGCCATTTAATTTAGTGCTACAGGGGAACGAAGGAACGCCTGCCGGAACCATCAAAATCGACAAGGAGCTTGTGACGTTCGAAGGTAACTTTGATGAATCGGCGCAGGTTTTTATCGAACATCTGGCACGCCGTTGGAGCCAGCAGTGGAGAGACCTTGAGAAACGCGCCAATGAGTTCGACCGGTTCATGGACGCAATGGACACAGCAAAAGAGGCTCTGTCTGCCGGCACTCCGTTAGCTCTGGAGTCGCTTTTCAAAGGAGAGATGGCCTCTGCGATGTTCGCCACCATGTTCGCAGGTGAGTTCGTCCGCAGCGGCGCCAGAAATTACCTGGAGCTGGGATACAACGTTCCTGAAATGGGCGAGTTTACCGTCACCATCCAGCGCAAAGAAGGCAAGACGCCAGGCGAACGTATCGCTGAACTTGAGGCCGTTGTTGATCAGCGTAACGGCGAGTGTGTTCGTTTGATCAACGAACGTGATGCGCTGCGCGAAGAGCAGCTAAACAAAGGCTCGAACACACGCGCGGCCGCAGACATCTACTTCCAGTTAGTTGAGGAATGCCAGGTCCCACCAGGCGGCTCTTTGGTCGAGTATGTCCGCGAATTGCAGGATAAAGCAGAGAGGTGCGCGGCATGAATGATCTGCCTGTCGAGCGCGTCTCCGCTTTTGTTAAGTCCCCGCTGGATAATCCCCTCACCCGCGGTGAGCAGATGGAGCTGGCAAGGTGGTTTCTGCATATCCATGAGCAGATGGAAGTTTTTAAACAGTTGCCGGATCTGCCCATTACAGACGGCCATGTTCAGCAGGTGATTAACAGCCACGAAAAAGGCTGGGCGATGATTGTGCCGTGCAAAATTACCTACGAGCTGGCTAAGGAAGTGCAGGCTAACAGAGCAAGGAGTAAGGAAGAGTAACTATGAAGTTGGGTAATGCCGTTTCGCTGTTTTTTACAGCATTACTGGAAGGTTTCAATTATCGCTTTTGTCCGGTCTGGGATAAGGCGCTGGATACGCTTATTGAGGAAGGAACGCTGCTTGAGGTGCGAAATGGGATCGCTCTGTTTGAGCGCGATGCCCAGCTATATGAAGTGTTCGTCGGGGCTGGCTTCAACCACTTCGGGCATCTTATTAGCTTGAATACCAAAGCCATCGACGAGAGCGTCATGCGCCGTCCGTCGTTCCGCGTAATGGATAAGCTGCAACGTCATGTAAATGCCGAATTACTCCGTGTAGCCAAAGAAAAAGAACGAGAGCTACAGGCGATGATTGGATCGCTTATCGCAGAGTAAATGAAGGCCACAGTAGTGGCCTTAAACAATTTGTTTTCTAGATTATTAAATTAATGGAATCCCAGGCGAACTAAATCCATTGGGCAGAACAGACCCTCCACACCTTCGATAGACACGCAGTCAGAACGGCGTAATTGTTCTTCTGATTTGCCTTCTCCGCAGATTTCCTTGATGACTCCCGTTGCACCATTCGTTGCCACCATCACTCGGCTGCCGGTAGTGATAGCGTTACGGTTGCGATCATAGGTCTTCATCGTTTCCTCCTTTCACTTGGGTCAAATCAGGTTTCAAAAATTGCCGCTTTTCATGTATGTGCGGTTTGCAAAATCTCAAGTGCCGAAACAAATTGTTTTCACCACCTTGTTATTCCCTTAACCCGCAAAGTTGACCGGTATAGTAATAAATACTACTGTTTGTATATACAGTATTGAGGGCGAAAAAATGGGACTCAAAGACTCAAACTATCAGATCGTTTATAGGGGCGAGACTCTTCAAAATTTCAAACCGGGGCAGTACGTTTTCTTTCAACGATTGAAGGAGTATGGCGGCGGATACTGGTTAGGCAGGACTCATGAAGATGGGTTCGAGTTTTTGCTGGAAGAACCAACCTCGCTTGGAAGGGGTCTTGAGTTTCTGATAACGCACTCAAGCGTGGAGGCCAGATTTATGGAGTTCGTCGACGATGCGGACGACTTCAAACTCACCTAATCATCCCTTAAACATCTTGTTTTCTGCCTTTTGTTATTTTAGATAATAACGCCAACAAGAAAACAAGTTGTTTAAGGAGTTAATCATGTTCGGAACCGCAAAAGACATCATCGAAAAGCTGGAGAACTACCCAGAAGACGAGCCGCTGCTGATGGTAATGTGGCACAAGGAAGATGTAGGTGAAGTGCGACCAGATCTGACTGACAAACAGTGCGTTCAGGTTTTGCGAAAAATCAAAGAGTGCCATGACGCCAGCGTCGGTGTGAATTGGGATGTCATTTCTGACACGGCCGACATTCTGTTTCCAAAGGAGAAGGCATGATGCTGAAAATCACCGAATCGTATAAGACGGCGGTGATCAGCACCGCCCACGTTACACAGCATGACTCTGAGTGTCTGCCTAATATCTGTTTCGACCCACTAACAGATCGTGGACTGAATTGGGTACACGGCACGGAGTACGGATGGATTGTCCGCGCAGGTATGCGTGGCAACGACTGGAAAGAAGAGCTACGTGATTACGGCGTCACATGGCAAACCATCGAGAACATTCAGAAGGTACTGGATGCCGGCTATGACGCGGTTCACTTCGATTGCGACGCCGAGATGGTGGATGGGCTGCCTGCATGGGATTGGTGATCGCCCACCCGTTGAGTAATCAGGTTATATAAGCGAGGAAAATTGGTAACATATGACCACTGTTTTAATCTGATGGAATGGATGTGATGGAAACCCAGAACCAACAAACAAAACCTCTGAAAAATATTTATGCGTGGATATTAGCGTTCCTGCCTCTCTTCTTTGGCGTACCGCCAGACGAGTACTTCAATTACGCAATGGTCATTGGCGGTGTTGCCGTCATCGGTTTGCTGGTGGCCGACAGAATGGCACTCTCAGAAGCAGGCTATGAACCACCGGCCATTTTGTGGGGCGTACTCTTCCTGCCGGTCTATCTCTGGAAGCGTGCGACCATCACAAAAGGGAGTCGGATTCCGTTTATCGTCATTGTCGCTTCGCTGGCTTGCATCATCTTTATCGGCATCCCGCACCAGGAAGAGGTTGCTCTTGAAGAAGCGGCTTGTCCTCTCGTAACGACCATTCTGAAAGAGAATAACGGAACCACAGCGCCGAAATGTATGAAGGTGACAATTCAGGACAAGGTGACGGACAAGTTCTATAAAGCGACGGCTACGCTGGATAACGGCAATGACATTAACGTTACTCTGGAACTGACCGGCGACAGAAACTTTTATGTCCGCGTTCCTGATGCCTATCTGAACAACTAGCGGCTGCAACTCGTTGACATTGGCGGTCACAAATTGAGGATTTCTATAAGAGTCCGTTGATCGCCACTTTCCCCACCCCTCCAACCTGCCCCAGCCCAGGCGTGACAAGGCATTTAAGCCAATTACACCCATAAGAAAACAAATAAATAACACATCAACGAAAAGTCAACGCTTTCCCTTGATTTGGTCTAAAAAGTTGACGTTTTCGCAAGCCATCTCTTATACCCAAAATCCTACGCACCAGAATCCATCTCCCTGCGACCAAAACGTCAAAAACGACTCGTGATACCACCCAAAAACAGACACGCTCAGAAGCGCTCCCGTTGCGTTATATTGGACATCTAAACAAGTTGTTTTCAGGCACAAGAAAACAAGTTAACCACACCCACAGGAAAACCAGAGACGCCATTACCCACAATCCCGGAAACACCCACCTCTTCCTGTCAGGCTACCGAAAAGACCCACCTCTTTGCCCCAGGCTACAGACCACCCACCTAATCTCCCCAGGCAACCGAGAACGCAGCTCGCGCACGCAAACCCCTACACGCCATTACCCAATACACGGAGAAGAACAGCCAGAACGAAACCCCGGACAAACCCAGACCAGAACAGGAACCGTCGCAATCTCGTTTACCCACCATTACCCCGAAAGGGAGCGCAAATTCCTGAATAGCAGGGAACGCCATTACTTCATATGCGGAGAACAACAAAAGCGCCCTACTGCCATTACCCACACTTCCATCTCTTCACGTAAACGAAGAGAGAAGCGCACATGCCATTACTCTATACACGGAGAAGAACACTCACCAAAACGACGAGAACAACCCAGACGAAAACACAGAGAAGAACCACCTCAAGAACAACGAAACCACATACGCCGGTAGAGAGAACAAACCACCCATTTCACCCAAAGGAATACTCGCCGTATAGAGCGTTATCAGGGGGAAGGTTTACACGTCCACAGGAGAGAAAATCCGTAGAGATTTAACTGGAGGTATAAGTGGGAAGGGGAAGAGGGGTATCGCTACTTTCTCCGTAGAAATTCAAGCCATAGTTTTCATCCCCCGTAACGTCCCTATCCACCCCTTCGGTCAGCCTTCGGGCCATCTAGGGAAAAGGCCATGTTCCTTTTCAGGAACGGGGGCATCGCCGCAGGGAAAAGGCTGGCTGCCGGTCGGGAAACGGGTACATCCCAGTTCAGAGCGAGGGACGGCTGCGGGAGTATGCCTTTTCCTCATTCACCTGAATAGTGCGGGAATTGGTGAATCCCGCAGTTGAGCATTGAGACCAGATCAGCTTCGCACGCTCATATCGGGAAGCCAGATCTAGTGTAAAGGGTTACGGGTTTTGGTGGTGAAATCGCCGAGGACGTTTATTCGAAAATCTCACTGCCCTGATTCGCATCGTCCCTGTTGTCCCACAAATCATCGAGCGCCTCTTCTCTTGTCCCGAAGGGGCCGGAGACGACAGGTGCGCTTGAACTGGTATCGTCCAGCTCTGTGTAAATCTGACCGTTAACCAAAATGACGCGTCCGACAGTGATGCCGCCATGTAGCAACTCGCCTCTCTCGGCGTCGATGCTGAAGTACCCGTCTGTGTAGTCTTTAGTGCTCATCACATTCCCTCTGAGTTAGCCAGATACATACATAGCAATAAATCGGCACAAGCACATCAGCCTTTAAGGAATTCTTTTTCCCCGTTTTCTTATTGCGATAATAACACCAACAAGAAAACAACGTGTTTAGACAAAGGAGAAACACATGTACAAGCATCTGAATATCAGCATCACCCTCTGTGGCGAGGAAGAGTCCTCCGAGTGTGAGATCTCCCTCGATGACGTTATCCGTTCCCAGGATGTTGCTGGTCGCGTGGCGACGCTCATCTCTGAAGGATATAGAGAAGGGACGTTTGATTTCCATATCGAGGACAACCCAATGTCCGTCGCGTGGAACTGCACGACGTCAGAAACGAAGTGAGGGTGAAGAGATGATTAAGATGCCTGTGATGGTTGAGGTGTGGAGCGAGGATTCCTTGGCTGAGTGCCTGGATGCTGTGGGGCCGGAGTTGTACCGCAAGTTGTGGTCGTTCGTCCCGGCTGAAGGGGAATCACCCAAAGGGAAGGATATCTGGCATCTGCTCAGTGAAGATGAACAGCGGGAGCTGGTGGACGCGGTACACATCGAGTTCCCGGACGACGAAGATTAAGAGTGAGACCACCAGCACGGTGGCTTTTTGCTGTTTGCAACCTCCGGGGCAGCGCAGCACCGTAACGCTATGCTTTGTAGCCGTTTTCTCGCTGGTATTATTTACACCAACAAGAAAACAAGTTGTTTACGGAGTGAATTATGAAAAACGCGATGATCACCAAACTGAGCGCGGGCCAGCCACGTAAAGAAAAACCAACCGTAATGAGCCAGCTGACCCTGCTCGATATCATCGCCAACGGCACTGCTATTCGCCTGTTCAAAGAGACGCTGGTCTCGTTCGACAATGGTTCCCGCACGCGTTACGTAATGAGTGTGCGTCGCCAGAGTGGAAGAGGGTGGATGGCAAAACAGATCATCTGGCCGGAAGGAGAGCTGGAACAGGCGCTACTGGAAGCGAACAAAGTAGCCCAGCAAGAAATCCAGCGTGCCTCTCTCCTGGCGACAGCCTGACATGTGCAAAAGCGATTAGTCGTCCCTACGACAGCCCCGTCCATCCTTCGGGGCTTTTTTGCTTACCTGTATTGTAAGTGCTTACCTACGACAATAATATAATCAGGTCAACAACAGGGAGACCAAAAATGACTGTAATTCGTGAAAACCTGGTTCTTGATTTGTACTATGCGTCAGAAACAACCTCAGGCGGAAAAGTTGCAAAACTGACCGCTATTCTGCGTGACAGCACGAACGGGACTGAAGTGCTCACCACCACCCTGATCCGCACCGGGACAGAAGAGGATGGGGTGTACACCGTAGGCTTCCAGAGCATCAGCAACGCATCCGAACCAATGCTGCTGAAACTGGAAACGTATTTCCGCGGCGTAAACAAAGAGATGTTTGAGAAGATGATGGTGAAAGCAGACGAGCTGTACACCTCCTACTTGAACCCGAGCAACACCTGGCTTGGACAATACGGTCTGCGCATCGTGTCCAACGAACCGGTTGAAAACTACATCCCGGAAAGCGTATTCGCTTAATCCCTCCAATGGCGCGTACCCCGCGCCATTTTCTTATTCCCGATAACAAAATGTTTTTTGCCTTATCCACATTGCGATAATTACACCAACAAGAAAACAAGATGTTTACGCATGGAGGATATGCACATGACCGATTTCACCATCTCCCCTAAAGCTGAAAACGTATGGCTGGAATCCTGGCTCGACCTGTCGCCGGAAGAGCAGCAGGAAATGGATCACGTTGAACAGGACGAACAATGTGATGCCCGTTTCTTCCGCTTTGAGGACAGCGTTTATGACATTGCCGACTTCATGCGCGATGACCGCTTCCCGGACTGGCACGCAGGCTACCCACTAAATGCCTTCGCCATGCTGATGATCCGCGTGGATGGCTCCGGCGATACCATCGACGTCGGTTTGCTCCACTAAGAGAACGAGGCCACCCACGCTGGTGGCCTTAAATGACCATCCTGTTTCCCGCAGGCTAAAAACACCCACCTCTTGCCGCCAGGCTACCGAACAACTCTCCGACTCCCTGCCGGCCACCAGCTGCCGGAACAGAACGCTTGGACACCTTATGCGCGTAGCGATAATTAAACCAACAAGAAAACAAGTTGTTTAAAGGATTGATGATATGAATTTTATCGCTACTGTTAACACCCCTGCGCATGGCCATATTTCTGTGACGTTCTCTGATAACGAGAAAAGCGTGCTGGGCGCCTGGCGTGACAATGTAGCCATCGAGCTGTCCGGGAAAGAGAAACAGCAGATCACCAATGACATTATCTGCAACCGTCGCCATAAGCGCGTATTTGAGAAAGCGTATGTCTCCACCTCGGGATTTGGCGTATTCATCTTCCCGGTACGCAGCGGTCGCTTCTGCCAGTCAAAACTCATCGAGTTCGCCACGCAGATCGCGCTATGGGTTAAAACAGAATCCGGGTTCGACTTCAGCGAACAGGAAGCAGTGGGGGAGGGAATGCGCATCGCCAACAACGCCATCAAGTGCAAAAACGTCATCTATGAAGCAGGAATCGACTCGTGGAGTATCTCGTGCGGGGACTACGTGAAAGAGGTGTACGGAAAGAACCGCATTCACATCCTGGCTGGCAAGTAAGAGGGGAGGGGCTGGAAACGCCCCTTTCTTTTCGTCCACCAGCTGCCGCAGGGATATTCAGAAACGGCCAGAGGGCTGTCCGGGGAACCGAAGGGAAACGGCCAGGGAATTTTCGGGAAACGGCTGGGTTTGCCTTTATGTAGAAAACAGAGCGGGAGAAGCCCAGAATCCTGCCAGAAAATATCGCAGGGGCGCTGGGGTAGCGCTGGTGGGGTTTCAGCCCCTGAGCCATCCAGATAGCTTTCGCTATGTGATTATGTGAATCCGTGGGTAAACCACTGCAAGCGCGTACACGTCACGCCAACGTGCCAATGATACGCGAGCGCCCACGGATCATGCCAATATTGCCGACACGTCCCGAAGGATAGCGCGGATCACGTCGCCAGATATCGCCAGACGATCACGCCCACGACACGAAAAAATAAGCCACGCGCTAAAACGCTGTAAAACGCGCTATAACGTGTTTTTTATTGTGGGTAATGGGCATGTACCACCACACATAAAAACGCGTTAAATTGGCGCGTTTATGGCGCTTATTTTGGGTCTGTTTTGGCTGACTTCAGACAATAAAAAACGCGCCAACAATGGCGCGTTATGGTGTGCGGATCTTGAAACGAAAAAAGCGCCCACTATGGGCGCTATTGCTTAAATGCTGTTTTGTAGTTTTCCGATCATTTCAGACAAGCGCAAATATTCACGTTTGCGTTTACAGTCTCTTTTGCTGTTAAGCAAATCAGAAAACGTAAAATTTAATTTGTCACGTTGCGCTTTTAAGTCGTCGATTAATTCAAGTTTATAAGCGCGATATTTTGCGCGATACTCCGCGCGGATCTGGTCATAACTAATCATGATTTTTATCCTTAAAACTAGCGCCCATAGTGGGCGCTATATCCATCTAATTACGCTTTGAAAGCATCAGCCAGATAGTTATAAAAATCATTCTTGATAAAGCGATATTGTTGCGATCCGTTTTTCGCTGCGCCCATTCCTTTGATCTTCTCGACCAGTCCGAGACGCTCGCAAAGATTGATCAGCTGGTTGGCTTGAGTGTAGCCAGCGTCCAATTTAATTTCGTTGGCTTTTTTCGCTTCATTCATCAAATCGAAAACAGCGCCATTTGTGAATGTTTCTAATTCATCATTAATCATTTCGATTAATGCGAATACGCGAGATCCGGACATATCAGCGACGGAATAAACGCATTTACCAGACTTGATAGATTTAACCAGATAAACCAATTTTTCGAGTGAATAGCTATTGGTCATAGCTTCGCGGAAAAACACTTCTGGCGCTTGTTTGCTTGCTTTAATCGCGTAGTAAAAGACACCAGCTAATTTCTCATCATTAACAGCGTTTAAAACGTTGTTGGTGAAGTATGCAAGTTTGGTAGTCGCTGCAAGCATGTTAGCTTTATCTGCTTTTGTGTGCGTACCATTCTGATAATGATTGTTATAAGTCTGAGTAGCATTATTGGCTGCAACTTGTAATTCATTAGCGATAACTACAGCAGCGTCGATGATGGATTTTTTAGAGATAGCAACGTTAGACATGATATTAATCCTTATGTAATATTGATAACTTAATTTGTTATTTGTTTATCGTTAGCGTGTTCGCTTTCGATGTGACTAATTATCGATATACAGAAATTAAAATCAAGAGTTTTTTACACGGGAACGAAAAAAAATTTTCTTCAACAAAAATCAAAGTCTTAGAAATAAATCGCGTTTTCTCGAAGGTGTTGCCTAAATAAATTCCCTATTCGGTCATTCACCCTTATATATTTAAAGTGGAATAGGGATTAGGGGAAATAAATATAACGGGAAGTGACACATAAAATAATAACCGGACTTAGCCGGTTATTACCCTTATAGATTTAAAACGGTAAAATCCGTTCGACCCAATCGAACATGACGACTGTCTTCCGACCGTCCCCCATGTTGAGCGTGACCTGGCAAGCGTCAACGCCTGAAGACACACCCTCAATTTCACGGCCATCCGCCATGTAGACCCTTATAGACTTCTGCATCTCATGAGCCTGGCGACAAATTTTGAAGAAATCACGGCGAGATGGCCGATTGTCCACATAGTCTGGGTGTACCGTTGTCCGACCCGTGAAATCGTGCGCAATGCTTTCTGTCACACCTGATTCAATCGTACTGATTCGCTCAAGTGGGAGCCTTATACGATTTTCTTTGTCGAACGGGGCAGGGCAAAGATCGACTTTGTTGCGCGACGACATGAGACCCTGAACGTACATGCAGAACACCTGACCATCTTCCATCGTGACCCTTACAGGAATGAGAGACTTACGCCAGAACATCAGCGCCTTCTCCACGTTGGTGTAATCGCGCGGCCAGACTTCTGCAGGAATCCCGTAGGTGATGTCAGTAATATTCGTCATATCGTCACAGTGTCGTTGGTAGGATATCGATGTCACCTGCGTTGCTGGTGAACACCCGGAAGACTTTCGTCTCGCCAGCTTTGGTGAAGGTCTCGCGTTCCTGACGAGCAGGGTTCAGTGCGCACAGCCCGGCGCCTTCCAGTGAAGCGCCAACAATCCATTGCCCGGCATCAAGATGGAACGTCGCTTTTTCACCGGTCTCAAGTTTCGCAACCGTCTCACCATTGATGAAGATGGATGCGTCACAGCCCGCACCTATCATACCTTTGTCCCTCATAACCACCAGCGTGGTTGGTGCAGACGTCTGGTATTTGAAAACTCTGGCCTGCGGAGCCGGTTTTGCATCAGCTACAGACACAGGGCGGGATGAACATGCACTCAGGAGTAAAACGGGGATGGTAATCAGTGGAAGTAGAACGTGTTTCATGGCTTGAACTAAATCCTTATCACTCAACGAACAAGGCGTCTTGCGACGCCCTTAATGCTTAATCGAGACGTTTGAGAATATCGGCCAGATCTTCTTTGGTCATGCCAGAGGATTCGTAAATCTTCATGACCTTTTCACGGGCCTTTGCAGAAGCCTCTAATGACGTAGCTGCCTTATCAAAATCAGCCATCGTCATGTTGGACAGCACCAGATTGATGATGTCTGCCTTTGACAGCTTAATATTGCGTTCACGCAGTCGATTCTGAAAGGTTTCCAGCTTGTCGTTTGCTTTTTCGGTTAACTGAACCTGGCAGTGTATAGCGCGTTTCTCGCTCATGCTTACTCTCTATTCAAAACAGTGAAATCGAATGTGCTACCCACCGGCAAAACGCTCTCGGCAAACCCAGGCGTCGTATCGATAATGTGCTTCCGCTCATATGAATGCGACATGAGATATTTGTTGCTCACGTCGATAAAGTCGGTAATAAAGCACACGTTAGCCTGATTCTTTTTGGCTCGAAGACCGCGACCAACACGTTGGCGCATCTCAACTTCGGCTTTGCCGCCACCACCCAGAATCACCGCCCCTACGCTTGGAACGTCGACACCAACATCCAGAATGGTTGAACCAATCAGAACATCTATCTTGCCTGCCGCCAGACTGTTGAGCTTTGCTTGTCGGGTAGTCTGGTTTGATTCTCCGTAGATGAAATCGACCTTCAGGCCGCTTTCCTTCATCATTTCCATCAAAATCTGACCATGACGCTTCAAACGAACCAGCGTCATACAGTTCAGACCGTGACTTTTGTACATTAACGCTTCGCGCACAATAGCCTCGTTGCGGCCCAGATTGTAAACGATGCCTAACTGATAGGCTTTCTGGTAAGCCGTACTCATTCCAACCCGAAAGTTCAGGTGTTTCGAAGCAAGTTCGGCCCTAATCCGCACCTCGTCTGGAGTGTACGCGATTTTATGATATAGAAAGTATGGTTTCGCTAAAATACCTCGATCGATCAAATATTTCTCCGTTACCTTTATCTCAATGCGACCGGCAACGGCCATGAGACGCATATTTGCTTCGGTCGAGTCCTTCATGAACGGCGTAGCTGTCAGCGCCAGACGGTAATCGGCATTGATGCACAACCGGGCGATATCGTAGAAGTTTGAACCAGATGATTCGTGTGCCTCTTCCAGAATCAGCAGAGAAACGCTGGACAGAAAGCGCTTAACCAGTTCCCGGCGCTTCAGGTGGTACTGTTTTTTCTCCGGTGATGCGTCGCGCGGTGGCTCTTCGAGAAAACTGGCCAGGGTCTGCACCGTGGCAACGTTGATATGGCGCGAGACCTGGAACTCACCAGATCCAATCACCCCAACTTTCTGACCTTTCAGCCACGGCTCGCCATTCTCCGCGCGGTAGTCGATGGATTTCTGGAAGTTCTCTGCCATCTGGAACATCAGAACCGAGCGCGTGGTTAAAAACAGCGTCATACGACCAATGCGAGCAGCTGCCTTACACGCTACGTTCGATTTACCGCCACCCGTCGCAATCTGGGCAATCATCATCCCTTCTCGCACCAGTGTTTCCACAGTCTGATCCTGATACGCATAGTCCGGGTTATACGGGAATGGGTTAACTACCGGGTTCGGCTTGCCAAGCGCGGGGGCTTTTTCCTTGCGCACATGCACGCATTTGATGCCAGCTTTCAGAAGGTTGGCTGCAACTGGCTTCGCAAACCCAGCCGGGAACGCGTTTTTGCTCCAGTTGAACATCGTGCTGGTTCCTTTCCAGTCACCAGCCTCCACTTCATAGCTCAACATCTCCTGAACGAGCCGTTTCACGTTGTCATCAGCGCCAGAAATCAGCGCATTGACTGCATTCGATACAATCCGAACTGTCATAAACCTCTTTCCTTCGTGCCTTTTGTATGGTAATTGGCTATTATAGTAAGTAAGTACTTATACAATGGATTGTATCAGAATTATGGATGTGAAAATTACGATTCTGCAGGTGGAAGTCGCGAACCTGCGTCCGAATCCCTGGAATACCAACTCCGTTGGGGCGCAAAACTTCGAAAAACTGAAAGGCTCGATCGAAAAATTGGGCTTTTTTAAGCCAATTCTGGCGCGGGAGCTGGACGGGGGCATTTTTGAGATCCTCGGTGGCGAACACCGCTGGCGTGCCGCGATGGAGCAGGGCATTTCAACGGTTCCCGTCATCTCCGTGGGCAAAATTAACGACCTGGTGGCCAAACAGATGTCTCTCGTCGATAACGAACGCTACGGCGAAGACGATCAGGTCGCTTTGCAGCGCTTAATCGAAGAAATCCAGTCTGAAATCGACTACCGGTTGTCCGATATCGCCCCGTATGACGACGAAATGGCGGCAACACTCGCCAAAGCGTCCGTTATCGATCTTGAAGCGCTGGAAGCGCTCTCCCGTGGCGATGACGAGCCGGTCGATGAGGACAAACGCGAGAAAACCGAGCGAGTCGGCGCTGAACACCAGACGATGCGCTTCAAAGTGACGTTTGATGCGTCAGATCGCGTCGCCGACACCATCAAAACCATCATCAAAGAGCAGGGAATCAATACCGGTAACGAAATGGAGAACGCCGGGGAAGCCCTGGTGTGGCTGGTCGACTACTACAAGGAGCGTATGTAATGACCAAAAACTTTGAAATCGTCTATCGAAACCCGGCAGAACTCATCCCGTATGAGATGAACGCCAAAAAACATGACGAACAGCAGATCCGCGACCTGGCGGCCGCCATCAAAAAGCGCGGTTTTGACCAGCCGATCACGGTCGACAAGCACGACGTCATCATTACTGGCCACGGTCGTCGCGAGGCGGCACTTCTGGCTGGTCTGGAGCGTGTGCCGGTCATCGTTCGCGACGATCTGAGCGAAGAAGAAGTGAAGGCGAAGCGTCTGGAAGACAACCGCCTGGCCAGTATTGACTACGACGCCATCAAATTGCAGCAGGAACTGGAATCCCTGGTGCTGGGCGACGTCGAGGTCTTCGGTTTTGAAGAGCGCGAGCTGAACGTGCTTGTCGGCAGCATGACCGAAGAGATGGAAACCGGCTCTCTGGTGCTCGATCTGGGCGAAGAGACGGAACGCCAGAAAGAAGAGCACACCGAGATCAGTCGCGAAGTAGCCTCTGAAGAAGTCCGCGTCATCGACGTATTGGGCTTTAAAACGCTCCCTGCTGGCTCTGCCATTGTGGTTGGGGATTTGCTTGCCCACATGGAAGAAATCACGGGAGAGAGCGGGGTAGACGCTTTCGTGGCATATGCGGAGAAAGTTTCTTCAGGGGAGCTGGCTGCGTGAGCAAATACACCATCAATGTATCGTTTCAGACCCGCGTGAACAAAACCACGCGCACGCTGGAGATTGCCGAATCGTTCGGTCTTGGCCTGGACGAAAAAGAGTGGACGCTTTACGACAATCTGGAGCTGGAAGTGAAGCAGGGCGATGTGGTGTACATCACCGGCCAATCCGGTTCCGGCAAATCCGTTGTGCTGCGCGAACTGCAACGCCAGATGAAGGATGAAGGGCTTTCTGTAGCCTCCATCGATGACTTTACCTTCGACAATGAGGTTAACGTCATCGACCAGCTGGGCAAAACCACCAGCGAAGCGCTGGGGCTGCTGTCTATGGCCGGATTGAATGACGCCTATCTCTTTGTGCGCAAGCCATCCGAGATGTCTGACGGCCAGAAATACCGCCTCAAGATTGCCAAGCTGATCGAGTCAGGCGCCAAAGTCTGGGCAGCCGACGAATTTGGCGCTGTTCTCGACCGTGTAACCGCTCAGGTTGTGGCGTCGAACCTCCAGCGTGCCGCTCGAAAGGTTGGTGCGACGGTAATGGTGGCGACGACCCACGAAGACCTGAAGAACGCGCTGCGCCCGGATATGCAGATTACCAAGCACTACAAAGAACGCGTGAAGGTGGAATATGCCTGATTTGAAGATCGTAGAGCTGAAACCATCGAAAGAGGCAGATAACAACAACCTTGAAGTCATCCGCCTGCTGGAAGAAGCACTCCAGTACGCCAGAGAAGGCAAAAGCCAGAGCCTGGCGCTGCTGATGATTAACAACGACGGCAGTGTTCTGGATTGCTGGCATAACGGTGGGCGTCCATACGTCATGGTTGGGGCGATGGAATCGCTTCGCCTGGACTTCATCAATGCCAATATCGAGCGCAGGTGATCGACATGACAGACATCATCATCAAACGCTACCGCCCGGAAGAGTTCCCGCGTCATCTGGACTTTCTGGAGCGTATGACCGTTACCAAAGGCACGGTTGAAGACTGGCACGCGCTGAAGTCGCTGCACTACAAGACGGATGGTAAGCCGTTCGCGCCAACGTATTATCGCTGCGAACTGGACGACCGGCTGGTGGGCGTCGTGGTTATGGCTTACCCGAAACTGCTGCTGGCGCCTCGCCATCGCATGTTTCCTAAGCTGAAGCCAACCACCAATACCACCGTGGCCAACCAGTATTGGGGCCGGTACGTGAACAACAACTTTGCAGTGATCAGCCGTTCCGTTGTGGACACTCAGTACCGCGGCGTCGGCGTCTCCTATCGAATGATTAACCTGGTTAGCAGGATGCACGACCGGCCAATCATCGAGATCCAGTCGTCGATGAGCAAATACAACCCGTTCGCCATGAAAGCAGGGTTCCAGTTCATCCGTCCGGAGCGTCCGAAGAGCTACGAGAGTGCGTTGCGCGTCTTCCAGCGTCATTTCCGTTCCGACCCTGGTGACAACGAAGCGATCGTCAAAGAGCTGTTCGCCATGAGTGAGTCTCGCCGTCGTCGTGCGCTGCGTGATTTGGTCGCTGACTACCACAAGAACAGTTCCCTGGCCAAAGCCGGGCGTAATCGTGGCACGACGATTCAGGACATTGCCGACAGCCTGGTGGACGAGGCCAGCATCGTGAAGCTGCTCAAGGACATTCACAACCTGAGCTTCACCTCTCCGCTGTATGGCGTGTACCGAAACCCGGACTTTGGTCGTCAGCTGCCGGACACGTTGCCACTGCTGGCATTCGACAAACAGCCTTTGAATAAACCTCTTGAAATTGCATTACCGGCATAAGGATTTGCCATGACGTTGACCGACAAACAAAAAGACATCATCAAAACCATCAATTTAGGCCATGAGCGTGGGCATCTGCTCGATCTGGACGAGCTGCTTGAAGTGCTGCCGTACAAAACGACCAAACAGAGTATGCAGTTCTCTATCCGCGCACTGGTGAAAAAGGGGCTGGTGGAGAAAGGAATGTGCCGCCAGCGCGGTGATTCCGGCTACCACCGTCGCACGCTGGGACTGACCACGTTAGGTCGTGCCAGAGCCAAATTACTGGTGATGTAAGTCGGTCTGGGAGCCAGTTTGAGAGCCTGCTTCCGTATATATAAATACTAAGTGACTTATTAAATATATACGGAAGCAGGCTCTGAATACTCCCCAGCCCGGTTTTAAACACCCAGAAAACAAATTGGTTAGGCACAGAATTAAACAAGTTGTTTAGGAGCGCAAGGATGCGCTCTGAGTGTTTTAGAGGGATCTATGACTGTAGAAAAAGACGAGAGCAAAACTCGCCTGACGCCAGCTGAGTGGGCAGAAGCCGAAGCAAAGTGGACTTCCGGTGAATACACACTCTCCAAGCTGGAGGAAGAGTACGGCATTCGTCGTGAAACGCTCTCCAGACATTTCAAAAAGCGTGGATTAGAGAAAGGCGCGGACTCCGTTGGGAAGATGGTGCGCGAGTCGCTCAAATCCGACGCAGAGCTGCGTGCAAAGGCGCGTGCAGAGAAAATCGAAGAGCGCCGGACTCGTTACGACGATTGGGCGTTCGCACTCGGTCGAATGGTGATGCATGAGGTGGCCACAGCCAAGAAGGACGGCAAGCCACTGGCAACCATCGAAGATGACCTGAAGAGTCTCCAGCGTGCCAGCGGCACACTCGCTAAGTGCTTCGAAATATCCTCGAAAGCGCTCGGTATGGATCGCGCAGAGAACGAAGACGACGAAATCCCGAACCTGGTATTTGGCGAACTTACGCCTTCCCAGGTGGCGCAGCTGCGTAAGGAAGATGATGAGCCGGATCTGATTGATGACGATCTGCTTGAGTCGCTCGAAGAGGAAGCACTGAGCGAAGCAGAGGGCGATTCTGACGCGTCTGGTGATGAAAGTGATGGGAGCGTCTAACTATGGCCATCCCGTCGTCTCTGAGTCTCGTACAGCTGCATTCTGGGCAGATGCAAGTCTTCCAGTCACCACATCGTTTCAAAGTGGTGTGTGCGGGTCGACGCTGGGGTAAATCCCGGTTGTCGATCTCCACCATCATCCGCGCGGCAGCCAAAGAGAAAAAGCAACGTGTCTGGTACGTCGCACCGACTTACCAGATGGCTCGCCAGATCTTGTGGGATGACCTGCAGGAAGTTCTGCCTCGTAAATGGGTTCGTAAGAAAAACGACACCACGATGACCATTGTGCTGAAGAACGGCTCTGAAATCGCGCTGAAAGGTGCGGATAAGCCCGATACGCTTCGTGGTGTGGCACTGCACTTCGTGGTGCTCGATGAATTTCAGGATATGAAGCCTGACACCTGGTACAAGGTACTGCGTCCGACACTGTCCTCTACCCGTGGCGGTGCGCTGATCATCGGTACGCCAAAAGGCTTCTCCGAGTTCCACAAGCTGTGGACTATCGGTCAGAACAAAGATTTGCAACGCAAAGGGCAGTGGAAGAGCTGGCAGTTCGTTACGGCCGATTCTCCGTTCGTACCGAGCGCGGAAATCGAAGCGGCGAAGAACGATATGGACCCTAAATCGTTCGCGCAGGAATACCTGGCCAGCTTCGAAAACATGTCCGGACGCGTTTACTACCCGTTCGACCGCAATGTGCATGTGAAGCCACTCCAGTTCAATCCGAAACTGCCGATCTGGGTTGGTCAGGACTTCAACATCGACCCTATGTCATCGGTCATCCTGCAGCCGCAGCCAAATGGTGAGCTGTGGGCCGTGGACGAGGTTGTGCTGTTCTCTTCCAACACGGCTGAAGTGTGTGATGAGCTGGAGCGTCGTTTCTGGCGCTGGAAGTCTCAGGTCACTATCTTCCCTGACCCGGCAGGTGCGTATCGCCAGCACGCACGCGGTGAATCGGACGTCGATATCTTCAAGGAAAAAGGTTTCCTTCGAGTCGATTATCCGAAGAAGCACCCGCCGATCGCAGACCGTGTTAACGCAGTGAACCGCATGTTGATGAGTGCCTCGGGCGAAACCCGGTTGTACATCGATCCGAAGTGCAAACACCTCATCGACTCGCTGGAGAAGGTGATCTACAAGCCAGGCTCACGCGATATGGATAAGACTGGCGGCATCGAACACAGTGCGGATGCGTTGGGTTATCCGGTTCATCGTAGGTATCCGGTGAAAAATCGTGTTATTCTTGGCGGATCTAGATAGGTAAGTACTTACCTAAACGGAAAGGAAAAGCAAATGGAATTGACTGACAAGCAAATCAAAGACCTTGTGGCACGACGCCACCCTGAATATGAGAAGAAAAAAGAACATTGGGACTTCCTCGCCAGCACCTACGCTGGCGGGCGTGCCTGGTTCAACGACAATATCTTCCGTTACTTCAAAGAGGGCGATCAGGAGTTCAAAGAGCGCCTGGAACGCGCTTATCGCTTCAACCATACGCGCGAAGTGGTAAACCTCATCAACAAATACCTCTTCAAAGAGGTCATTCACCGCAACACTGATGAAGCACCGGAGCAGATCCGCAATTTCTGGAAGCGAGCCACGCGCCAGAACGCCTCCATCGATGCGTTTATGGCGGCTATCGATCTGCAATCATCCATTTATGGCCGTATCTGGGTTGTCGTGGACAGCACGATGAACGTCGATGTTGAGTCTGTTGCAGACGAGAAGAAAAATGATGCGCGTGCCTACGCATACTGGATTTCGCCGCAGCAGCTGCTTGATGTTGCCTGGGATGAAGACGGCAATATGTTGTGGGCGCTAATTGTTGAAATCGCGCGCGACGACGAAGATCCGTTCACTTCAACCGGACAGGAATACCAGCGTTACCGTCTGTGGACGCAAAACGAGTGGTATCTGTTCCGTGAAGAAGTGAAGAAAGGTTCCGGAAATAGCGGTCGCCGTCAGGCCAAAGTCGTTCTGGAGGATAGCGGCCAGCATAATCTGGGCGTGGTGCCGGTGTTCCCGGTGGATTGCATTGGTGAAAGCGAGTCTCCGTATTTCAGCCCGTCGTTGATTGACGATATCGCCTATCTTGATCGCGCCGTGGCCAACTACCTGTCGAACCTTGACGCGATTATTCAGGATCAGACATTCAGCCAGCTGGCGATCCCGGTTCAGTCATTGCTGCCGGGCGATGAAAACCACACCAAAGTGCTCGAAATGGGGACAAAACGCGTCTTCACCTTCGACTCTGAGAGCGGTAATCAGCCATTCTACCTGTCTCCGGACCCGAAACAGGCCCAGATGATTATCACCACGATTAAGACGGTGATTAACGAGATCTACCATTCCGTTGGCGTGGCAGGTGAGCGAACCAAGCAGGATAACGCACAGGGCATCGATAACTCTTCGGGCGCAGCGAAGATGTACGACTTCCAGCGCGTTAACAGTCTGCTGGTGACGAAAGCAGAACGTCTCGAAAGGGCAGAGCGCCAGATGATGCAACTGGCAGCGAAATGGATGGGTGTCGAACTGGATGAAGACCACTCTCTGATCGCATACCCGGAAAGTTTCGACATTCGCGGTCTGACTGACGAGTTTGCCGTTGCCGAGAAACTGTCGCTGCTTCAGGCGCCTGATTCTGTTCGTCGTCATCAGATGGAAATGCTCATCGAGAAGGTCTTCCCGAACATTTCCGATGCGATGCAGAAGGAATTTCAAAAAGATCTCTTGAAATTTCCTCCAAAAAATGATCTTAACACCCTTGAAAATAAGTCAGTACTTACTTATGATCAAGATACAGCCCAAGAAAGCGGGCATGATCAACCCCGAGGGAATGGGGACTCATCTACTCAAGAGACCGAGTGATAAGTAACGAAAAGGAATTTCTATGAATCTGTGGCAAATGCTTATGGCCCGTCGTGGCCTGATGGATGTAGCTGAAGCGCATGAGCGCGGAGGCGCTGGTGGCGGTGCTCCTGCTGGAGACAATGAGCAGGGCAATCAAGACCCAGGCAAACAGGGCGAGCAAAAAGAGCAACCGAAGGGTGACGACGACGAGTATGCCGGTATGACTCAGGAAGAGTTGCTGGCAGAACTGCGTAAGTCCAAGAAAGCCGGTGCTGACCTGCTGAAAGAGAACATGAAGCGCAAGGAGAAAGAGCGCACATTGGCCGATCAGCTGGCTCAGTACGGTGATATTGACCCGGCGCGTGCTCGCCAGCTTCTCGAAGCTGAACAAGCCGCAGAAACCGCACGTCGGGAGGCGGAGCAGGCTGAACTGGAACGCCGTGGTGAGTTCGATGCTGTGAAAAAGCAGATGATCGAAGCGCACCAGGCTGAACTGGCACAGCGCGACGAACGCTACTCCGCTCTGGAGAGCGAGAACGCCGCACTGAAGGCCCAACTGGTCGAAATGACTGTTGGCGCTTCCTTCAGCGGCTCTGCCTTCCTGCGTGACAAAGTTCTGATGACTCCGGCTAAGGCTCGCGTTATCTACGGCTCTCATTTCGAAGTGGGTGAAGACGGTAGTGTTGTGGGCTTTGATAAGCCAGCCGGTCAGAAAGAACGTGCAGTTCTGGTTGACGGTGAAGGCAAACCGTTACCGTTCGAATCCGCGATTGAGCGCATTCTGCGTGCAGATCCGGAAGCTGACGCACTGTTGCGCAGCGAAGCCAAGCAGGGTGCTGGTTCCAATAGCAAACCGACCCACAAAGTAAACCAGCCGAAGAGCAAGTCGACTATGGATAAGTTGACCTCCGGTCTGGGGAAAATCGGACTCAAGTAACATCTTAAATCATAGGGAAATGAAAGATGCCATTACTGCGTGATGAAGCTGAAAAGCTGTCTAACAACGAACTTGAGCAGGGTGTGATCGAGACCATCATCGATCGCGATGACCTGTTCGCTGTTCTGCCTTTCATGAAGATTAATTCTAAGGCATACCTCTACAACCGCGAAGCTACCCTGAGCGAAGCAACCTTCATTGATGTGAACGACACCATCACCGAAGGCGCTGCAACCTTCACCGAACACGTTGCGAAGCTGCGTATCCTGGCAGGCGACGTAGACGTCGACAAATTCCTGGCGACCACTATGTCCGACACCAACAACCAGCTGGCAATCCAGGTTCGTCAGAAGGTGAAAGGTCTGGCTCGCGCATTCCGCCGCAACCTGATTCTGGGCGACTCCAGCACCAACAACAAAGCGTTCGACGGTATTCCGAAGCTGATGCACGACGATCAGAAGATCGACATCGAAGGCGCTTCCATGACCTTCTCCATGTTCGACGAGCTGGTCGACGCGGTGAAAGATCTGGGCGCAGACTGCATCATGATGCGTTCCGAGCACCTGCGTGCTTATCGCGCTCTGCTGCGTACCGTTAGCCTCGGCCCGTCCGAAATCATGATGGAAAACTTCGGTCGTCCGATGCTGTGCCACAACGGTGTACCGTTCATCGTGAACGACTTCATCCCGACTGATTCTGGCAAAGCAAGCATCTACTGCCTGCACCTGTCCGAAGAGAACGGTGTGACTGGTCTGTATGGCGGTGAAAACGCCGGTATCGTTGTTGAGAACATCGGTACTGTTCAGAACAAAGACGCAACCCGTACCCGCGTTAAGTGGTACTGCTCTCTGGCGAACAAGCACGACAAGGCTATCGCCGCGCTGACCAACGTAAAAATTTGATCAGTATAGTAGGTAAGTAATTATCTACTATTTAGGGGTGGGCTATACGCCCACCCTTTTTGTAGGAGCGAGAAATGCCAGAACAAAAGATGAAGATCACGGAAGAGGCGTTTGCGGATTTCACGGGGCATATGTGCCGGGCCGAATTCACCAATTCCATCTCCAACGAGCCTCTGAGCGAGCGCCAGCAGAATCATCTTGCGGCTTGCTTCCGGGCAATTCCGTTCACTCAGTCTGTCACCATTACACCGGCTGCGCCGTCCGTATTGGTGGGTAAAACCGTTCAACTTAGTGCAGGTATCACCATGAGCAAAAGCGCAGATTCATTCACCTGGACGTCGGCCAATGACCAGGTCGCCACAGTCAGCGGTACGGGTCTGGTTACTGGCGTGACTCCGGGAAAAGTGAAGATCACCGCCACCGATAAGCAGACTCAGCTTTCTGCGTCAGTCGAAGTGACCGTTAAGCCTGTCAGCGTGGAGTCCGTTACGGTAACGCCAGACTCTACCTCTGTTGAGAAGGGGAAATCGGTCAAGTTGCGCGTTGATGTACAACCGTCAAACGCAACCAATAAAAGAGTCACCTGGACTTCCAAAAATAGCGACAAAGCGACCGTTGACCAGAACGGTAACGTAGCTGGCGTAGCCGTTGGTACGGCAACCATTGAAGTGGTTTCGCAGGATGGCAGCCATAAAGCTACTGCTACGGTTGAAGTCACTGAGCCTGTCGTTGCTGTTACTGGCGTCTCTGTCGATCCGAGCACCACCAGCGTTGAAGCCAACAAAACGGTACAGCTGACCGCGAACATCGAACCGGCTGGCGCAACCAATAAGCGCGTAACCTGGGCGTCAAAAAATGCCGAGTTCGCGACGGTTGATAGCGCAACTGGACTTGTGACCGGTGTGGCTGCAGGTACTGCCACTATCGAAGTCACCACGGAAGACGGTAGCCACAAAGCCACTGCGACCGTTGAAGTGACCGCAGCACCGGCTGCGTAACCAACACATGGGCGGCGATGCCGCCCATTAAGTGAGAAGAAGAATGAAACCAGCAAAAATTCGTTTATTGGAGCCTCAATTTTTGGGGTACACGGGCATTCTCTGCGGTATCCAGTTTGTCGACGGCATCTCGGTTGCCGAACTGCCATTCATCGATCAGCAGCGGATTTGTGCCTCCATGCGTGCCACTACCGTTGAAGGCAAAAATGTATCTCCTTCTGCCGCGTACAGCAGCCGCAATGATTTAACTGCGGACGACATTGTCGAGACGGCGGCCCCGGATATTGTGCCAATGAAACGTGGTACGGCTGAAGTGGAAGCCAAACCGGTACAGCGCTTTACTCGTGAAGAGCTGGAGTCGATTGCGGACTGTGAAGGTATTGCTGGTCTGCGTCAGATCGGCAACCAGATTGGCGTGAAAGCCAAAGGTATCGTTGAAATGATCGAAGGCATCCTGAAAGCACAGGGCGGTGAGTAATGGCGCAGATCGACACGTACCGTAGCGGGGAAGCAGTTTCCCTGTCGTTTGCATTTAACGTTCTGGATATTGAGTCGGCCACGTATACCGTCAGAGATGGCGCAGGTGCGATCATCGTCGATAACGAACCTCTCGATATTACTGAGGGGCAGATGTCCATTCCGGTTGTCGTGTCGGCCGAACACAACCTTCTTTCAGATAAAGAGCGCGATCTGCGACACGTCATTGTCAAAGCGGTGGCATCCGGGCTGACGCATGAAGAGCGCAAGATGTACGTTCTGCTGAATAGCTTCGAGCTGTCAATTCCAGGCCAGTCATTCGCAACGGTCGCAGACGCCCAGATGCAAGCTATCGATATGCTGAACGGCGACACTCTGTTAGCTGATGGCGAAGGGCTGATGCGCAAACGTCTCATTGAGGCCACCAGACGCGTCAAAACGCTGCCGTTCTCAATCCGCAAAGTCCTGCGTATCGACTTCGACCGGTACGATCGCCCGCAAAACATGCTGAACGTCTATGACATTCCGTGGGGCGCTGACGGGGCATATCGTCACGATCTGATCGATTGGGAGCAGATGACGCCTGAGAAATTCGACGAGTTCCCGGACTACTTCAAACAGGCATTAATGCTGGCCGTGGTTAATGAAGCCTGCGAAATCGCTAACGGTAATGACGTAGCGGCAGCCCGCGAGGACGGCATTCTGTCTGAGTCCATTGGTGAAACGACCAATATGTACCGCACCGGCAAAGCGGCAAATGTGCATGTGGCTCGCAGTACCTGGCGACTGCTGGTCAGTTACATCAATAACCGCATGATTGTTCGCCGTGCGTAACGCCAGTCGCATTATTTACTTCTGGTCGAAAGGCTCAAGACGAGCAATCGCGCCTTCGCCTGGTAATGAGTGCGGCTGCCAACCACAGGGAGAGTGCATGAACATTTCATGGCAAGCAGAGATAGCGATTTACCGTCTGGGTTCGAAGAACGTCTACGGTGAAGCGCAATTGCAGTTCGTCAGGAAGACGAACGTCGGCGTCGTTAAGTTTGAGCAAAGTAACGAGAAATCATCGGTACGTGCGGACAGCTCCGGCAGTCGCGGTAAAGCGGATCTGGAATTGTTCGATGCTGTTCTGGTGATCCCACTTGAGGCCGCAGTACAGCTTGATGACGTTCTCATTCTGGAGGGGCAAAAGCTGAAGGTATCCAGCGTGCATCGTCGCTGGGGACTGCGTGGGTGCCCAGGGCATCTGGAAGTAGGGGCAAACATATGGGTCTGAAGTACGACGCGCATCAGTTTAAGCGTGCTGGCGACAGGCTCAATAACAGCCAGAAAGCCTTTAAGCGTTATCTCATCCGTGACATGGAGAAGCTGGCGCGTCTGGTTGAGCGTCTTGCGCGGGCAATGGCCCCGCTGGAGACTGGCTCACTCGAAAGCGCGATCTTCGCGAGAGTGGTCAAAGAAGGTTATACCGGGCTTCGTATTGAGTTATCGGTATTTGGAGCCAAACCACGCGAAGGGCATCCGGGCGTTGAGGTTGGCGATTATGCGGAGTACATGGAGTTGGGCAAGTATCGTCTCGGCTATCTCTCTCGCATGAAGAGCGTCACCAACCCGCCAGTCGCTGGTGTGAAGCCACGAGTTGGGCCTTTGTTCCTTGAGAGAGCCGTACAGATCAGTGAAAAACAGTTCACTCAGACGATAGCAGAAGCGGCAAGGAAAGCAGGTTTTACGAGAGGTTGATGTGTTTATTGAAGCATTTGCGAGCCTGATGCAGAAGGCGAAGATCGGTACAGTCGGCGCTGACATTTTCTGTCACTACATGCCAGCCAATGTGAAGTCCGGTGTTCTGTTGGTTAATCCCAATACGGGGATCGCTATTGACCATGAGTTGAAAGGCTTTTATCACGACTCTTTCACCGTCATCGTGCGTAATGCGACGATCACAAAGGCGGTGGCGAAAGCCAATAAGATCATGGATATGTTCCCGGTCGAAGAAACCGTGTCAGAGGGCGTTTACTTCCGGTTGGTTCGGCCAATGTCTATGCCGATCACTTATCCCAAAAACGAAGGCTCATTAATTGAAGCGGGTATCCCGATTGAATTTGCGGGCTATTTGTTGAATTAATAAAATAAGTAAGTATATACTTACCATTAGCGCCATGAAGGTGCTGATTTAACGGAAAAAGGAGTTTTCCAACAATGTCCAATACCCATGTAAAAAACATCAAACTTGGCGCCTGCAAAGTGTCGTTTGGTGGCGTTGATCTGGGTTACACCAAAGGCGGTGTTCAGGTTGAGGTTGCGACCGAAACTCTGAAAGTCACCGTAGACCAGCTGGGGCAGACCACCATCTCCGAGCTGGTGCAGGGTCGTAACATCACTATCACTGCGCCGCTGGCCGAGTCTGTGTTGCAGAATATGGTCGATCTGATGCCGGGATCTACCCTGAGCGAAGAAGATAACGCTGTGACCATCACTTCCGCACAGGGCATCAACCTGATCGACGTAGCCAAAGAGCTGGTTCTGACCCCGCAGGATACCACCGACTACGTTCTGACCATCCCGAAAGCTGCGACCGCAGGTAACTTCACCATGACCTACCAGTCTGATGATGTTCGCGTGTTCTCCGTTCAGTTCACCGCTTACCCGGATGACGACGGCGTGCTGGGGAAAATGAGCGGCCCAAAGCCGGTTAAAACCGTCTCTATCTCTCCGGAATCTCCGGAAGTTAAAGCCGGTGAGACCGTGCAGCTGACTGCCCAGATCACCCCTGCAGATGCCGGCGATAAAACCGGTGTGTGGGAATCCGACAATCAGGAGAAAGCAACCGTTGACCAGACTGGTCTGGTTCGCGGAGTAGCTGAAGGTTCGGCAAATATCTCCTTTACCAGCAATAGCGGCGGCAAGAAAGCGACCAAAGCAGTAACGGTTAATTCTGCCGAATAATCGCGACGTAACTAAGCAGAGGCTCAGGAAGAGCCTCTCTTTTAAAAGGACTTTAACCAATGACCAAATTACTCGATCTCGACTCCATTCTGCCTCCGAAGAAAAGCATCAAGTTCGGCGGTCAGGAATACCCCATCGTTGAAATGACTGTTGGCCTGTTCGTCTCCATCAAGCAGATGGAAGGCAAAGACCTTCAGAACATGTCGCCTGTTGAGCAGGTAACTGCTTACGCCGACCTGGTTCGCAAGGTCATCCCATCCGTGCCGGACGCTGTACTGGAAAAACTGACTGTTCCGCAGCTCCAGCAGATCTTCACCTTCGCTATGGAAGTGATTGATGAAGAGAACGAAAAAGCGGCTGGTGAAGGGGCAAAGTAATTTCCCGCGATGAATCCGGGGTAAAGACCGTATCGATAGATCTCGGATTCTATTTCAGTCGTGTAGTTGCTCACTACGCCGTGTCGCCATTAGAGCTGCTGGGCGTCCCTCTAACGATGTTCTGGATGCTCAGTCGCAACATCGACCGTCTGCGCGCGGAAGAGGATGTCCGCAACCTGCAAGTCGCTCGCGCTGCCCAGGCAGATGGCGAGGGCGTGAAGGCGTTCATGGAGGGTTTGCAACTCAGGATTGGAAGACCAGTCGTAACCGATAAAGTCTACGATCCACGCAAGGATAAGGCAGACCCTGACGCCAAAGAGCAACTGATGCAAATTTTTGGCAGAGGATGACAAGGGAATGTCACAAAACGTAGAGTTTATCCTGTCGCTGGAAGACAAGCAGTTTACAGCGTCAATCGACCGGGCGGGTAAGCTACTTACCAGATTCGGGGAGCAGGCCACAAAGCCCGCTCAGAAAATTAACAATCTGGAACGCTCGTTGGGTTCGGTCTCCCGCATCATCGGCGTTCTGGAGTCCAAGCTCGATGCCACGGCAGACAAACTACAGGATGTAGCTGCCGGCTTCGAGCTTGTGTCTGATGTTTCGCGCAAGACGCGAGGCAACATTACCAGCCTCAACTCAGGTCTCAAAACCCTGATTGAGCGCGTCGACACAACCACCTCATCCGTTAATAAACTCACCACATCGCTGCGCAAGGTTCAGTCTGAACTCAACGAGTTTTCCGATTGGGCAACGTTCGCTGGCAAGAGCGCCAGCCGCTTCGGTACGGAAGTAAAAGAAGCCTCTTCATCCGTGAGTGGCATGAATACGCGCCTTAACACCACGACGAAGCGTCTCAGTAATTGGGGCGTCACAACGAGCCAGGCTGCCGAGGGGCTGAAGAAAGTCCGCGATCAGATGGATGCCGTGATTGGCCGCCAGCAACTGATCAGCAAGCCGGTACGTGTGCGCACCAGCGGCTACGGTGAGGGCGGTGGTAATGGTGGCGGTGGTCGACGTGGCGGTACAAATGGCCACGGCGGGCGCGGTGCTGAAAATGGCATGTTCTCTGGTCTGCGCGGCAATATTTTCCTGCTGGGCGAGATTGGTGATGCGGCAAGAACGGTAACTGACATCCTGTTTGGCTGGCAGAAGCCAATCGTCGAAGCCGCCTCCGAAATGGAGCGTATGCGCGTCATGTTGCGCGGGCTGAACAAGGACAAGGCCAACCCTGGTAAAGCAGCCGCAGAGGATATGCAGTACATCGTGGATATGGCGCAAAACGCCCCGTTTGCGATGCAGGCGCTGACCGATTCCTTCGTTAAATTCCGCTCGGCAGGTCTCGATCCTACTGACGGATCGCTGAAAGCACTGGTGGACTCCGTTGCACGCTTCGGCGGCGATAGCGAGCTGCTTAAACGTGCTGCCGTGGCTGTCCAGCAGATGTCCGGTAAGGGCGTCGTGTCGATGGAAGAACTGCGTCAGCAATTAGGTGAAGCCGTTCCTAACGCGATGAAGGCGATGGCAGACGCTGCCGGTATCACTATGGGGGAACTGACCAAAGCAGTCTCCACCGGTACTGTGGAAGCGAAACAGGCGCTATCGCTGATGTTCGTTGGTCTGCGTGCGGAGAACGAAAACGCCGCCAAAGACATGATGCAAACCTACACTGGTGCGCTGGCGCAATTGCAAACCTCCTTTACGCTGTTTGCCGATCGTGTCGGTCAGGCGGGCTATCTGGATTCTCTCTCAAAGGGGATGAAAGAGCTGGCCTCCATCATGAATAGCGCAGAGGGCATTTCGTTCGCTAACTCGCTGGGTTCCGGACTTACCACCGCAATCGACAGCTTACGTGAGCTGGCGCAGTGGCTGGCGAAAAACCAGGAGTTGATTGTCAACCTGGGCAAAGTAGTGGCCGCTATGGTGGCGTTCAAACTGATGCGTGCGGGCATCATGGGCGTGATTGGCACTGCCGGGCAGATGGTTAACACGTTTGCGACGATGTCGACTGTCATCCAGGCGCCGTTCAATCTGGGCGCGACAGCTGTCACCCGCTTTAATCGTGCGGCTCGTATGGGTCTGGCTCCAATCCCATCGCTGATCTTCGCTATCCGTGGCGCGATCACGGGGTTACAGGGGGCATTCGCTGGGCTAACTGCGTTCATCGCAGCAAACCCCATTGGTGCAGCGTTCACCGTCGCTACCGTGGCTGTAGCCGGTCTTATCACGTATATGACCATGCTCCGCAGCGAAACGTCAAAAGTCGTTGACGAGATCCGCAAAATCCCGGAAGCGATGACGGCGGCCAAACGTGCGCAGATGGCAGAGCGTGCGGAAAAGCTCGAAAAAGAGATCATCGCAGACCAGCGAGCGCTCAAAACAGGCGAAAGCGTGAGCTATGTGTCCAACTCTGTTGGCGCTGTCACTCACAAAGAGTCAAAAGCCGATATCGAGGCTCGCCTGAAGAAGAATCAGGAAGAGTACCAGAAGATTACCGGCACCATTGCGCTGGGTGACGGGGCTGTAGCCAAACGTCTGGCTAAAGAGGCAGCAGAATCCCAGATTGAGAAAATCCGGGCCGACAATCAGGTCTTCTCTGCGACATTTGTGAAAGCACGTCAGGAGGCTCTGGACAAGATCCAGAAAATCAATGACGACAAATCACTGTCTGACGATGAGAAGAACAAACTTCTCGCACCGCTCCGTGAAACGGTGAACAAGTCATACCTGGAACCGGCGCAAAAACTGGTCGATTCACTGTCCTCCCGTAAAAACGCGACCGAGAAGCAGATTGCCCACTACAACGATCTGCTCGAAAAAGCGAAGAAAGAGGGCAATACCGAGCAGATTCAGAAGCTACAAGGCAGTATTCGAGGCTATCAGGAGCATCTGGAAGCTGTCGCTCAGGAGTTGACTCAGGCCGAGTTTGAGCGTGATAACGCTGCCAAAACTGGTAAGGGTGTCATGTCCAACCAGGGAACCGTTTTGGGGCTTGGTACGAGCGACAAGGCGGCCCAGAAAGCTCTGGCGCAGTACATGCGCAACCAGATGGACTCCGCAACCTATCAGCGCACGTTGCCAGACGGTACGGCGATGCTGGACTTCGAAGGTAAGCCGATCATTGGGCCGAAGCAGCTCAAAACCCAACTGAACCTGCAGAAAGCCTCCAGCGCCAGCTCTCTGGAGAAAATGAGCGACGAGGAACGTGCAGCAGCGATCGCCGCACTAACCAAAGCGCGTGAGCAGGACGCCGCAGCTGCGGAAAAAGCCGGGCAGCGTACTGCCAATGCTTCTCAGCGTGCCGCACGGAAGGAAGAAAATGCGCAGCGTAAGCTGGCGGCCGGCTACCAGAAAGCGCTGGATAAAGCCGATCAGCTTATGGGGCAGATGGGTGAAAGCTCTAAAGCGACCGTGTCGTTTGACCAGTCTCTACGCGATACCACCAAATCGCTGACCGAACTGGCCAACGCCGTACCGAATGAGTTCATCACTCAGGAGATGATCGACAAAGCCAAGTCACGCCTGGCTGACCTGGCTAACGCGAGCGACGACTATCGCGAGATGTTCAACCGCCGCAACGTCGAGCAGATGATCTCCACCTGGGCGCCGGAATCCGATTCCATCATCAGCGCGGGTTACAAGCCGTCTCGTGAAGAGAAGGTGGCCGATTTCAACGACACCTACAACCGTAACCTGAAAGCGTTGATGGATCTGCGTGACCAGGCTTCTGATCCGAAAATCGTGGCGCTTTACACCAAGCAGATTAACCAGCTGGTGGCGGCAGGCAACACCGCTCTCATCAAAGAGACGGGTACGGCGACACAGAAGCTGGCGCTTGAGTACGAGAATCTGGCCGATCAGCTGGAAAACAGCTGGAGCAACCTGTTCAGCAACATGACGGATACGCTGACCGACTTCGTCATGAAGGGGAAAATGGACTTCTCCAGCCTGGCAGAATCCATCCTCCGCGACATCACCAACATGGTTGTGAAGACGCAGATCACCCTGCCTCTCATGAACATGCTGGGGATGGGAACGACGGCAGCGGGCAGCTCTCAGAGCGGCAATCTGCTTTCTGGTGTCGCATCAGCGGTTGCCAACCAGGGCGTCCGGATGAATGCGGTCAACGGCGATAAGAGCGTGGGTGAGGCGACGAAAGAGACCTCCAGCTCGGTCTCCGGTCTGGGGCAGACCACTCAGCAGACGACCAGCGCGATTGGCTCTGCAACCAACGCGATCGGCAGCTGGGTGAATGGACTGTTCACCAGTACTGAAGCCAAAGACGCGGAAACCAAAGCGGTGAAGACATCCATCTTCTCCATGCAGAACCTTAGCTCTGTCACGGGGGCGCTTTCTGCCGCGTTTGCCATGCTGGGAGCAAACATGTCCGGCTCTGGCAATAAGTGGTTGAGCTTCGGCGCTACCATTGCCTCTGGGCTGGTGTCTGCCTGGGCTGGTGGTGGCTTCGACAACATCGGATCGGGTTCCTCCGGCTCTAACTCCGGGTTCAACAATCTCACCGGATCGGCATCTGATGGTACTGGCGGCATCCCGGCAATTCCGAAGTTCGCCAAAGGCGGCATTTTCGGGAAAGACGGCGTGGTTCCGCTGCGTGCGTACCAGAAAGGTGGCATCGCTGACTCTCCACAGCTGGCGCTGTTTGGTGAAGGGGATATGAACGAAGCCTACGTTCCGCTTCCGGATGGGCGTTCCATCCCGGTTACGCTCAACGCAGAGGGTGTTAAAGGCGGCGGTGGCGGCGTTTTCTCACCTGTCAGCATTGAGATCAACGTCAACAGCGACGGCAGTGTTTCGGAGAACAGCAATTCCGAAGGCGCATGGAGTCAGGCAGCGCAGCGCATGAAGGCGATCGCGCTTGAAACCATCGCTCAGGAGAAGCGGCCAGGCGGTTCGCTCAACCCTAACTCTCAACGTAACTAACCACGGCTGCCCCGGAAGGGGCAGCCTCACAAGGATGTGAGATGGAAAGACTGACTTTTAACTGGTATCCCGACTACGAGTCGGAAAAGACCGTGAAGCCTAACGTGACGGTGCTGAATTTCGGTGACGATTACGAACAGCGCCAGGCCAAAGGTCTCAATCGCATTAAAGAAGAGTGGAGCCTGACATTTACGCGCTCTTACGACGTTATTAATGCCGTCGATGACTTTTTGACGGCACGCGCGGCCGTTGAGTCGTTCTACTGGACGAACCCTCGTGGCAAAAAGATGGTTGTGGTGTGCGACAGCCATACTGTGAAGCGTTACCAGGGCTATCTCGTTCTCACTGCGACCTTCCGACAAATTTATGAAGGATAATTCAACCCACTAGATAAGTAAGCACTTATTTACTATTATCTATAGGCGCTGACAGGATGTTGGCGCCTCTTTATTTCAAGGAAGAAACGATGGGTATTAAAGCTGATATTCAGAGCTTGTCGCCCTCCGCGCTCATTGAGCTGTTCGAACTTGATATGTCGAACACCACCTCTGGGGGCAAGCTGTTTTTCCACGCTGGTACAAACGAACTGATGGAGCCAGTCGTTTGGCAAGGCGTGTCCTACGAACCGTGGCCAATCAAGGCGTCAGGCTTTGATAAGACTGGTCAGGGTACTTTGCCGCGTCCAAAAATCCAGGTCTCCAACTTTGCCGGAACTGTCTCCGCTGAAGTTCAGGCAAACGACGATCTGGTTGGCTGTCGCATCATCCGCAAGATGACGCTGGCGCGTTTTCTCGACGCGGCCAACTTCAAAGACGGGAATCCAACCGCAGATCCAAATCAGCACTTCCCGGATGAGATGTGGTTCATCGAACAGAAGACTCTCGAAACCCATGAGGTTGTCGAGTTTGAGCTGTCGAGTGTGTTCGATCTGATGGGCGTGCAGCTGCCGTACCGCCAGATCATCAAAAACACCTGCCCGTGGAAATACCGCGGTCCAGAGTGCGGCTACACCGGCCCCTATTTCGACAAAAACAACCAGCAAACCACCATGTCAGGCGCGGATTACTGCACGAAACGCTACGACTCATGCAACGCACGCCGTAACTACTTTGCCAATGGCGTAATCCACTTTGGCGGGTTCATTGGAGCAACGCGTTATGGGTAATAGAGCTTTCCCTGAGCTTGGTTCGGACGTTATGCAGGAAATCTATCTGACAGCCATCAAACGCTACCCGAACGAAGCGTGTGGCTTTCTGGTACGTACCACTGGCGAGAAATATCGCTTCATGGAAGCCCGGAACGTGTCGGAAAACCCGGAAAACACGTTTGTTATGCACGCTGACGACATTATCGCAGCGGAAGATGCGGGAGACGTGGTTGCCATCTGGCACTCCCACACTGACGAATCAGCTGAAGCGTCAGACGCCGACCGCGCCGGATGCGAGGCAACGGAAGTTCCGTGGCTGATTCTGGCTGTTCGGAAGAACGTCGAGGGCGATGCGCCATTTCACTTCAGTGAGATGAATGTGATCACCCCAGACGGCTTTGAGATGCCTTATCTGGGGCGGCCCTATGTGTTTGGTGTCTTCGACTGCTGGATGCTGTGCCGCGACTACCTGAAGCGTGAGTTCAACGTCGAGTTGAATCCAAACCCGCACCTGCATATTCCATCGTGGTACACGGGCGATACCGACATTCTCGATCAGAACTACCGCAATGAAGGGCTTGTTCGTCTGGCGCCGGGGACGGAACCCCAGCGTGGTGACGTCTTCTTCATTCAGTACGGAAAGATGCCTGACCACTGCGCGGTGTACATCGGAGACGGAATGATCCTGCACCACCAGATCGACCGTCTGAGCTGTCGCGCTTATTACGGTGGCATGTACCAGAAACACACGACGCACCACCTGCGTCACAGAGACTTACTCAAGGGAGATGAAACGTGTCTGAGTTAGTTCATGTGCAACTTGGTGGCCCGATGGCCAGACATTTCGGCCGCCACTGGCATTTAAAAGTGCGCAACACCAAACAGGCGTTGGATTTGGTCGAAGCCAACCGTCCGGGCTTAAAAGCCTGGATGAAACGCAACATGAAGACCTACGACAGTTACCACATCCAGATCACCAATAAGCAGGGGCATAAGTGGTCGGTTGATGAGAGCGAGTTTCAAATGATGGGGCAGTCCGACAACATCGCGAAGATCCGCATCACGCCGGTTCCTCGCGGTAGTGGCGGTAAGGCTTTTGGTTGGTTCCAGACAGTCGTAGGGGCACTCGTCATGGTTGCCTCATTCTGGTTCCCAGCGCTGGCCCCGCTCGGCTTGTCGCTAATGATGGGAGGTATTTCGCAGTTAATTTCGCCCCAGGCGACCAATGACAGCGTAAGGCAGGCAGATAACTCGAACTCGTTTTATTTCGACGGGCCACAAAACACCACTAACCAGGGCAACCCGGTTCAGCTCATTTATGGCGAGGAAATTCTGGTCGGCTCACAGGTTGTGAGTTCTTCGATCACCATCGACCAGCTTTAGTAAGAAGGGAAATTTTTGAACATGGAACAGTTCAAGAAGAAGAGACTGCCTCTCCTGATTGCAGGTGCTGGCGGTAAGAAAAGCAGTGGCTCCAGCCGCACGCCGGTTGAAGCCGACGATACCGTAAACTCGCGTGCTATGGCGTCCATCCTCGACCTGCTCGGGGAGGGTGTCATTGGCGGGCTGGTGGATGGCGCAAAGTCGATCTTCGTTGATGATCTGCCAATCCTTAACGAAGACGGGTCTCCAAACTTTAGCGGTATCACGTGGGACTTCCGCGATGGTTCACAAGACCAGACGCCGATGTCCGGGTTCGATTTCGTTGAAACGCCGAAGTCAGTCAACATCCAGTTGAAAAGAATGCACGACGTTACGATTGCCATCGATAACGATGAGGCAGACCGTGTCCGCGTCATTCTTAAGTTCCCGTCTCTGCGTAGCATCGACAAAAAGACCGGTGATACCAACGGTACGACCGTGAATTACAAATTCCAGATTGCCAATGGCGATAATGCCTTCAAGGACGCCATCGCAGAAGGGGAGAGCACTTCCGAAATTACGCTGACGGCAAAAAAGACGGGCGTCTACTACCGCAGCTATGAGCTAAAACTGCCCAAGCCAGGTCGTGCCTACAAGGTTCGCGTGCTTCGTCTGACCGATGACAGCAACACTCAGTACATCTTTAACGATACGTGGGTGGACTCTATCGGTGAGATTGTTGATACGCCGATGAACTACCCGAACTCCGCGCTGGTTGGTCTCAAGGTCAACTCAGAGCAGTTCGGCAGCTCGATGCCGTCTCGTTCGTATCTGGTGCGTGGCCTTAAGATCCGAGTCCCGTCCAACTACGACGAGCACACAAACACCTATATCGGCGTATGGGATGGCACATTCAAGCTGTTGTCATCTTCCAACCCTGCCTGGATTCTCTTCGACCTGCTTACCAACGCCCGTTATGGCCTGGGGCAGTACGTTTCTGAGTCCATGATTGACCTCGGGCAGATCTACCAGATTGGGCGCTACTGCGACGAAGAGATTGACGATGGTTTCGGTGGCAAAGAGAAGCGCTTCGCTATCAACACCCAGATCACCAGCCGTCAGGATGCGTACCGACTGATTCAGGATATCGCTGGCGCCTTCCGCGGAATGGTCTTCTGGGCTGGCGGCATGGTTAACGTCATGCAGGATAGTCCGTCAGATCCGGTCATGATGTTCACCAACGCGAACGTCAAAGATGGCATGTTCAGTTACAAGGGATCTGCGCGTAAAGACCGTCCGTCAGTGGCTCTTGTGACCTACAACAACAAGGAAGACGGCTACAAGCAGAACATCGAGTACGTCGAAGACCAGGAGGCGATGCGTCGTTATGGTGAGCGCAAAACCGAAGTGGTTGCGTTCGGCTGTACAAGCCGTGGCCAGGCGCATCGTGTCGGTCTGTGGCTGCTGTATACCGCACGCATGGAGTCCGACGTTATCAGCTTTACGGCAGGGCTGGATGCTTCCTTCCTGATGCCGGGCGAAACGGTGCTGATTCAGAACAAATACCGTGCTGGTAAACGCAACTCTGGCCGCATTGTGGCGTTCACAAAGAACAGCATCACTCTCGACGCACCGGTTACGCTGAATAAGGCTGGTAGCTACATCCGGATCTTGAATCAGGAAGGAGAAATCGTTGAGCGCGATATTCTTGAGACCGGGGAAGACATTACCAAAGTAACCTTCTCCAAAGCGCTCAATTCTGGTGATATGCCGGTTATGAATGGCGTCTGGACGATTACCGAGCCAGATCTGGAACCAATGCGCGTGCGTGTTATCAACGTTGCCCAGGGCGAGGCTCAGGGGACGTTTGACGTTACCGTTGTCCAGAATAACGCATCGAAGTACGAAGCCATCGACAACGGCGCGACGCTGATCCCCGAGAACAACACCGTTCTCGACCCGACTTATTCGAAGCCGACCAACCTGCAGGTGACGGAAGGGACGTATATCTCCAGTCCGGGCAACCTCTCAATCAAGCTCGTTGCCACCTGGGAAGGTAAGTCTGCGGAATATTGGATCAGCTGGCGTCGTTCCGATGAGAACAACGTCTCTAACTGGCAGTCCGCACGCGTTACCGAAGAGCAGTTCGAGATCCTCAATATTGCCGAGAATGGCCAATACGACATTCAGCTCTATGCGGTTTCGTTCAGCGGCAAGAAGACGGACATCATCAGTACCGTTTACCAGGTGAAAGGTACGATGACGCCGCCAGGCTCTCCTACCTCTCTGACGGCCGTTGGTGACTACCGCAACGTGATTCTGAATTGGGTCAACCCGGACTCAATCGACCTCGATCACATCAACGTGTACGCCTCCCAGACCAACGATCTGGAAACGGCAAAGTTGATTGCAGAGGCTGCCAGCACCACGTTCACCCATGCCGGTCTTGGGGATAGCGAGACCTGGTACTATTGGGTTCGCGCGGTGAACAAGCGTGGCATGTTAAGCCCGCCGAACTCCAATCTGGGTACGGAAGCGATGACGCGAGACGTCCTCTCATTCCTTACCGGGAAGATCACCTCTTCCGAGCTGGGACAGGAGCTGCTGGAGGAAATCGACTCTAAAGCCTCTCAGGATGCGGTCGACGCCATCAACAAACAGATGGAAGAAAGCCTGAAAGAGCTTGATCAGTCCGTTGCCGATCTGGACAGCAAACTGGAAGACACCAGCGGTCGGCTTGAACAGGCCCAGAACGACCTCAAAAATGAAGTCTCTGGCACGCTGGACAAGGTCAACGACGCGCTGCAACAGGTTGAGGACTCTAATGCGGCTCTGGTTGAGTTGCAGGAGACCGTTTCCGAGCAGGGCAAAGCCGTTGCAGGTGCTGTGGAAGCGGCACACGCTGCGCTCGACAATGCCTCCGCGCTGATTGCTGAAGAGCGTGAAGCCCGTGTCGAAGGCGATAAGGCAAATGCCAAACAGATTGAGGCAATGAAATCCTCCGTCGATGACAGCGTTGCCGCCGTCGAAGAGATGAAAAAGACCGTTGCCGAAGTCGAACGCGCCAGCGCGGAAGTATCGACCAATATCGAGGCTCTGGCCAAAACCAATATTGACCTCGCTCTGCGTCAGGATGAAGACCAGCACAAGCAAATGGTCAATAACGCGAAGATCGCCACCACTCAGAAGACGTTTGCCGACGATATGTCTGCAATGGCCTCAAAAGTGGAAGAGATCCGCGCAGAAATTGGTGAGGACATCCGGGCATCGATTCTGGAAGAGACAACGGCTCGCGTAGAGGCTGATAAGGCTATTGCGACGCATATCTCCAAGCTGGAAGCCCAGCTCAACGACGATATCTCAGCGGCCATTGTTGCTGAACAAGAGGCGCGTGCGACTGCGGACGAAGCGCTTTCTCGTCAGATCACCACGTTGCAGGCGAAAGTTGAAGGGGATATCAGCGCGGCACTCACTGAAGAGCAGATTGCCCGAGCCACAGCGGATGAGGCGCTATCGAAGCAAATCACCCAACTGAAGGCCCAGACTGGTGAGGATATCAAAGCAGCCGTTGCGGCAGAGACCCAGGCTCGAACCGATGCAGATGGTGCTCTGGCTTCGCAGATCAGTTCGCTGAAGGCTCAGACGGCAGAGGACATCAAGGCTGCCGTTGCCACGGAGACGAAAGCGCGTACCGATGCCGACTCTGCTCTGGCCGGGCAGATCACCAATCTTCAGGCTCAGACCGGCAAAGATATCAACGCTGCTATCACATCCGAAGCCACCGCGCGTGCAAACGCTGACGGTGCTCTCGGTAAGAGAATTGATACGGTTAAGGCTGAAGTTGATGGTAACTCGGCTCTCATCCAGGAGCAGGCGAAGGCCATTGCTGATACCGATAAGAAGGTTTCTGCTGCCTGGACGCTGAAGATGGAAACGTCTACCAGTGGCGGCCAGAAGTACGTTGCAGGTATCGCGCTGGGTATCGACAGCACCGGTCTATCGCAGTTTTTGGTTCAGGCAGACCGTTTTGGCCTGGTAAACTCCGTAAACGGGAAGATCACCACGCCGTTTGTCATAGAGAACGGTGTTGCTTATATGAATGGAGCATGGATTAAAGACGGGACGATCAGTAATGCCAAGATTGGCAACGTGATTCAGTCAAATGACTATGTTTCAGGAAGATCCGGATGGAGTATTCGTAAAGATGGAACAGCCGAGTTTTGCAACGGAACATTCAGGGGAAATGTAGATGCTAATTCTGGCACGCTGAACCACGTCACTATCGCTGACACATGTATCATTAATGGCACGCTAAGAGCTGAAAAGATCATAGGCGATGTTGTTAAAGCAGCGGGTAGGGAGTTTCCTCACTTTAAAAACCCGACAACAGGGGAGTATTTATATGCTAACGGAAGTCTGACCGTCACTGTTCATGACGATCAATCTTTTGACCGACAGATAATTATTCCACCCATTTTATTTTCGGGAAGCTCATATGAAAGTAATACGAGTAACGATGTCTGGGATGAATGTACTTTTAAAGTTACTCATAACGGGTCACTGATTTATCAGGCAACAAGTTCAGGGAAGCAGGAATGTTATAATGCGATTTTTGACATGCCTGCAGGTCGTGGTGCCAAAACACTGACATTTACTGCAAGTACAAGAGGAAACAGTGGAGGTTGGCCTCGATCTCGTGTCAGCGACCTATTAGTGATAGTCGTTAAAAAGAGTACTTCAGGTATTGTTATTAGCTAACTCAATGCGTTAATTGTTATTTTATGCAGTGTAGAAAAGCGTTTTTATAACAAGTAATATAGGTATGTACTTACTTATGGCGGGCATGGATGCCCGTCCTTTCAAGGAGAGAATATGTGGTACAGGGAAGGTACTATCACATTTACACAGGGAAGTGACGCACTTTCTGGCACTGGCACGTACTGGAATGTGACCGCCAACGGCGTTCTGCCGGGCATGATCGTCATCGGCCCTGACAACAAATTGTACGAAATTAAGCGTGTAATCAGCGACACAAGCCTGATTCTCGCGGAGCCGTACACGGGCGAGACCCAGACGGACGTTCCGTGCCGCATCATCACAACCTATGAAGGCGACTTAACGCAGTTCAGCGCACGCTTTACCGCGCTCATGACCCGAATGTCAGCCGACTCGAAGACGATGCGCACCTGGTTGACGGCAGTTGATGAGGTAACGCTTGAGCGTGAAGACGGTACGGAAGTGACCGTGAAGTCGCTGACGCAGATCGTCGATGAGCATAACGCAAACCAGAAATGGTATACGGATAACGCCGACGTTATCAATGCCGCTGGCGACAAGGCCAGGGAAGCTGCTGCCAGTGCCGCGGCCGCTGCGGAAAGCGCCAATACAGCGTCTACCAAAGCCACCGAAGCAAGCCAGAGTGCTGCCGCAGCTGCTGCATCAGAAAACGCTGCCGGTGCAAGCGCTTCCGCTGCCAAAACGTCTGAAACCAATGCTGAGAGCTTCAAGGTAGAAGCTGCTGCGTCTGCCGCGACAGCGTCTACCAAAGCGACTGAAGCGGGAGAATCAGCCACGAGTGCCGCGGCATCCAAAGATGCGGCGAAAGCATCTGAAACTCAGGCTGCGACCAGCGCGTCCGAAGCCTCTGCTTCAGCGTCTGCTGCGTCTGACTCTGCTGCTGCTGCCAAAACCTCTGAAACCAATGCCTCTGCCTCAGAGCAGGCCGCCGCTGGCAGTGCAGCTGATGCGCTGGCCTCAAAAAATGCGGCTAAGGAATCAGAAACCCATGCTGCTTCGAGCGCCGGTGAGTCGGCGGCAAGTGCTGCGGCTGCCAAAACGTCAGAAACCAACGCCGACGCATCACAGAAGGCTGCTGCTGCCAGCGAGTCAGCTGCCGCATCCAGCGCGAACGCCGCTTCCGAAAGCGCCACCGCTGCAGGTGAGTCTGCTGACGCCGCTTTAGCGAGTAAAAATGCTGCTGCGTCCAGCGAACAGAAGGCAAAAACTTCGGAGACCAATGCAAAGGCGTCCGAGACAGCTGCATCGGAGAGCGCAACGGCTGCCGAAGCATCAAAAGCGGCTGCCCAGAACTCAGAAGCCCACGCAGTGGAAAGTGCCGCTGCCGCAGCTGGCAGTGCTGATGCTGCGAGCAAATCCGCTACCGCGGCTGCCGATTCGGCCACAACTGCAACAGAGAAGGCCAACGTTGCCAGTGAACAGGCGACAGCTTCTGAGGCATCTGCCGCAGCCGCCAAAACCTCTGAAACCAACGCGAAGTCTGCTGAGACCGCCGCTGAAGGATCTGCAACAGCTGCTGCCAAATCCGCAGGTGAGGCTGCTGCTTCCGCAGCGACTGCGACCGAAGCGATGGCAGTGGCTGAAGCTAAAGCCAAAGAAGCCTCTGACTCTGCTGCTCTGGCATCCACGAAAGCAACTGAGGCGACCGATGCGGCTGCCGGGGCGAAAACTTCTGAACTGAATGCCAAAGAATCAGAAACGAAGGCTTATGAGTACGCCCAGAACGCCCAGGCCAGTGTTGCCAGTGTGAAATGGAAAGGGACTTCGGCTGAAATGGACATGGCTACCGATGCGCCGAAGTGGGTGAAAGTGTCCACGGCACGTATGCCACAGTCGACCAGCACCGTATACATCGAAGTGATCGGCGGGGCAGGGTACGAAGCCGGGCAGCCAGGGCTTGCTGCAATGGCCGATATTGTGCTGCGAACTGCTGCAGGCGATCCGAAATCGTTGAATGCGGTCGCTTATCGCACTATGGATTCGGCTGTGTTGACTGTAGCTACCGTTAACACGACTGACGATAATTACGACATTTACCTCAAAGCCGGTGCTGGCTCTCAGAAGCTGGTCGTCAACCTGCAATCTGCCGGTGCTGTGGTCGAAACTCTGGAAGTACTTGAGGTTGTGGATACGCTGCCTGAAGACGCTGTAGAAGGGACTGTCTACCATCGCGTCATTTCTGATCAGGATGGCTCTATTACCGGTTCGCTGGTGGGTAATGCCAGCACTGCGACTGTACTTCAGACTGCACGCCAGATCGGTGGAGTGAGATTTGACGGTTCGGCTGATATCAACCTACCTGGTGTGAATATTCAGGGTGATCAGAACACCACTGGTAATGCCGCTACTGCAACCAAACTGCAAACACCGCGGACAATCAACAGCGTAATGTTCGATGGCTCTGCCAACATTACTATCCCGACGTTGGTTTCCCGCGGGCGAGTTAATGCGCTGGCTTCGAACACTCAAGGTGCCATGCCTGGCATTCAGATGTATGAAGCCTATAACAATAGCTATCCAACGGCTTACGGCAACGTTATTCACTTGAAAGGTGCTTATGCGTCTGGTGAGGGCGAACTTTTAGTTGGTTGGAGTGGAACAAGCGGCGCTCATGCCCCGGTATATGTGCGATCTCGACGTGATGCCGGTGACGCAAACTGGTCTGATTGGGCACAGGTTTACACCACAGCACACAAACCCACAGCGAAAGACGTTGGGGCCGCGCAAGCATTTAGCGCGTCGTACAGCACAGGGGCTGGTAATTGGACTACCGCTGAATTTATCGCATGGCTGAAGGAGCGTGGTGCTTTCGAAGTGCCGTACTGGATGATGAAGGGTTCCTGGTCATATGCCGACAATAAAATTATCACTGATACAGGTGTCGGCAATATCTGTCTTGCTGGTGCAGTTATCGAGGTTTTAGGTACCGAAGGCGCAATGACCATCCGAGTAACTACGCCTACAACGACGACCGGTGGTGGGATTGCCTGTGCTCAGTTCACCTATATTAATCACGGTAGCGCGTATGCCCCTGCCTGGCGCAGAGATTACAACACTGCTCTCAAACCTACTGCGGCTGATGTCGGTGCATTGCCGATTTCTGGCGGTTCACTCTCTGGCGGAATCACTGCATCCGGGGAACTCCAGGTCACTTCGGCAAAAACAGATGGAGGCCAATTCAGGGCTGTAAGTGGAAACTACGGTTTCTTTATCCGTAACGACGGTGCAAATACCTATTTTCTTCTTACCAATTCTGGCAGTGCATATGGCGGTTGGAATGGCTTACGTCCTTTAACCATCAACAATGCCACTGGCCGTGCTTCAATATCAAACGGAATTGATATCGGTGGTGGGGCAACCATCAACGGAAGTGTGGGGTTGGGGGTTGCAAACGGGTTAGGCGGTAATTCAATCGTTCTTGGCGATAATGATACCGGCTTTAAACAGAACGGAGATGGCATTCTGGATGTTTACGCCAATAGCGCCCATGTTTTTAGGTTCGTTAATAGCACGCTGCAAAGCCTTAAGCCGTTGAGTGTAACGGGTGACATCACGTCAAGTGCGTGGGTTTACGCCAACCGTTTTTCCATCAACAGCAGTTCTGGCGCGTGGATAGATATGCGTAACCAGAACGTCATCTTCGGGAGGAACGCTGTAAGTACAAGCTCTGCACAAGCGTTGTTGAGACAAGACCACGCGGATCGCAAATTCTTCTTGGGTGGCTTGGGAAACAGTCAGTTTGGTTTTTACATGATCAACAACTCACGTACCGCAAACGGCACGGATGCGAACGCATACCTCCAGAATGATGGTACTTGGGTTTGTGGCGGTAATGGCAGCTTTAATGACGTTTATATCCGCTCTGACCGTCGTAGCAAACGCAATATTCGCAAGATTGAACGAGCGCTCGACAAGCTGGATCGGATCGAAGGTGTTCTGTACGAGATTCAGGTCTGTGACCGGTATGAGCAGTCTGGCGGCCTCATCGCTCAGGACGTCCAGAATGTTCAGCCTGAACTGGTAACGGTTGATCATAACGATCAGTCCGGAGAGCCTCGTCTGCGTCTGAACTATAACGGCGTTATCGGTATGCTGGTTGAGGCCGTCAAGGAGCTGCGCAAGGAAGTGCGTGAACTGAAGGCGAGAATGTAATCAAGGCGATTGGTGGGGCTTCCCCACCAATCATCTATTTTCACATCGAATAAGGAGATTAGGTGTGCCAATTGTCGGTGTTCCCGGTTGGATTGGATCTTCGGCTGTTAGTGTTACCGGCCAGAGATGGATGAGCGCGGCTCGAACTGCGGTGCAATTGTCTGCTGCTGGGAATATGTCTCAGTTAGCAGGTCGTTCTACGGAAATTCATTACAGCATCGGTGCGAATCATAACTACAACAAAGACACACTGATCAACTATTTAAAATCACAGGGGTCGACACCAGTCGTTGTTACCATTACAGGGGATCTGGTGTCGTACAGTAGCGGCGTGCCATGTTTAGATTTCCCAAGTTCGCTTACCAACTCTTATATCAGCCTGGTAATCAACGCAGGTGTAACTGTCTATGGCCGTGGCGGTAATGGTGGCGTTAAAGGTGGCGGTGCTGCCGGTGGCACTGCTATTAACAACGGAATTGGGACCCGTTTAAGAATAACCAATAACGGCGCTATTGCCGGTGGTGGCGGTGGCGGTGGCGGTAACTCAGCCGATGGTGGTATGGGTGGGGGCGGTCGCCCGTTTGGTGTTGCAAACACTACAAGGCCACCAGCTTCAAATTCGCGTGCGGCAACTTCTGGCACTCTAACCGCTGCCGGGATTGGCGCTCAATATTTGATCGGCTCTACTGCTGTCCAATACACATGCGGTAGTGGAGGTAATGTGGGGGCTGCTGGTGCCGCTGCCACTGGACGATTGGGGACAATGTACGGAGGTGGCGCGGCGGGTAAGGCTGTCACGGGGAACGTGCCTACATGGACTAAAGTCGGTGCAATTTATGGTGCTCGTGTGTAAGTACTTACCTACCATGTAAGAGTGATTTGTGGTATAAAACAGCCATCCCGATTTGACGATTCATGGAGGAAATAATGTCGAACGAGATGGCAGGCGTAACGCCAGAGCAGGTAGAGCGCATTGCCGCTATCGTTGCGCGTGAAGTTGTCGGCAAATTAGGTAAGGAGTTACGTGAGGAAATTGGCCAGGAGGTCAACGACCAGCTCAAAACCTACTTTGGCGATATGACGCCTTCGCAACACAGCATTCAGCACTCCAACCTGGACAAACTACTTAATCGACTAGACGCCATCTCCAGCGGGTTCTTTGGCGGCATTATCTCAAAGATAACGTCGTTCCTGATTACCGCGCTGCTGCTGGGTCTGGCCGCTTATGGCGTGAAGAATGGACTGCAATAACAGGAGATCAAGGATGAAAACTCCGAGAGGCATTCGTAATAACAACCCTGGCAACCTCGACAAAGGTTCGCCGTGGCAGGGGTTAATTGACAACCCTGCCGAACCGCGTTTCTGCACGTTCAAAGATCCCGTATGGGGCATTCGAGCGCTGGCAGTAACGCTCATTACCTACCACGACAAGCGCCGCGCGAAGGATGGCTCCAGCATCGATACGATCCGCGAAGTCATCGAACGCTGGGCGCCTCCGCATGAAAACAACACCGTAGCTTACGTGAACGAGGTATCTAAAGCCGTTGGCGTGACCCCGGACATGATTATCGATCTGCACGACTACGACACTCTGCGTCCGCTGGTGGAGGCGATTATCCGTCATGAAAATGGCCGTGGCCCGCTCAAAACGCCGAACACCTGGTATGCGGCAGAAGTTATTGAGGAAGGTCTACGTCGCGCTGGTGTCGTTAAGCCGGTGAAAACCGTGAAGGCTGTTCCTGTAACCAAAGAAACTGCCGGTGCGACCGTTACGGCGGGAATTGGTCTGGCACAGCTGGCCGACGTCATGCCACAGGTCTCTGCGGCAATGGACAAGGCGCAGGGACACATCACCAGTGGTGATACGGTTCGGATCATCTTCGGTATCGCGACCATTGTGGTGGCTGGCTTTATCGCCTGGTCACAGGTGCGAAAACACCAGAACGGGATGGTCTGATATGACCGGCAGCCTATTTTCAAAGCTGAAGTTTGCTCTGATGACTCTGGCTGCCGTTCTTTTCGTGCTTGTCGGTGCTTATACGATGGGAGGTCGTGCGGCCCGGCAAGCAATCGAAGAGAAGGCCAGACAGGAGGACAGGAAAAGGCTTCAAAGCACAGTGGACGTCAAAAATGAGACACTTAATGAAGTGCGGCGGAAAGATGCTTCTGCTGTTCATCGCGAGCTGCATGATAAGTGGCTGCGTGATTAAGACACAGACTTCCGGCGTGCTGTTCTGCGATGCAGCAAACCCTATTTATGTCAGTAACGACGACTTTATGACCGAAGAGACGGAACGTGAGATCCTCTTCCATAACACGATGGGAGAGCGATTGTGTAACTGGCAGGACAGACAAGCCTTGAAATAAAAAAAGCCCCTCGATTGAGGGGCTTCGTTTACTCTGTTTCAAACAGCTCTTCAATGCTTTTCGTGGGGTAGAAAAGCGAGTTCGCATTCGCCCCCGTCAAAGGGATGAATCCAAACTTCTGATAGAACTGCATTGCGCTTTGGTTTAGTGCATCCACAAACAAAGCGTATATGCCTACTGCGCGAGAAGCCTGATAAACAACCTTCAACGCGTGCGTTACGAGAACCTCACCGTAGCCTTGTTTCTGTAGGCTGATATCTATTGCCAGGCGGCCAAGCGTAACGCTGGGTGCATCTGCGTAGGGGATTTTCCGCTTCTGGGTGTTCGATGGTAGCGTCTGTCTTGCAAAACAGCTCCCGGATAGCGTGTAAAAACCCTTAACTTTCGGCACCGGATCTTTGGTAAGAAGCAGGTAGCCGCGTAATATACGCCCGTTGTGTTGCTGTACTAGGCGGTTTTGCAGGAAATCATTCAGAGATGGTTCGCCGCAGTCGAAGCCAGAAAAATCGTATACGGCTTGTGCTGAAAACATCTCTATGGTCAGGTCGGCCACGTCTTACTCCATGCTTTGTAGACGTTTGGCAGCTCGTTTCAGCCTATCGTTCGGTGCAGGCGGGTTACTGATGGCATCCATTACCAGATTCCAGGACTCTTCACTGAGAATCAAGCGGCGATGTTGCTCTATCACTTCCGCAGCACGTTCAGAGGCGCTGGCAACCATAAACTGAGTAATAGTCTGGTTGGTCATTGCCGCAGCTTCTTCGATCATGCTCTTGTCGTCGTCAGTTAATCTTAGATCGATGCGCTGTTTTTTCAGTGCTGACATGCTTTACTCCTGGCCTCACTTCCCAAGCTGTGAGGCACTTCTTTGTCTAGATATAATTAAATGATATAAGTGTCAGATATATAAGCTATTTCAGTATCAACTCAATAATTTAATGTCAGTATATAAGCGATTAGTAACAGTAATTTAAACGGTATTTATTCAGTAAGATCAGTATTTATATAGTCATTTCAAGCATCAATAATATTATCGGTCAAACCCGTCATATGTACGGCGTCTTTCCGTACATTCACTATAAGGCTGATTGGCCAAACATTCAACTGTTAGTTTGCTCTGTGAGCTAACACCCTGCATTGCCTATCATTTCACCTTTACACCGTAGCCGTAGGCATTTAGGCTATATCGCATATAAGAAAACAAGTTGTTTCATACGACAATAATTCACGCAAAGGGAACTCACCAATGACCAGGATCATTGTGGTTGGCGGCACAAAAGGCGGCCCAGGCAAATCTACCGTTGCCCAGCAAATTGCGGTATGCCTCAAAGTTAAAAAGAAAAAGAAGACTCACGTCACCGACATTGATATTCAGCGCACCACAACGAGCTGGTGCGAAGACCGTCGCCAGAACGAAGATCTTGAGCTAATCCCGTTCGCATACGTTCAGGACGACATCGTCAAACACATCAAATCGCTGAAGGGACGCTACGATTACGTCGTCATTGATGCGGGTGGTTTTGACTCCGAAATTCAGCGACAAGCGATGCTGCTGGCAGACTTCATCATTATCCCGCTTCGCCCTAAGCGTCGTGATTTGAAATCCCTGCGTGATATCGACCCGATTATCGACAACGTTCGCAACGTGAACGAGACTGTGAAGATCCGCGCGGTAGTGAACCAGTGTCCGTCACTGCCTTCCCAGGCGTCACGTATTCTGGCGGCGAAAGAAATTGTCGAGACATTCGGCATCGAGGCTGCGCCGGTTAACCTGTACAACCGTAACGTTTATGACGATGCGGAAGAGGCAGGTCGTTCTATCTTTGAAATGACTGGCGCCGAACGCGATAAGAAGGCAGAAGCCGAGTTTGAAGAGTTTGTAGATTACATCATGAGTCTGGAGGAAGAATAATGTCCATGAGAATGGGAGACCTTGCAAAGCGCAAAGATCCGGAAGAACCGGTAAAAAGCAGCACCCCAATGCGCCAGCCAGTCAGACCGCAGGGGCGTCCGACTCGTGGGAAAGAGAAGATTAAGAGCCGCACAATGTCGCTGGAAGACGAGTACTTCGATCTGCTGGAGATGATGAAGTTCATCCCTCGTTTCGAGAAGTTCACCCGTTCTGACGTGATTCGCGCAGCCATTTTCCATCTGGCAGAGAAGTCGCCGCAGGAAATCGAAGACATCGTGAAACTGAACGAGGCGATCACCGCTGCCGACGTCACGATGCGCACCGATGAAATCAAGCGTGAGCTGATGAAGAAAGGTTAAGTAAAAGGCGCTGAGAGGCGCCTTTTACATTTGTCAAATAGAGCATAAATGATGATAAATTTGGATGAAGTCTTAAACACTTTTTTCAATTCAGACAATAAGGTTGCTGTAATAAAAGGTGATTGGGGGATAGGGAAAACACATTTTTGGAATGGGTACTATCACAAAAATGTTAATTCGCTAAATAAAAGTGCTTACTCATATATTTCTCTTTTTGGAAAAAACTCAATAAATGAAATTAAGAAAGAAATATTTCATTTGGCGACTCCAATAAATGAAAAAAAGTATAGGCAGACACTTGTCGAACAAGATAAAATAGTGAATGGGAAATTCCTTTCCAAAATTTGTTATTGTTTAAAATATAATAGATTATCTAAGTTCATTATAAAATATTTCGACAATACGTCTATAGGTTTTAGAGCGGGAAATTTTGTTTCGGCTGTTGAATATTCGTTTGTAAAGGATTATGTAATTTGTTTTGACGATTTAGAAAGAAAAGGTAACTCTTTAGAGATAAAGGATATCATGGGGTTGATTGATGAGTTAGCCCGAAAGAAAAACTGTAAAATAATACTGGTTTATAATGAAAACAATCTCAAGGGGACAAAAGAGGAAAAACAATTCTCAGAGTACAGAGAGAAAATTGTAGATCTAGATATTATGTTTTCCCCAATGGCCATTGATAACCTGGATAAAGTTTTTTTTAAAAATGATAAAAACTATAAATATTTAAAAGAAATTGTATTGCATTTGGATATTAAAAACATTCGGATATTAATTAAAATTAAAAATATGCTTGCAGAATATGAAAAAGACCTTTGCGAAGCACATGAACAGGTTAGAGCTGACTTTGTCAATAGAGTAGCTTTATTTTCATTTGTCTACTATTCTGGGGTTCATGACGTCGATTACGAAGAGTTCAAAACTCTCATTAATACAAATGCATACTACATTCCAGACGATGAAGTAGATAACAAAACACCTGTGCATCTATTTGTAGGTAATGTCGAAGATGTTTTTAATAGATGCGATGGTGTGTTTGATGATGATATTGACTTTCATCTAAAACATGGTTATAAAATCGCTGCAAGTAATCTTGGTGAAGTAATCCAAAAGAAGAATAAAGATTATACTAATATCACATTGAATAATAAAGTTAATGATGTTTGGGCTATTTATACTGGGTCCTTTGCAAAGAATGATTTTGTTTTTATTTCTGAAATTAAAAAGCTATTTGAAGAAAATCTTTGTGATCTTCCATTGGGTAGGGTATCCAGTTTAATGGAAATGTTGGAATCTCTAGGGGAAGATTGTGACGACTACATTACGAAATATACTGATGCATTTTTCGAAAGATGTGATATAAATTTAGCGTATTCAGATTTAATAGATGCACATATAAATTTTGAAAAATTGTCAAGTGTCATTAAAAATCGAATCGTTGCACTTAAATATGAAGGGATTTCTTTAGAAGATATACTAATTAAGCTAAGTGCAGGCAATTCTTATAACCCAAGAGATGTTGATGCTTTGAATAATTTTAGTGAGGATGACTATTTCAATTGGATGACAACATGTGAACGAGATGTGATGAATCTAGTCAAAAATGGTCTGTTAAAATTTGACAACTTAACTAATCCCACCAGTGAGCAAGAGCAGATAACCAGAAAGGCCAAAGATGCACTTGTAAGGATTTCTAAATTGTCTTCTTTAAATGAATTTAGGGTAAGGTATATTATTAAAACAATTTAAAAATTATACTTCTGTGAACCTGTTTTCGTATATAAATACTAAGTTACTTATTATTATTTATACGGGAGCAGGTCTTTTTCTATGCCAACTTCCCAGACACATTCCCTTCCGTTTCCACTTCCAAAAACAGTCTCCAGTCGCTATGATTCGCTCATTATGATAAGTAAGTAACTACCTATCGAGCAAAGCACATGAGCCAGATCTTCTTTAACACTATTAACAACGACCAGTACGACTTCATGACCGAGTGGGACACCACAGTCATGGACAAGTGGGTGGCCGAGAATATTGGGCTGTCACGCTGTAAGGATGAGGCAGAGCTGTTCGAGACAAAGTGGTTCGATTACCGCGACATGCACCCGCTTATGGCCACATGCCTCTTCACTGAGGCATACAAGCGCCAGTACTCATACATCATGCTGTCGCATGGCCGCGAGCACTATGAGACGGCCCAATTCACTACCGGTTTGAAACGTGTGCCGTATCAGGAGCTGTCGACGGCCAACAAAACGTCTCTCTGGAAAGCACGCCAGTTTGCCGACCAGTACTGCTGCTCTTATGACTACTTTATTTCTACCGTTCTTTCCGCAGCTGCACGCCGTCTGTGGGACAAATTACCTCGCCCCCAGCATCTCTGGCAGCCCGAGCTGATCGAGATTTTCGAAGAGAAGTTAGCCAAACGCGCTGTAACCCGTCTGGATGACTCTCTGGTGAGTTTTAAGCATCTGGGAGACATGCAGGACGACCCGATTCAAGAACGCTATTTTGAGTGGGTTCTGGAGCGTCTGCGTGGCATTACCCGAGACAAACGCGTCCGCATCATCTTCTCCGCTGTCTGGTTGATGGAAATCGTGCCTGAGCGTGTGATTTACGCGCACTTCCCGGAAGAACTGGAAGAAGCACGGCGATTCTGTTGATCCCCTATTTGGCTTTTTTAGTATTAGAAAACAAATTGTTTAAGCACCAAAGGAAAGCACATGACCGAACTTTGCCACACAGGACGAGGGTTGTCTGAAGAGTTCGACGACGATTTCCAGAATCGACTCGCAGCCTACTTCTGTCGCGACCATGAATTTCTCACTCGCGCCGGTGATCTGGTTGCGCCAAACCAGTTCTCCAATGCGGCCAACGCCATTCTGGTGAACATGGTGTCGGGCTACTACAGAATGTATAAGAGCGCACCATCATCGTCGGCCATCCTCGACATGCTCAAACGCGCCAAACGCGATAAGACGATCCGCGAAGAGCTGTTCCCCGACGTCGTTGAGGCGTTTAAGCGGATTCTCGCGGAGAAGCTGTCAGATACGGCGTACATGGTCGACCAGGTCGCGACGTTTGCCAAAAGCGTAGCGTTCGACGACGCGCTGATTAAAGCGGCTGAGATGAAAGAGAAGGGCGATTTCCAGGGCGCAATGGCAATCATGGCCAAAGTCCAGCAAATCGGCTCTAACGAAGCGACCGGCATTTACGATTACTTCTCTGAATCAGCAGAGCGTTACAAGGCGCGTGAGTATGAAGCATCCGACGATTACGTGCCAAACAGCATCACGACGGGTCTACCGCTGCTCGACAAGCTGCTTTACCAGAAAGGCTGGGCAAAGCGTGAAATGGTGCTGTTCATGGGCTTCGCGAAGTCTGGTAAATCGACAGCGATGGGTGAGTTCTCCATCAACGCCACGCTTGCCGGTTACAACGTCCTGTATCTGTCGCTGGAAGTTCACACCTCCATTCTGTCAGATCGCTTTGACGCCCGTCTGTCTGAGACCGAAATGTCCAAGCTGGTGGAGCGCCGCGACGACGTCCATCGCAAACTGGCAGAGCTGGGCGCGACGAAAGGCGTGGGGAGCTTGTGGATTGTTGAACGACCGTCCGGAAGCATGTCGCCTGCAGATCTGGATCGTATGTTGGGCAGCATGAAAGCCAATGGCATGATCCCCGACATGGTCGTGGTCGACTACGCCGACCTGATGCGTGCCAGCTACGACCTCCGCGACGACCGCGCCAACATTCGCAGCATCTACACTGACCTGCGTGCGCTGTACGACAAACACAACGTTGCCGGCATCACTGCATCGCAGACTAACAGGGAAGGTGGTGCTTCAGAGGTGGCCACAATGATGCACGCAGCGGACAACATCGAGAAGGTGCGTATCGCTGACCTCGTTATCACGATCAACAAAACGGAAGAGGAAGAAGCGAAAGGCGAAGCGCGTCTGTACTTCGCTGGTTCACGTAACCAGAAAGGCGGCGTAAGCATCCGCGTTAAGCAGAACCTCGAACAAATGCGATTCATCGAACGCATTATGGACGTCCTCTAAAAAAAAAGAAGGCGTGGAGAAACGCTCTCCACGCCGGTCTCCATAAGAGAACAAATTTTCTCTTTTGCCAAAGCCACAAAAGAAAAAACACATGAGCCTTTATGGTATTCAAATACCGAGGCTTATCGAGATATTACCTGCAAAAAGTAGGGTTAAGAACGTGAGCGACTTGAAAGAATTACTGACCGAGCTGGATTTTGAACAATGGCTCGATATGGAAGGAATCATCTACCGTCGTGGTGGCGTCAGTACTCGTGGACGTGAGGTGAATATCAAGGAGTGTCCGGTATGCGGCAGCTCAAACTGGAAGGTTTATTTCAACCTGACCAATGGCGTCGGCAAATGCTTTGCTGGTGATCATCCCGAAGAGATTCAGTTCAACAAGCTGGTCTTCCTCAAGCACTACAGCGGCAAATCCCGTCGCGATTTTGAAGAGTACGTCCAGAACGCGCTGATCTCACAAGGATGGGCGCCGAAGAAGGAAGAGGTCGTGCTGGCCAGCAAGGTTGAACTCGAAGGGCCAGTAGCTCTCCCGCGACATTACGAACTCCCCATTGACGGTCGTCTTCCTGATTATCTGGTGGAGCGCCATATCTCCCCGGATCTGGCCAAATACTTTGATCTGCGTTACTGCGTCGAAGGCAAGCACGCATACGTCGATCCGTACACAGACCAGGTCAAAGGGCAGGTGTTTGATATGCGCATCCTGATACCGGTTTACGATCTGGATGGCGTGATGAAGACCTTCCAAGGGCGTGACATTACCGGTGCAGCAGAACGCCGTTACCTCTTTCCGATGCAGCTGCCGGCGTCGGGTAAGTTTCTCTACAACGGCCACAATGCAGTCGGAAAACAAACGGTCGTTGTGTGTGAAGGGGCATTTGACGTAATGGGCGTGAAGCGAGCCATCTTCGACGAAGAGACGCTGCGGGATTATGTAGAGCCAATTGGCACGTTCGGGATGCACTTGTCCGGAAATATGAATGAGGACGCTGAAGATCAGTTAGGCGCGTTCCTGACGCTCAAGGCGCGTGGATTACGCAACGTCATCATGATGTGGGACAGCGAAAAGCAAGCGATCCGCAACACCATGTCAGCGGCCAAACGTCTCACCAGCATCGGACTGAATGTCAAAGTGGCCTGTCTGGGCGAAGAAGGTCTCGACCCCGGCGACGCGACGCCAGAGCAGATACTAAAAGCCTATTATCGTGCCAAGCCGTACTCCAGACAGTTGGAGCTACAAAGCAAGGTACGGGGAATTAAGGCTTTAATTTAGTTCCTATAGATGGAGATAGTCGGTCTAAAACAAACGCAGCTACCTTATTTAGTGCGTTATTTAGCTTACTTGCATCGAATGACGAATCGTCGTCTCCAGGTGAAAAATGCTCGCGGTCGACTGTCTCCCTGAATGCACTTTCATAAAAGCGATTAGTGCTGTTATCTAAATGTGTGAGGACGCTAATATCGCCATAATTTATCCACTCGCCAAGACCGTTCAACCCGCTACCTGTTTTGACGGAAATGAAGAGCGTTGCTAGCTTGTAGGCAATACAGTCTTCACTTTTCTCTATGCAAACTTTAACTCCAGCAGCCCGAAGCTGACGATAGATAATGTTTGGATATGAGCCTCGGTAAATCTTGTCGCTGTCAATAATAATGACGTCATATTCTTCTTTCGATTCAATGGACAATGCCGTAGGTTGTAGATCGTCACTATGGAAAATGAATCCCAAAAGACGCTCTAAATCGCTTGTTAGTTTGTAGCCCGGATTGGCCTTGATCTCACCTGTTCTATCCTCGTAAACAAGTCCTGAAGAAATGAGCTTATTGAGTGAGCGCAGAGACAGTGCTTTTTTTTGTGATGTGATGCTGGCTTGAGCTGATGCTGATGTTTTAAAACCTTTGATGGAAGCATTCGTTGCAATGTAGAGCTTGCGGGCATAATCGATATCAGAGCAGGTTAATTCACTTAATATATGAATAAAAAGTAGTCGTTCATCGTCGTTAAGGCTGCTGCGGGCTAGGCTTACCGTCAAGCGGATGTAGTATTCTGTTTTCTTGTCTTCATCATCAAGCACGAGCTTTTTGACTAACGCCGAAAAGTGTTCTCTTGAGATATCGACCTCATCGTCGCAAATTTCACCAATGCCCATAATGTAACGGTTGAATCGATCACGACAAGTCGTAGCATTTATCTCTGAGAACAACGTGAACATTTTTTCCGCTGCCTCAATATGAGGCCCAACAAGCGGTATAGATTTGGCAAATGCCAAACCGGTTTCTTTCAATACCTTCCTGTGTTGCATCACGTTTTTGGACAACGTTGTCATAGACCTAAGCCTTGTGTGTTTAACGTATTAGTTAAGTGAAATCATATAGAAGTGACGTGACTGCTACAACTGGGCAGGATTAAGAGCATCTTTTATAAACGAAACAAAATGCCTATATTGTTAAGTAGATACATACTTATTTTTTTGTAAGAATATGCGCGACGAAGGAATTGAGGAACCTTTATGAAAGCAGATATTCAGAAGTCCGTTACCGTAATTATCGACAAATCAGGCGTAGAAATTGATACAGAAGAGCGCCAGAAGATTATCGATGAGGCGATCCAAACTGCGCTGGAGCACATCGCCACGTCTGTGGGCACCGCACCTCTTGGGGAAGGCTCGAAATACATGCGGGTATGGGTTCGTTTTGGAGAGTCCCCGGAGCTGCCTGGTGTTAAACAGAAACGCGCGGCACTCGTGGCGTTCACTCGCAAAATGAAGGACGCAACGGTCGAAGTACGTGCCGGTGCATGGTACGACGGCCGCGTTGTCTACACCAATCAGGCGGTGTGTGATGAAGGTGAACGATTTGAGGAAATTGTCGACGCAACTCTTCGCGCGATCAAAGGCAGGGCTGGTGTAGAGGATGATCCGTCTATCGCGGCGTTCCTGAGCATTGTCGAACTGCCTGAAGTTACCGAACGCGTAACAGATCTGACAACCCCACCTGGTTTGCTGGAATTGGTGGTCAGTGGCGATACCAAAAAGGCCGTTGAGCGCATTCGTGAGGTGGAATACGGCATCATCTGCGATATGTGCCGTAGCGACTTAGACCTGGTGCGTATCATTGTCGACGCGGGTCAGGCATGTGACGGTGTACTCGCCAGTTTTGCAGGGCAGGTGGCACGCCTGGCCAACGAGCTGCCGATGATTAAACAGGAGGCAAAATCATACGCCGTCCACCATGCCAACGATTTACTGGAGCCATACCGGTTCGAAGCCGCTCAGGACAAAATGACTGGCTGGGCGACCTGGTAAGCCTTGATAAACCATTTAGCCCCCTGGTGGGGCTTTTTTAAACTGCGCTCAATAAGTAAGTACACGACTACGGTTATAAGCATGTCCACAAGAACAGATTTGTCGAAAATCCCGTCTATCTCCGGAAACAACGGTTATTCGCTGCGCTGTCCGGAAGTGAAGATCAACGGCCATGAGGCTCATTGCAGCTATACAGTCTGCCAGCACACCATCCTCGCCTACAAAGAGAAGCGTCTCCCGGCTACATCGTTCCAGTCCTGCGCTGCGGCCATTGCTGCCGGCAAATGCCAGGCGCTGAAGATGATGGTCGAAGAGATCCGCAAAGGCGAACAGCTCTACTTCATCGATATGACTGCGCTTATCAAAGAAGTGGAAGAGCAAAACGACCATGCCAGAACGCTCACCCGGAAGCGCAACACCATGACGATTAACAGTCTGGTTAAACGCACGAAGAAAACAGAACCAGCCAAACCCAAAACCACGTCCACCGATTCACTGGCGCCCGTCACTGACGTGTACGCGGCACTCATTGAAGAAGCAACCAAAGAAAACACATGAAAACTCCCGAGCGACCGATGGAGGTTAAACACTAATGGAAAAACTGATCGCCCTAAAGCACAAGCTGGATGCCATAAAAACGATGGGAACAAACGCCAAGAAAGAGGCGCTGGCCAATCTTGATGGATTTGAGCAGAGCATGGTCTCGCTAATGCTCAACCCATTCATTCGATTCGGTGTGAAGAAGTACAAAGTGGCCGAGCCACTCGATACGTCCGTACCCAGCGACCAGAAGGTAGTAGAGCTGCTGGAGAAGCTGGCGGCGCGCGAACTGACCGGGAACGCGGCCGTTACTGCTGTCGAATCACTCGTTGCCTCAATGTGCGCTGACGGGCAGGACGTGTTTCGTCGCTTCCTGCTGAAAGATCCGAAAGCCGGTGTCGGTATCAGTCTGTGCAACAAGGTGTTCGAAAACCCAATTCCGAAGTTTGAGGTACAGCTGGCGTCTCCGTACAAGGAGAAAGGCGACAAATACCCATTTAAACCAAATCCAAAGGCCAAGTGGCCAATGATCGGCAGCCTCAAACTCGATGGTCTCCGGGTTATCTGCGAAGTCATCGTTGACGAGGAAGAGGTGAACTTCCTGACGCGTACCGGCAATCCGATTACGTCACTCGATCACCTTAAACCGGCCATGCTGGAGCGAGGCAGACTCTCCGGTTTCAAGCACATCTTTTTCGATGGTGAGGGTACTGCAGGTACGTTCAACCAGTCCGTGTCGGCGCTTCGCAAGAAGAACGTGACAGCCATTGGTGCCGTTTACCACATCTTCGATTTCTTCTTACCGGAGTGGCGTGCTCAGGCAAAAAGCAAAGAGTACCTGAAGACCGGCATGAAGCTGAAAGAGCGCCTGGCTATGCTGGTGGCGTTATTCCGCAACACTTGCGGGGAAGATTACGCGCAAGATATCCACCTGCATCCGTTCTACATCATCCATAGCCATGAAGACTTTATCGAACGCTTTATGAAGCGCCTGGACGAGAACGAAGAGGGGGAGATGGGCAAAGATCCGGATTCTGTTTACGAGTTCAAACGCACCCGCAGCTGGTGGAAGCTGAAAGACGAGGATTCCGAAGACGGTGAAATCATCGACTTCGAGCCAGGCGACCCGGACTCTGGCTTTGCGCATACGCTGGGCAAGATAGTGATTCGTCTGGAGAACGGCGTCATCGTTCGTGCCAGCGGTATCAAGCATAAGTACCTGGACGAGATCTGGAACAATCAGGAGAAGTATCGTGGACGCATCGTTGAGGTTCACTGCCATGAGAAAACGCCAGACGGTAGCTTACGCCACCCACGTCTGAAGTGGCCGAAATGTCTGCGAGATACCGAAGACCGTATTGGAGATAAAGACTGATGCTCGGCTGGATGATTGTAATTTTGGTCGTCGGCATTGTTATCGGCAGTCTGGTTACGTCCAGCTGCATCAACGATTACGTAAAAGCCGGTGTCATGCAGAGACGTGGCCGCATTTACCGCATTGTAGATATCACGTACACACTGAAGGATATTAAGGATGATCATGCTAAGTAAACGGGAGAAAGAAACTCTGCGTGAAATCAGCCAGTGGAAGGAGTTCTACGCTAACTGGAAGCCAAAGACCCGCGCCAAACTGGAACGCATGAATCTTGTCGCTAACGTTTCGCCAAAGGGATGTGTGGAGAACTATCAACTCACTGAAAAAGGACACTCACTGTTGCAGCAATTGACTGAGGCGGGGGCGTTCTAATGATTCCATACATCCTATTATCTTTTGCTGGGGGCGTGGCCCTCGGCTTCAGTATCTGTCGCGACCTGGTCAGGCAGGAACTGAAAACCAAAACGCTTCGCATCGGTAAGCGTCTGTATCGGGTTGTTCACGAGACGGGAGTGCGGAAATGAGCAATTTGACCTCTTTCGACTGGTGGCTGGCAACCTACCTTGTGGCGGCCGGCTTCGGATATGCCTTTTACACGGGGTCTGAGGGCCAATGGAACGAAAACGTACGCTAAGGAAATAACCAATTGTTATAATTGATATTATTCATTCTTCTCTATGAACTGAAAGCCCGCACTAAGCAATGTTTTAGCCTCAAATGACTTTTTTACCTACCCAACTAACGTAACGATCGCACATCAGGTCGTTTTTCAACCGCATAGTGACACCTGCACTCACATGCGAGAAAACACATATGATTTTGACTTCTTGTTTTGGTGGAGAGACAATACCCATTCATAGCAGGAGTACATAATGCCAGAAATTGCATCCCTACAACTTTTCAAAATACTATCTGATGAAACCCGCCTGGGTATCGTGCTACTGCTCAGGGAGATGGGGGAGCTGTGCGTATGCGATCTCTGCACAGCGCTGGAACAATCACAACCCAAGACCTCCCGCCATCTGGCGATGCTTCGGGAAAGTGGCCTGTTGCTGGATCGCAAGCAGGGGAAATGGGTTCATTATCGCTTATCCCCGCATATTCCTTCCTGGGCTGCCCTGGTGATTGAGCAGGCCTGGTTAAGTCAACAGGACGACGTACAGGCCATCGCCCGTAAGCTGGCATCGGCCAACTGCTCTGGCAGCGGTAAGGCTGTTTGTATCTAAAAATTTTGCCTGTACATATATGTTTTTACGAATATGAGGTGTTAAAGATGAAAATGTTAACGGTGTTTGATCCGGCGATGTGCTGCAGTACCGGCGTTTGTGGTTCAGATGTCGATCAGGTTTTGGTCAATTTTTCTGCTGATGTGCAGTGGCTGAAAGGGCGTGGGGTTCAGATCGAACGTTATAACCTGGCGCAGCAGCCTATGAGCTTCGTTGAGAACGAAAAAGCGAAAGCATTCCTTGAGGCTTCTGGAGCTGAAGGGCTTCCGCTGCTGTTGCTTGATGGTGAAACGGTGATGGCCGGGCGATACCCAAAACGCGCTGAACTGGCTCGCTGGTTTGGTATACCGCTGGAAAAGGTGGGTTTAGCTTCCACCAGTTGCTGTGGTGGTAAAACTTCCTGTTGTTGAGTATGTCAGGAGGACATATGAAATTCTTAGAGAATATCCCGTCTTACCTGTTTTTCACCGGTAAGGGAGGTGTAGGCAAAACTTCGATTTCCTGCGCAACGGCTATACGTCTGGCTGAACTGGGAAAGCGTGTTCTGCTTGTCAGTACCGACCCGGCTTCCAATGTCGGTCAGGTATTCGATCAGACTATCGGTAACACTATCCAGCCCGTGACTGCTGTGTCTGGTCTTTCGGCTCTGGAGATTGACCCGCAGGACGCCGCCCAGCAATACCGCGCCAGAATCGTTGACCCTATTAAAGGTCTTTTGCCTGATGACGTTGTTAACAGCATCAGTGAACAGCTTTCAGGAGCTTGTACGACAGAGATCGCTGCATTCGACGAGTTTACTGGCTTACTGACTGACGCTTCTCTGCTGACCCGCTTTGATCACATCATTTTTGATACTGCCCCAACTGGCCACACTATTCGCCTTCTTCAGCTTCCCGGAGCCTGGAGCAGCTTCATCGAAAGTAACCCGGATGGTGCTTCCTGTCTTGGTCCAATGGCTGGGCTGGAAAAACAACGCGAGCAATATGCTCATGCGGTTGAGGCATTATCCGATCCTGAACGAACTCGCCTTGTGCTGGTCGCGCGATTGCAAAAATCAACACTGCAGGAAGTCGCTCGTACTCATGACGAATTATCAGCTATTGGCCTTAAAAATCAGTATTTAGTCATTAACGGTGTCCTGCCTGCGAGCGAAGCAGAACGTGATGCACTGGCCGCTGCAATATGGCAACGGGAGCAAGAGGCGCTGGCAAATCTTCCTGCCGGGTTATCTGATTTGCCGACAGACAACTTATACCTGCAGCCGCTGAACATGGTTGGTGTATCCGCATTGAAAGGCCTGCTCAACGAACACGCTGAGATAACATCGCTTCCTGAACAAAGCCCACAGAACAAGCCAGAGAATATGTCGTTGTCTGTCCTGGTTGATGATATCGCCCGCAGTGAACACGGTTTGATTATGCTGATGGGCAAAGGTGGTGTGGGCAAAACCACAATGGCTGCGGCTATCGCCGTCAGTCTGGCGGATAAGGGTTTTGATGTGCATCTCACCACCTCAGATCCTGCTGCACATCTCAGTACAACGCTCAATGGCAGCCTCAAAAATCTGCAGGTCAGCCGAATCAACCCTCACGATGAAACTGAACGCTATCGTCAGCATGTTCTTGAGACGAAAGGCAGGGATCTGGATGAGGCTGGGAAACGGCTGCTCGAAGAGGATTTACGTTCTCCTTGCACAGAAGAGATTGCGGTGTTCCAGGCGTTTTCACGCGTAATTCGTGAAGCTGGCAAACGGTTTGTGGTCATGGATACGGCACCTACCGGGCATACGCTATTACTGCTTGATGCTACCGGGGCTTATCACCGTGAGATTGCCAGGAAGATGGGGGATAAAGGTCATTTTACCACTCCGATGATGCAGCTTCAGGACCAGGAACGTACCAAAGTTTTGCTGGTCACTCTGCCTGAAACCACACCTGTACTGGAAGCGGCAAACCTGCAGTCCGATCTTGAACGTGCGGGGATTCATCCCTGGGGCTGGATTATCAATAACAGCCTTTCGATTGCACAGACGCAATCGCCGCTGCTTTGCCAGCGCGCCCTACAAGAGCGTCCTCAAATCGAGGTTGTGAAAAACCAGCATGCAAGCCGCATAGCGTTAGTACCGGTAATGGCTGCAGAGCCCACTGGCATCGAGAAACTCAGAGAGCTGGTTGTTTAATTTTTTTTGTATATACAGGGCGGCAAAGCCGTCCTGTCTGGAGGATTTATGTTACTGGCAGGCGCTATTTTTGTCCTGACCATCGTTTTGGTTATCTGGCAACCGAAGGGATTAGGGATCGGCTGGAGTGCGACGCTGGGCGCGGTACTGGCGCTGATCTCTGGCGTAGTCCATTTTGGTGATATCCCTGTAGTGTGGAATATTGTCTGGAATGCGACGGCGACCTTTATTGCCGTGATTATTATCAGCCTTCTGCTCGATGAATCGGGCTTTTTCGAATGGGCGGCGCTGCACGTTTCACGTTGGGGTAACGGTCGCGGGCGTTTGCTGTTTACCTATATCGTTTTGCTCGGCGCAGCGGTGGCGGCACTGTTTGCCAACGATGGTGCGGCATTGATTCTGACGCCAATTGTTATCGCCATGCTGCTTGCATTAGGTTTCAGCAAAGGCACTACGCTGGCATTTGTCATGGCCGCCGGGTTTATTGCCGATACGGCCAGTCTGCCGCTTATCGTGTCCAACCTGGTTAACATCGTTTCTGCAGACTTCTTTGGGCTGGGTTTCACTGAGTATGCGTCGGTAATGGTGCCGGTGGATATCGCAGCCATTATCGCCACGCTGGTGATGCTGCATCTGTTCTTCCGCAAAGATATTCCGCCAACTTACGACCTGGCTCTCCTGAAAGCACCGGCAAAAGCGATTAAAGATCTGGCAACCTTCAGAACCGGCTGGATAGTGTTGATCCTTCTTCTGGTTGGCTTTTTCGTCCTTGAGCCGTTGGGTATCCCGGTCAGTGCGATTGCTGCTGTAGGGGCTGTCATTCTGTTTGCGGTGGCGAAGCGAGGCCATGCCATTAACACTGGCAAAGTGCTTCGCGGTGCGCCATGGCAGATCGTCATATTCTCTCTGGGAATGTATCTGGTGGTCTATGGTCTGCGTAATGCCGGACTAACAGAATACCTCTCCGGTGTGTTGAACGTGCTGGCAGATAAAGGACTTTGGGCCGCGACGTTTGGTACTGGCTTCCTGACGGCTTTCCTCTCTTCCATCATGAACAATATGCCTACCGTGCTGGTTGGTGCTCTCTCTATTGATGGCAGCACTGCAACAGGCGTTATCAAAGAGGCGATGATTTTTGCCAACGTGATTGGCTGCGATCTTGGACCGAAAATTACACCTATTGGTAGCCTGGCAACGTTGCTCTGGCTGCATGTCCTTTCACAGAAGAACATGACCATCACATGGGGATACTATTTCCGCACCGGGATCGTCATGACTCTGCCTGTGCTGTTTGTAACGCTGGCCGCGCTGGCGCTACGTCTCTCTTTCACTTTGTAATGAGATACTGATATGAGCAACATCACCATTTATCACAACCCAGCCTGCGGCACGTCGCGTAATACGCTGGAGATGATCCGCAACAGCGGTATCGAGCCGACCGTTATTCTTTACCTTGAGACTCCACCTTCACGCGATGAGCTGCTCAAACTCATTGCGGATATGGGCATTTCCGTCCGGGCTTTGCTGCGTAAGAACGTCGAGCCGTATGAGGAACTGGGTCTTGCAGAAGATAAATTTACTGACGACCAGCTCATCGACTTTATGCTACAGCATCCGATTCTGATCAACCGTCCGATCGTAGTGACGCCACTGGGAACTAAACTTTGCCGTCCTTCAGAGGTTGTTCTCGATATCCTTCCAGATGCCCAGAAAGCGGCTTTCACCAAGGAAGACGGTGAAAAAGTCGTTGATGATTCAGGTAAAAGACTGAAATAAAGACGAAGGGGGCATTTGCCCCCTTCATTATTACTTCGCCATTTCTTCCAGCAGGTCAATACCAACCGGCTCTTCGCTCTGTAGCGCTGTTAATGCAATACGCTTTGCATACTGCTCTTCCACATCAGAGATGAGAGGCAGCTCGCGGTTCGCCCTGATCTTCAGGAAAGGCGAAGACGGTTGAGCAGCTGCCAGGCTGTTATTAACGACCCATGCCCACGGCTCGATGCCAGCTCGGCGTAGATCCTGCTGCAGGTTAGCGGCTTCCAGTACAGGTGTCGTTTCGGCAAGCGTCACGATAATCACCTTCGTCTTCTCCGGGTCTGCTGCTTTTTCGCTATCACCTGTCTTCGATGTCAGAAAGCGAGAGAATTCGGCTTCATGCTGTCGCCAGAACACACTCATGCAATTGTTGAATGCCTTTACATCACTCATGTTCGTCCTCAAATTTTGCTCAGATTAACCCGGCTCTCATCTTCCAGAATTTTATAAACAGTGGAACGGGCAATACTGAGCCGGCGGGCAATATCTGTTGCACCAGTTCCCTGCTGATGAAGTGCCAGTACACTATTTCTGTCGATGATGCGCTTTCGGCCAAACCGGATACCTTTCAGCCTGGCCTCCTGCCGTCCTTCGTTCGTACGCTCCAGAATCCTCCTGCGTTCGGCCTGGGCTACAGCTGAAAGAATGGTCACAACCATTTTCCCCATTTCACCGTCGGTGCTGATCCCGTCGTCTATGAATCGGACCGCGACTCCCTGAGCGTCGAATTCTTTTATCAGTTGGATCATATCGGCAGTGTCGCGGCCAAGCCGGTCGAGTTTCTTCACCAGGATGACGTCACCTTCCTCCACCTTCATTCGCAGCAGATCCAGTCCTTTCCTGTCGGTAGAACTGCCGGATGCTTTGTCGGTAAATATGCGACTGGCTTTCACCCCCGCCTCTTTAAGCCCCTTGATCTGAATATCGAGGGACTGCTGGCTTGTTGATACCCGTGCGTAACCAAAAAGTCGCATAAAAATGTATCCTAAATCAAATATCGGACAGTGGGTGTCTGTTATAACAAAAAATCGATTTAATAGACACCTAGACAACACCATTTTAGTGTGTCCGAGAATTTATAATATTTCGGACGGTTGCGAAATTGTTAATTCATGACCATCAGGCAGGGAGGCCGGTATGCCCGTCGATTTTCTGACCACTGAGCAGGAACTGAATTATGGTCGCTATGTTGCAGAACCCAATGACGTGCAGCTGGCGCGCTATTTTCATCTTGATGAGCGGGATCTTGCCTTCATTAACCAGCGGCGGGGAAGGCATAACCGGCTGGGAATTGCGCTTCAGCTCACCACCGCCCGTTTTCTGGGCACCTTTCTGACAGACTTAACCCGGGTTCTGCCAGGTGTTCAGCAATTTGTCGCGGTGCAGCTTAATATTCGCCGTCCAGAAGTCCTTACCCGCTACGCAGAACGGGTTACCACCCTCAGAGAGCATACTGCGCTGATTAAGGAATATTACGGTTACCATGAATTTGGCGATTTCCCCTGGTCTTTCCGCCTGAAGCGCCTGCTGTACACCCGCGCATGGCTCAGTAATGAGCGACCCGGCCTTATGTTTGATTTTGCCACCGCGTGGCTGCTTCAGAATAAGGTCCTGCTGCCCGGAGCAACCACACTTGTACGTCTCGTCAGTGAAATACGCGAACGGGCAAATCAGCGGCTGTGGAAGAAACTGGCCGCGTTGCCGGACAGCTGGCAGACCGCCCGCGTGACGGAGCTTCTGGACATTCCTGAGGGGCAGCGTACTTCACCGCTGGAGCAACTGAAAAAGGGACCGGTCACCGTCAGCGGCCCGGCATTTACCGAAGCGCTGGAGCGGTATATCCGGCTGCGAAACCTGGAATTTTCCCGACTGAATTTTACCGGTCTGCCTGCTATACAACTGCGTAATTTGGCCCGTTACGCAGGCATGGCGTCGGTAAAATATATCGCGCGAATGCCACAGCAGAGAAAACTGGCCGTACTCACAGCATTCGTTAAAGCGCAGGAGACTGCGGCGCTGGATGAGGCCATTGATGTGCTCGATATGCTGATACTGGATATCACTCGTGCGGCGAAGAAAACGGGGCAGAAAAAACGGCTCAGGACGCTTAAAGATCTTGATCGTGCTGCGCTAATATTGGCGCGGGCATGTTCATTGTTGCTGGATGAACAGGCTGACGATGCTGAACTGAGGGAGACCATATTCAACAGCATACCGAAAAGCAGGCTGGCAGAATCCGTCTGCAAGGTAAATGAGCTGGCCCGGCCTCAGAACAACAATTTCCATGACGAAATGGTGGAGCAGTACGGGCGGGTAAAGCGCTTTCTTCCGGCGGTATTGCGCGACCTGCATTTCCAGGCAGCGCCAGCCGGAGAACATACGTTGTCCGCCATTCATTATCTGACCGAACTGAACTGCTCGAAAAAGCGCATCCTGGACAATGCGCCTGAACATATTATTACCGGCCCCTGGAAACGCCTGGTATACGATGCGGAGGGCCGGATACAGCGTGCCGGTTACTCGCTTTGTCTGCTGGAGCGCCTTCAGGATGCACTACGTCGAAGGGACATCTGGCTCGAAAACAGCGATCGCTGGGGAAATCCCCGCGAGAAGCTGTTGCAGGGGGAAGAATGGCAGGCTCAGCGGGTCCCCGTTTGCCGGGCGCTGGGACATCCCACTGATGGACATAAAGGCGTGCAACAGTTGGCGGTCCAGCTAGATGAAACCTGGAAAACCGTCGCATCCCGCTTTGAAGGAAATGCGGAGGTTCATATTTGCCATGACGGTAAACATCCTTCCCTGACTATCAGCAGCCTGGAGAAACTGGAGGAGCCAACATCGTTGCATCGTCTCAACAGTCGGGTAAGGCTGCTACTCCCGCCAGTAGATTTGACGGAACTGTTGCTTGAAATAGATGCCAGAACGGGATTTACACGTGAGTTTACGCATGTCAGTGAATCCGGGGCCCGGGCACAGGATCTGCACATCAGCCTGTGCGCGGTCCTGATGGCAGAGGCCTGCAATATCGGGCTGGAACCGCTGATAAAGCACAATATACCGGCGCTGACGCGCCACCGGCTTAGCTGGGTAAAACAGAATTACCTCCGGGCAGAAACGCTGGTCAGCGCCAATGCCCGCCTGGTTGATTTTCAGTCCACACTGGAGCTTGCTGGCCGCTGGGGTGGTGGCGAAGTGGCTTCAGCTGATGGCATGCGCTTTGTCACGCCGGTGAAAACCGTCAATTCAGGACCTAACAGAAAATATTTTGGTTCCGGACGTGGCATCACCTGGTACAACTTCGTCTCTGATCAGTACTCTGGATTCCACGGCATCGTTGTCCCCGGCACATTACGAGATTCCATTTTTGTGCTGGAAGGCCTTCTGGAGCAGCAGACAGGGCTGAATCCGGTTGAGATCATGACAGACACAGCCGGTACCAGCGACATTATTTTTGGCCTCTTCTGGCTGCTGGGATACCAGTTTTCCCCCCGGCTTGCCGATGCCGGTGAAGCGGTATTCTGGCGAGTGGATAAATCGGCAAATTACGGTGCACTGGACGAACTGGCACGTGGTTGTGCCGATCTGTCGAAAGCCGAGGATCAGTGGGATGAGATGATGCGAACCGCCGGTTCGCTGAAACTGGGCACCATTCATGCTTCAGAACTCATTCGCTCTTTGCTGAAAAGCTCGCGCCCATCAGGGCTGGCACAGGCGATCATGGAAGTGGGGCGCGTCAACAAGACGCTGTACCTTCTTAATTATATTGATGATGAGGATTATCGTCGGCGGATCCTGACGCAGCTAAACCGGGGGGAAGGCCGCCATGCTGTGGCGAGGGCGATCTGCTACGGGCAGCGCGGTGAGATCAGAAAGCGCTATCGTGAAGGTCAGGAAGATCAGCTGGGGGCACTGGGCCTGGTCACTAACGCAGTGGTACTGTGGAACACACTTTATATGCAGGAAGCCCTGAGCTGGATACGCAGTAATGGAGAAGAAATCGGGGTTGAAGATATCGCCCGGTTGTCCCCACTGATGCACGGGCATATCAATATGCTGGGGCATTATACGTTTACGCTACCGGAGGATATTTTGAAGGGGGAACTGAGAGAACTAAATTTCAATTTAAACAATGAATTAACTTCTTAGCGTACGTTTTCGTTCCATTGGCCCTCAAACCCCTACACTGGTCAGTTAATCGTAAAGCTACTGCTGATCAGATTTGCCAGCCATAAACGCATAGATGACGGTCTGTGGCGCCTGGGTTCTCTGCTGGAGACTCACTACGGCGAACTGAAGGAGAACGAAACTATCACTATTCAAGCGAAGCGTTTTACGGCCATCATCACTAGAACGCCGGAACAGAAGGTGAGCTTGGTCAAAAAGATAGCAACTGAACGAGTCACAGAAAAATAAGTATTTACTTACTTATCTGTTATGTATAAGATTCATTTGTTTTCGTTGAGACGCGACTGTTTGAACGTTAAATATAACTGCAAACGAAGATACGTACCTGGCAGTAGCCTAAGAAGCCAAACACCAGCGAGGTCAGTTTCCAGCCTCGTCACCGAAATGGGACACACTGAGCGAGTGTGATTGTAGAACGCAGGATAGGGCATGTTGCACCACCCATGCCCTATTCGATGAAGTAACAGGATGGGCGGTTGGTTTCCTCATTCCATTCCATCATCCCGGTTTCAGCCAGCTGACCGTCCATCCTGTTACGTCATTTCCATTACTTATGTCGTTTAATCTTGGGTTAAAAGCGGCGACGTAACCCGGCTGGCTTGGTTAGCCAGCGCACAACGTTGAGGTCACTGTTTTTCTTTTAATCATACAGGTGATTCCACAGAGCTGTAGTGACTGATCAATATGTTGGGTCGAACATAAATCGGTTCAGTGGCCTCAACGTTGTGAAAGCAGGATTCTTTAACCCTCTGGTGAAATCATTGTTGCCTATGTAGCCCCTGGTTCCACAACATGGATGATTCCATACATCCAATAAGATCGAAGAGTCTGGCGGCCGTCAACCGCCGAGAAGGATTCCAGATCTTCGCTCTATGTGAGCGAGCCATAAGCCTCGTCTGGCACTAACGTAAAGTGCAAGTTGCGGGAAAGTTCTTGGTTGCCTGGTTGTCCATGAACAAGTACCGCCGCGAAAATGATGGTGTAGCTCAGTGGTAGAGCGGTTGACTGTTAATCAACTGGTCGGTGGTTCGAGTCCACCCACCATCGCCAACATAGCGCTGAACGGTTTGGAGTTCGCCACCACCGTCCGAACGGAAAGACTCCGCAAAATGTCGCCAGACCGTTCAGCGCTGTGATAGACACGGCAGACGTTCTTAACCATTGCTTCTTAGCATCGTAGCAACACTTTTTTCAGCGCAAATAATTAAAGGGGCTTCGGCCCCTTTTGTAAGATTAGCAAAAAAGAACAATATTACTTGAAAAAAAAGACAAAGTTAGTCAATTTCATTTAATAACACCAATGTCATAATCGAGGACCTTGCTCCTCTGCTTAATTAAACCATTACCTGTTAAGTTTAATTTGAATAGCCAATTCTATCTTTTCTCTGAATTTTTTTGCATTTCCCTGTAAGTAAGGGTCCATTCGTTTGAATATCGATAGAAGCTTCCTACGATATGTTAAACTTGTAGAGTTAAATTCCCCCGTTGTTGTGTGTATCAATAATGCCTCACCTATATCATTAATCTGCCTTTCTTCGAGCCTGGTGTAACAGGTGACAACCATCTGTAATATGGATACTTTTGAGTACCCCTTCAATTTCAGGCTAGGAATAACATGCTCTAACATAGAGCCTAATACTTTCGTCGCTTCCTTAGGGATATACCTACTATCCTCCTTAGAATTATTAACTGTTTTTATATATGAACTTTGTTCTGCCCAATCTATAGCATGACCTGCTCCCCGTTGATTAGTACACCCCGATGTTAGTAATGTCTTCATAAGCCACATGAGGACATCCCCATGAAGAAGCGTTTTTCCGACGAACAGATCATCAGTATTCTCCGCGAAGCCGAAGCTGGGGTACCCGCCCGTGAACTCTGCCGCAAGCATGCCATTTCCGATGCCACGTTTTACACCTGGCGTAAGAAGTATGGCGGTATGGAGGTGCCTGAAGTTAAGCGCCTGAAGTCGCTTGAGGAAGAGAACACCAGACTCAAGAAGCTGCTTGCCGAAGCCATGCTGGATAAAGAGGCGCTTCAGGTGGCTCTTGGGCGAAAGTACTGACGACAGACCAGAAGCGGGAAGCCGTGATGTTGATGTGTGATGCGACCGGTCTGTCGCAACGTCGTGCCTGCAGGCTTACAGGTTTATCCCTGTCGACCTGCCGCTATGAGGCTCACCGTCCGGCTGCTGATGCGCATTTATCAGGGCGCATCACTGAGCTGGCACTGGAGCGCAGGCGTTTTGGCTACCGTCGTATTTGGCAGTTGCTGCGCCGTGAAGGGCTTCATGTTAATCATAAGCGCGTGTACCGGCTTTATCACCTCAGTGGCCTGGGCGTAAAACGCAGAAGACGTCGTAAAGGGCTGGCAACAGAACGTCTGCCGCTGCTCCGTCCGGCGGCGCCCAATCTGACCTGGTCGATGGATTTCGTCATGGACGCACTTTCCACCGGTCGCAGGATCAAGTGTCTTACCTGCGTCGATGATTTCACAAAGGAATGCCTGACGGTCACTGTTGCCTTTGGGATTTCAGGCGTTCAGGTCACGCGTATTCTGGACAGCATTGCACTGTTTCGAGGCTATCCGGCGACGATAAGAACTGACCAGGGGCCGGAGTTCACTTGCCGTGCACTGGATCAATGGGCCTTTGAGCATGGTGTTGAGTTGCGCTTAATCCAGCCGGGCAAGCCAACGCAGAACGGATTTATTGAGAGCTTTAACGGACGATTTCGCGATGAATGTTTGAATGAGCACTGGTTCAGCGATATCGTTCATGCCAGGAAAATTATTAATGACTGGCGGCAGGATTATAACGAATGCCGCCCGCACTCCACGCTGAATTATCAGACACCGTCTGAATTTGCAGCGGGCTGGAGAAAGGGTCATTCGGTAATACCCCCATTTTTGACGGAGGTGATAAGTAGAATCAGGCCATGCGTTGAATATGTTGCATCGGCGTGAAACCATTCAACGCCATATTTGGTCGTTCATGATTATAAAACCATTGCCACTGCGTGGCATAGTTCTGCAATTCATCCAGTGATGTAAACAGGTGTTGCCCCAGCCAATCATAGCGTACCGTACGGTTGTAACGCTCAATATAGGCATTTTGCTGCGGATTGCCGGGCTGAATAAAGTTAATCTGGATGCCCCTGTCATTAGCCCATGATATCAACGTGTTACTGGTATATTCTGGTCCATTATCACATCGTATTGCTATGGGTTTACCTTTCCATTCAATGAGCTGTTCCAGCGTTCGCACAACTCGGTTTGCCGGCAGAGAAAAATCGACCTCTATTGCCAGTGCCTCACGGTTAAAATCATCGATAATATTCAGCAGACGGACTGAGCGACCATCTGATAATTGATCGTGCATGAAGTCCATCGACCAGCATTCATTACTGTTTTTAGGTACCGTCAGCGGTTCGGGCTTATCCCGTTTCAGTCGTTTTTTCGGCTTTATTCGCATGTTCAGCGATAACTCGCAGTAAATTCGGTACACCCTTTTGTGGTTGAACTTAAAGCCTTTTACGTTACGCAGATACAAAAAGCACAGGCCAAATCCCCAGTTGCGCTGATTGCCAGTGATGCGGAGCAACCAGTCGGCAATAATGACATTTTCTTCATTCAACTGAGGCTGATAGCGATAGCAACTTTCGCTGACAGCAAACAACTGGCAGGCAAAATGTATGCTGACGCTTCGACTCCTGACTGCGTCCTGTGCCATCTGCTTTCGATGCGATGGCTTCACCACTTTTTTGCCATAGCCTCCTGAATGATCTCGGCTTTTAGTCGTTCTTCGGCATACATCTTTTTAAGGCGGCGGTTTTCATCTTCCAGCTCTTTCAGACGGGCCATCATGGAGGCATCCATCCCGCCAAAGCGTGAGCGCCACTTATAGAAACTGGCGCTACTCATGCCATGCTCGCGGCACAATTCAGCCACCGGCGTTCCTGCTTCTGCTTGCTTGAGGATGGCCATGATCTGGCTGTCGGTAAAACGTGATTTTTTCATAGAAATCTCCCGGTTCAGATTACGAGAAAATTCTACTTATGAACACACCGGCTTTTCGGGGGGATTACCATTCTGAGAATGAAGATTCCGACGTTACTAACTGAGTGTTGTATCTAATCGTGGGGGCAGGTCAAGCAATACCGAATAGGCGACATAGAAGATAGTGATATGGTGTTTGATGTTCTGCGATTGAGTCAATACTCTGAACTTTCATTTGATATAATATTTTTTCAGCAAAGTGTTTGAAATAATGCAGCCAAAGATGATCTTGCAATCTTTGATGAATACCTTGATGCACCATAATTTCGAACATTGTTATTCCAGAATTAATAGGACAACTAAATCTACTTTGCTCACGGTAAGAGCCAAGGGGCTTGTTTAGTATTTCTGATAACTTACTGTCTTCATCTAAACGCCAGCAAACAGATTCACCTATAGCTCTATATATGCCACTTTTACTTGCATACACTGAGTCGGCAAAGAAAAAGTGAAGCAAGCGGTTGGTTTCAGGTATCGCAAGACGTCCTCCAGTACATGTATTTTGGTTATTTTTAAGTTCTACATAAAGACGACTACCAGGTGAGTCAAGCAGCGAATTAATAAATCTATCAATGAAATCAGAACGAACGACCTCATCAGCACCAATAAGCCTCAAACAAAAATGAGGATATGCAAGTGAAAGATGCCTTGTAAGATCAGGAGAAGTTAGTATATTCAGCAAAACCTCTCGGGCTTTATCACTGGCTTCATAATTTGATGATAGCTTTTTACGCAAAGGACTTAGTAGGGAATATAGACCTTTCACCAAGACATTTCGTTCTTTGGGTTCTTCTCCATTCAATAACGCATTTCGATCGGAGCCGCCATATAGCTTATCAATCCATTGAACAATAAGGTTCGGTTTTCCATTAGCAAGGGATATTATTTCGTCTAACTGAGGCTCAACTAACAATACTAACTCATCATATTTTTTGGTAAGATGTAAACTCTCAATTAGCTCAAGAAATAGTGTTATTTTACCTCGATTTAATGTTGGCGATTTTAGCCGAATGAAAAGATATGAGGCAGCCAAGAGAAACAATAGATATACTGCACTCGAACTATCCAATCCCCATATCCACGGTCCGAAACTGTAATACAGTCCAACTTGTCTTAATGCAGGTGCAAAAACCAAATAATTAGCTAGTATAAAAATCAGCCCAATGATTAGTAGGTCCCACCGAGTCATACAAAAACGAAATCGCAGTCTGCTGGTAGGAGTAATTATTGCCCATACGGCAGCGATCACTCCAAGTATAGTGAGTAAATTAGTGGTATCTATTTTGGCTGGTATCGTCATAATAATTTCAGTATTCCTTTAGTAGACGCACTGGCAAGCTTAAACTGTATCACATGACCGCTTCATAGTAGTCATGATTGAAGCAAAGCGCCTATCCTATAATAACTAAAAAAACTTTATTTTCCCCCTTTAATACCGTAAAAAACTTTGTTGAAGTCATTCTGATAGGTAGGTACACACTTATCTTTTTTGTGTTTCTAATGTATAGTACTTTCAGTTACTCACTTGAAAGGACTCAATATGGGAAACAAACGTAAACAGACGCGTCGCGCAGCTCGTCAGGCTCTGAAGTCAAAACCACGCATCCACGGCTACGAAATTGACACAATCATTGTTGACGAACTGGCTGCCGCCCCTGCTCTGCCTCCGAAACCGAAGCGCGACAACTCTCCTCTCGAAGCGCGAAACGAGGCCCAGGCCCACTATCTCATCTCCCTCGATACCAAAACGCTAACGTTCGCCACAGGCGAAGCTGGCTGCGGCAAAACGTACCTGGCAGCTGCCGTCGCAGCGCAGCGTCTGCTGGATAAGGAAGTCGGGAAGATCATCGTGACGCGTCCGGTATTGCAAGCAGAAGAAGATCTGGGCTTCCTTCCGGGCGACATGAGCGAGAAGTTCGCTCCGTTCTTCCGGCCCGTCTATGACGTGCTACAGAAGCGTTTGGGTGGCTCGTTCCTTGAATATTGCTTAAAGCCAGAGGTGGCCAAAGTAGAAATTGCCCCCTTCGCTTACATGCGTGGGCGCACATTCGAGAACGCTGTAGTCATTCTGGATGAGGCGCAAAACGTTACAGCGTCACAAATGAAAATGTTCCTGACCCGTATGGGCGAGAACGTAACCGTCATTGTGAACGGAGATGTGACGCAATGCGACCTGCCAGGCAATGTTAAGTCTGGTCTGGAAGATGCACTGGAGCGTTTTAAACCTTCCTCCCATGTTGGCCTTATTGAGTTTGCGACCGAAGACTGCGTGCGTTCTGAGCTATGCAAAGTCGCACTGGAAGCCTATCAGTAAGGAAAGCCAATGACCAAAGAGTACCTGCCACACCAGAAACGTGTCATGGATGAACACGAAGAACTGTGTAGCCGCATAAAAGAACTGGAGGCATACATTGCCGGCGACGAGTTTGCTCGCCTGCTGTATGTCGACCGCATCATCCTCATTAAGCAGCTGGACACGATGAAGGCGTATGACCTGATTCTTCGTGCCCGGATCGCTCAGTTTTAACGTAAGGAAACCAAAATGACCGATATGGATATCGAAAAAGAGATTGTGGCCAAAGGCAAAACGGCCGCGCGTGTTACCCCGGAACGCATTGAAGCTGTTATCTCAGGCGAGTTTTACTTTACCGGCGCGGACGGATATCGCAGCTCACCGTTGTGGCTGAAGCAGGAAGAGCCTGAACCGGCCCCGCTCGAACTGCTGACCTTCTGCGTTCTTGTGCTGGAGAACGGCTACACCGTAACCGGCGAGTCTGCGTGCGCCAGCCCGGAGAACTTTGATCCGGAGATCGGACGTAAAATTGCACGCCAGAACGCGATTGCCAAAATCTGGCCCCTGGAAGGCTATCTTCTCAAGCAGCAGCTGCACGAGGTGAAGTGATGAAGGTCGTTATCTACGGACGGGATAATTGCTCATACTGCAAACGTGCGGTCGAGCTGGCGAAGCAGCTGCACGGCCACGACTTTGGTGATTACGAATACATCGATATTGTGTCTGCCGGGATCGACAAAGAGAAGTTAAGCGACCTGGTTGGCAAGCCGGTGGAAACCATACCGCAGGTGTTCGTAAATGGTGAACCTATCGGCGGCTATACAGAATTTGCTGCTTTTGCGAGCACTCTGTAATACAATACGGCTCCTTTTGGGGCCGTTTATTATTTGTCGCTTTCATCAACACAGCGTACACTTAGTTACGAGCCATTGAGTAGTTAAGAGGTTTTATGCGTTTAGAAAATTGCCTGGAAGATATGAGTGTCATTAGCAATGCCCTTGCTACTGTGACCTCTAACGCTTCGCGCTTTTCAAATGCAAAGCCTAAAGCTAAATCTGGGCGTGTCTTTATTGAGCCGCTTGGATATCGACGCTTCCGTGGCACGGTGAAGCACTCTGCAAAATTCGCAGGATTCAAAGAACAAACCTATGTGAGAACCGCAGGTATCCCTGTTCAGGAGAACGGCGATGCCGCACAGCTGGCAGAGATCGAAAGCAAGCTCGCAGAATTGACGGCGAAACACGTTCGCCTGGCTAATGCCATCTCTGGATGGAAAGCGGAAAAGATTCGCAGCAGCTTCGGTGAAAGCCGTTACGAAGAACTGAAGAACGTTGACCTGACCATTCGTGGTTTGGAGGGATTCGTTAACAAGTTGATTCGTGACTCTGAGCAACCTCATCCATACTTGAAGCGCCTGAGCGATTCTGTAACTGAGTATCGTTTGGCTATCTCTGATCTGCTATTGATTTTAAATCAGTGTTTTAACGACGTAGACGTCATCGAATCGCAGACTGGCCTCATTGATGAGGACGTCTTCGCCAACTTCTCATTCCATTGAGGTTGAACGATGAAGGTCACATGGAACAGTGATAGTTACGCCCAATTTTTACAGCCGACCTTCGATATAAAGCCTGACTTAAAGATCACGTTACTCGACGATTTCACGTCGCTTAAACAAGGCATGTGCCCAGCCGTATTCGGCAAAGATGGCCCGTATACGGCTCCGGGTGCTATCGTGTCCTCCCGCGTTTATCACGTTCATCTCTTGTTCACGAAGCAAGAACGAACCAGCAGCCGCAACAGATTCAATTGCACAAGCGACCGCGCACTCGTTTACAGTCAACATGCACATTTCCAAGATGTGTATAGCCTATTGGCAATCTTCCCTAACAACGCACATCAGTATGCGAAAGATCCAAAAATTATGGCCGATATCGCTGCATACGCCGCTGCATTTCAAGCGCTCACTAATCCGTGACAATCACGCTAATAAAACCTCAGAATTTAAATTTCCGCCCTTTAATGATTCCATACCTAGTAAGTATGGAATCATTGTACAAAACAGGCTATTTTATGGTTGATCATACAGAAACTTATGCCTAATATACTGTTTATACATACAGTAAAAGGGCTTCACTCAGTGAGTGGACGATGAAAAACACCTTTGATAAAGCACGCGCAGCAGAAAACACCTCTCGGGAAGCCATCGAGTACCTCGAACGCGCTTCCGGTTTGTCGGCAATGTCGACCGCCAAATTCGACGGAGACATGTCATTTTCTTCCGCCTTCATGTTATTCACTCGCTTATCTTTACTGATAACGAGGCGTCGACCTGAAATAGCTGTTCATTGTGTTTTGATACATGTAATGCCGCATATCTCTGAAGTAAAGGTAAGTGATATAAGTAGGGTCTTGGTTAACCAGCTGGTGAACCCGCTGATACTGGAAGGCAAGATCGTCCAGGGCAGACGTGTGTTCTCCCTGATGAAACAGTTCCTGAGCTGGTGCGCCTTTCAGGGGCTGATTGATACATCACCGTTGAATGATATGTCGCTCAACAGAGTTGCCGGTGGCGCAAAGCCAGTACCGCGCGAACGTAAGCTGACCGACGCCGAGGTCTGGGTATTCTGGAACGTCTGGGATTACTTCAATGTGTGCGAAGGCACAAAGTGGGCGGCCAGGCTCTGTCTTGTCGCTGCCAGACGCCCCGATGAAGTGCTCCGAGCCAGAAAGGATGAGTTCAACCTTCAACGTGATGTATGGAATCAAGGTACGCGTAACAAATCGGCCAGACAGCACGCGCTGCCGTTAAGCCCATTAATGCGCAAATGCGTGGAAGAGTTGTTTGAGTACGGGAAAGGCAGCCAGTGGCTCGTTCCTTCGAATAAGAAGAAGGGCGTGGATACGCCAATGTCTAAGGTGGCCATTGCCCAGGCACTGAGAAGGATACTGGAACGACCTGAGTTGATGGAGGTTGAGTCATTCACCCCACGCGATCTGAGACGTACAGCGCGTAGTTATTTCCCTGCTCTAGGGATTAACCAGGAGGTGGCTCGTAAGATTATGAACCACAGTCTTGAAGGGATAGATCGCGTCTATGATCGCCACGATTATATGGATGAGATGCGAGACGCCTTGAACAACTTCTCAGCGTACATCGCATCTATCGTTAATCAAACAGACTTAGACGAGATAGACCACAAATTCAAGGGAGATCGTCTAGCCACCGAGCTTATTCGTGTAAATTTCTCACAGTGACTTGATGGCCTCGACCACCTTTTCTGATGCGCCCTGCTGACCGTTAAAACGGTTACGGAACGCTTCTAGAACAAGTTTTTCATCAGCGGAGAGAGGCGCAGTTCCCTCTTCGCGAAAAAATTCGAGCAACTCAGGGTGGCGTTCTTCCAGAACCATCAGCATCAGTCGAACCGGGTCTGCATCTAGCGCTTTAGCTAAAGCTCGAACTTTATCTACCGGCAGCGGGATTTTGCCGCTTTTAATGAGGGAGAGATTGTTGGCGTTCTTGTACCCAACCTCTTTGGCAATGGTGGCCTGACTTTTAGGCGAGATTGTGATTAACGAGTCAATATAAGCTGCGTAGCGACCTTGTTTGATCTCTGTTTCGTTGGTAGCCATGTAGTAAACCTTGCGTGTTTTGTTTATCTCTGGTAAGTGCTTACTGATATTACAGCAAAGGCCAGGGTTGTAAAGACTTATCTATTTAATTTCGATAGGTACTAATCCCCTGGGACACCGCTATTATACTATGTTTTTTAGGCAATTTGTCACTATTAGCTTACAGGCAAAAGTAATACGTATCTGATATAGACTCATTCCATATTGATACAATAGGTAGTAGTATTGACAAACTTTCAAATGTGTTCAGTTGGATGATATGAAATGAAAAATATAACTTCTAAATTGACCGCCCTTGAGGTTGGACACGCGTATGCGATTGGACTGGATGGCGTGGCAACGATCCTGACGGAATTGGAATCCGAAGAGCTTCCCGTGGAGATGGTTGATACGACGGTTTTCACTTTTGAGCTAAAAAATAAACATTTCACTCTCATCAATACTGGCTGCGGCTCTCTTGCCGTTAGAACCATTTAAAACACATTCCTGCCGATAGAAGCCTGTACGAACAGCTTAGTCGCCTGTTCGTACAGTGATAAATTACGCACATCAGAAAACAAATTGTTTTAATAACAAGGAAATTCTCATGTCCAAAGCCATGACCAGATCTGTGCTGAAAGAGGTACAGGACTTCCGCGACTGCGTAAAACGAGTTGTAGCGATGCTTTCAGGTAAACAGATACCTGTTGCAGAGCGAGGCAATGAAGCATATGTCCGCTACAACCGGCGCGGCGAACCAGTGCTGGTAAATATCCCATCTATACCTGACGACGCATCGCCAACCCTCATGAACGCAGTGCGTGGTTTTCTCGACCATGAGGTAGCCCATATCCTCTTTACTGATCCGAAAGTCGCAATGAAGATGCGCGAGAAAGGAAAGGCTCCGTCTACCGGTCTTTGGAACGCGCTGGAAGACGTTTTTATTGAACGCAGAATGGGACAGGTATTCAACGGAACTCGTCGCAATTTGCTGGCCACACAGAACCTGGTGATCGACAAATACTTCAAGGGCAAAGTGTCAGAGGCGGTTTCAATCTGCCACGGCAACCAGCGTGAATTGTTCCTGAAATTCTTCCTTTGCCCGGTCGTCCGCGCCTGGGATGGCCAAAGCCCTTTCATCGACTTTATGGAAGAACACTGGCACCTCATCGATAAGCCTGTAGCCTTGCTCAAAGAACATGGGATCGACGTGGCCGTTCGCAATATGTCGAACACAGAAGACTGTGTGAAGGTCGCAGCTGCTATCGCCCAAATCATGCAGGATATGAAAGACAAGCCAGAGGGCAAATTACCAGAGCTGAAATCGTCTGCTAGGAAGCCGTCGAAGAGTGAGGACGAGTCAGAGGAAACCCCAGAAGCCGGTGATGAACCGACTCATAGTGAATCAGCACCAAAGCGTACCAAAGGCGAAGACGACGACAAGGAAGAACAAGAAGATGATGCCTCAGAAGAGGAAGAGTCTGGGGATTCTGATTTGCCTGAATCAGTAGATAGGGACTTACCTACAGAAGATAAAGAAATTAGTGATACAGAAAGTAAATATACAGAAGCAGGCGAAGAGGAATCAGGAGACACCCCAGAATCCGATGATGCCGGCATGGAATCAGGTGATTCTGATGACGAAGGTAGTAGTGATGACACTGGCTCTCCAACGCTTGGTGATGGCATTCGCGAAGACGCCGATGACTCCGATGGTTATGGCTCTGGCGCCGCTGGCGATGGTGATAGTGATGACGGCGAAGACTCTGATGCTGGTCACGGGGAGTCCGAAGGAGAAGGAGAAGGAGAAGGAGAAGGAGAAGGAGAAGGAGAAGAGGAAGATGACGCAGCCGATCACACAGACGGCGAAGGCAAAGAAAATGAAGATGCCGCGGAAGCGCCTGAAGACAGTGAGTCAGGTTTTGTTCCCGCTCCGGATGAAATGACTCTGGAGGAAGCACTCAAGGCGCTCGACGAGATGGAAGACGGAACAGGCGAAATGACCGAAGACGCGCTGTCGGCCACCATCAGCAAAGAGCTTATGAGTACCTCACTTTCTGAGTATCGCCCATACGATCGTTCATACGACTTTATCGGGTTGATTGATGAGGCTGAAGAGCATGTAAAGCGCACCAGAAAGACGTTCGGCGCAATCCCAATGCACTCACCGGTCGATCGCTACCGCATGGTTCCGGAAGGTAGAAAACTCTTTGAACTGAAAATCGAAAAACATCTGTCAGCAGGCGTTTCTTCGACTCTGGCCAAAGACCTAGAGCGAGCTATCGCCAGCCGCAACCGAGTTCAGTTTATCCCAGGCCAGAGACGTGGGCGGATACATGGCGCGAACCTGTATCGTCTGGCAATGAACGACGACCGCGTATTCCGCAAGAAAGAAGACCACAGAGCCGTGAACGCGTGCGTCCAGCAGGTGATCGACTTGTCCGGCTCAATGGGCGGCAGGAAGATTCAACTGGCACTCGCCAGCGCCTACACCATTGCGGATGCTCTGGATCGTATCAATGTGCCTAACATCATCACCGGCTTTACCACGTTTGGTAGTCCGGATTATGAAACCATGTCGAAGCGCGGGTTTACTCGTTTCGAGGCGCTAATGCTGCCCATTATCAAAAACTGGAATGAGAAAGCTAACTCTCCAGAGATCCGCGCCCGCATGGGCTGCGTGTGTGAGACGTTCCCCCTGCTCAATAACGTCGATGGTGAGAGCGTCGCGCAGCTGGCGACTCTGTTTGCAGGGCGAATGGAGGACAAGAAGATCATGCTGGTTATGAGCGACGGGGCGCCATGTGCTGCAGGCGATGGGTTCCATCAGCATTTGCGAACCGTCACCAAAGAAATTGAGACGTTGAGTGACATCGATTTGATGGCTATCGGCGTTCTGACCGACGCACCACGGCGTTACTACAAAAATTACGCACTGGTAAACAGCGTAGAAGAGTTAGGGCCGTCAGTCGTCACTGAGCTATCTCGTATCATTCTTGGGTAATTGTTTTACCCGTAAAAATAAGTAATCACTTACTATACAGACTAATATATTTATATAAGATATACCCCACGAACGACAAACAGTAAGGAAAAACACATGACCGCTACTGCACTACAGCAAGAAGAACATTTGCCGGAAGCCATCGTCTGCAAGTGGTGTGGCAAATCCTTTCATTACCTGAAATCCCATATCTCTATGGGCCGTTGCGAAAACATTCCTGAGTCCGCGAAGGGTCTGGACGTGGACGAAGTGGTGAAAATGTACACCTCTGCGTTTCCGGATGAACCAACGATCTCTCGCACGGCACTGGCCAAACTCAATGAGAAGCTTGCCGAAAAGCATTCAGGCGAAGGAAAAGTAGCGGAGATTAGCGCACATCCGGGCTACGTAGGAACGGTCGAATACAAGACTGAACTGGTGGCCGCGCACGAGCTGCTTGGCGTAACGATCAAAGAGCTGGGAACGCCACGCGGAAAACCACTACAGGTGACAGTCAACGTCAACACGCCATATCCGGAGTTCGTACCGGAAGCGAAGAAGAACTATGTGTATGGCGACTTCGACCTGATTAAAGACATCTTCATGATGCTGGAAATCGGAATCCCAGGCTATCTCTGGGGTCATGCAGGAACCGGTAAATCTTCTCTTCCTACGCAGCTATGCGCCCTGCTGAATCGACCACTGATCCGCGCCCAGCATACGGCGTCTATGGAAGAAGCACACGTTACAGGCCAGATCCTCGCTCGCGATGGCTCCACCTACTTCGAGCCGGGTTTGCTGGCGCTGGCGATGAAAAATGGCTGGGTGTACCTCGCTGATGAATATGACTTCGCGTTCCCGCAGATTCTGGGTGTGTACCAGCCAGTTCTTGAAGGAGAGCCGCTGATCATCAAAGAGGCAACTCCGGACTGGCGCCGTATCACTCCGCATAAACGCTTTGCCTTCATTGGCACTGGCAACACTAACGGCTCTGGCGACGAAACGGGTCTCTATCAAGGAACGAACATCCAGAACGCGGCGAACTTCTCGCGCTTCGGCATTGTTTCGAACGTGAAGTACATGAGCACTAAGGCTGAAGTCAACATGCTGGCTGAGGCTGGCGTCATCCGCGAATACGCCGAGAAGATGGTGAAATTCGCGAACCTTGTCCGTGAAGGTTATGAACAGCATCTGATCAGCCAGCCAATCGGCCCTCGCGAGCTGCTGCTGTCCGCAAAAATCGGAATGATGCGCGGTGATTTCTCTGCCGGCATCGAAAAGTCGTTTATCAATAAACTTCCATCCACGTCTGCACAGGCAGCGCGTGAAGTGGTTCAGAAGATCTTCGGTTAATCGTGCGTAAAGGATGTTTCGGCTCTCTTATCGCAGCGTCTGAAACTGGCCGGGCTTGTCTGGCGTGTCCGGATAGGTCCGAGTGCCACCAGTCAGCCAAAGAGGTTGCGATTTCGATGTATGGGAAGTTCGTTGGCTTCCCCAATGACAAAATCAAGAAAACCAGAAAGGTAAAAACACATGAAGGCTCTGATGGTCAGAACTGACTTCTCCCTGGGAGAGTCGGCTCTAAAAGCAGAAAACGCGGTGAAAATCGCGAGAGACGCTGGCTACACCGCTGTCATTTCCGCTGACAGCATGAACATTGCCAGTGTGATCCCCCTGCAACGTGCCGCTGGCGACGACATGGCGGTTATTTGTGGTGTTAAGCTGAATGTTGTCGACGATCCGACATACGAGCACCGCGCCCGCCTTGCGAAAGAGTCAGGGGGATGTATGGGATCATTGGTACGTGATCGCAGCTACTGCTTCACGGCACTGATAAAGAATGAGCAAGGTTATCGCGACGTGTGCGAACTGATGACCTTAGCCAACAAGCGCGAGCAATTCTACTTTGTCCCGCGTCTGGCGCTTGACCAGCTGGCGGCCGCATATGCCAAAGGCAACATCATCCTGCTGACGTCTGACATTGGCAGTGTATTCCAGCGCCGGGACTTCGCAAAGATTATCGGGACGCTGGTGACAGCTGGAGGACGCGATAACTTCTACAGCGTGGTTTATCCGCACCCTACCCCATTCTACGACCAGATTAACGTCCGGGCGATGAAAGTGGCGAGCGCACTGAAAATAGAGCCAGTGGCATTCTATCCCGCTTATTACGAAGCGGTCGACGACGCTGACATTAAAGACATTGCGCACATGGTTACGAACAACATCAAAATCGACCAGCCGCATCGTCTGCGTATTCCCCACCAGCGAGATAACGCCGTTAATGGTCGCCGCCATCTCCTTGAAGCACTGAAAGCCTTCTCCGTTCGAATGGATGTGCCGGTAATAGCTGCAATGGCCTCAACAACGCAGGACACTATTATTGAAGCCTGCACATGGCGCTGGCATGAATTGCCACCAGCACTGCCCAAGATGGCAGACGACGAACCTGCAACGCTGATGAAGCTGGCTGTCGCGGGGCTGCGCAAGCGTCTTACTACCAAAGAGTTTGGCTACACCCCACCGGCTTCTGAGCACCGTGTGTATGTTGATCGCCTGAAGTACGAAATGGACACGCTGACCCGCCTGGGCTTCTGTGGCTACTTCCTGATGGTGCGCGACCTGATGAATCACAGCCGTGAAACTGGCATTCCTGTCGGGCCTGGTCGTGGTTCCTCTGCCGGTTCTCTGGTGGCGTGGTGCATAGGCATAACCAACGTAGATCCTATCCGTCACGGTCTTCTGTTTGAGCGTTTCATCAACCCTGAACGTCTAGACTTGCCGGATGCGGATCTGGACTTCAGCCAGGCACGTCGTCATGAGGTGATCGAGTATCTGAATGAACGCTATGGCGAAGATTACGTTGCCGGTATTCCGAACTTCACCTATCTGGGCGCCGCTTCTGCGCTGCGTGACACTGCGCGTATTTACGGTGTCGACGCTGCTGATATGGCGGTATCCAAAGAGTTCAAGAATCTGGAGGACGATAGCCTGTCACTGGAAGAGCTGCGCGAGCAACTGGCCAGCCTGGACAAATACGCCACGAAAAACCCGGAAGCGTTCAAAGCGGCGTGTAAGCTGCAAAGCCTGATGCGTGGTTTTGGCCGTCACGCAGCGGGGATGATCGTCGCTGGCGTTCCACTGGTAGAGCGCACGCCCGTCGAGCTGCGTGGCAACGCTCGCTGTATTGCATTCGATAAACGTTACTGCGAGGCGATGGGGCTGATTAAGTTGGACGTTCTCGGTCTGGCAACGCTCGATCTGCTGGATAGCGCGAAACGCTACATCAAAGAGAGCACCGGGGATGACATCAATCTCGATGCGATCCCACTGGACGATCGCAAGGTTCTGGATGGGTTCGCTGCAGGGTACACTCAGGGCGTATTCCAGCTGGAGTCCGGCCCCATGCGCAAGCTGCTTAAAGATCTTGGCGGCGGCATTGAACCAATGAGCTTCAAAACCGTTGTCGCCACGACCGCACTCTTCCGACCTGGCCCGATTCAATCCGGCATGTTGGACGACTATGTCTCCGTGGCCAAAGGCTTCATGGCTCCACAGTCGCTGCACCCGGTACTGGACGAACTTACCGCGGAAACCAACGGCGTGATTCTGTATCAGGAACAGACGATGAACGCGACACGATTGCTGGCCGGCTTCACGATGGCCGAAGCAGATGGTGTGCGTAAAGCGATCGGTAAAAAGGATATGGAAAAGATGAAGAGCATGGGCGAGAAGTTCGTCGTTCAGGCTCAAGGTGGTTGGATCGATGTTGAGATGGAAGACGGCACCACGCAGCGTATTCACCGCGCGGAACACTTCAAATGTGAGGACGGCGCACTGCGGACGGTCGAAGAAGCGCTGGAGGCAGGTGTGAAATTGCCTATGGCTGCTGTACGCGTTACAGGGTCACAACCGGGCTTGTCTGAGACGAAAGCTAAGGAGATCTGGGATGCCTTCGAGAAGAACGGTGCGTATCAGTTCAACAAATCACACTCCGTTGCCTACTCGCTGATCAGCTATCAGTCTATGTGGTTAAAGACACATTACCCTGCTGAGTTCTTCGCTGCTGCGCTCACCATTCTGGGCGAGGATAAACACCAGGGGCTGGTTAAGGATGCGCTGACCTATGGCATTCGCGTATTGCCACCAGACGTTAACGTGTCATCTAACCGAATTGAGATCCGCACGCTGGAAGACGGCAGCCAGGTTCTGTATGCGCCATTCTCTGCTGTGAAAGGCTGTTCTGAGAATGGTTGCCAAGCCATCATGAGAGCGCGTGAGAAAGTTGGCGGCAAATTCGAGTCACTTGAGCAATTTGAGGAGGCGGTCGAGAAGCATGCGTGTAACAGCCGGGTACGCGAGTCACTGCAAAAAGTAGGTGCGTTCGCATCGATTGAGCCTGGCAGTCTGCCAGCGACAGATCCGGAACGGCTGCGCGACCAGGCAGAGTTGATGGGCAATCTGGTGATCGACGCTGTAAAAGCCTCTCGACCGTTCGAGATGAACCCTAAGCGCTCTGCTGAAGTGAATGTACTGATGACTCGCATGGCGGCCGAAATGGGTCTGGGAGACGACCTGATTCGCCCAAGCATTGGCATTAAGCCGAAAATCATGGTCATTCTGGACAACGCGAACGGCAATGATGGGCGTACCGGCTACTTCATGGAGAACGGCTACGACGACTTTAAGGCGAAGTTGCTTACTGCAGGCGATCTGCGCATGGGCGATCTCTACGTCACCGGCGTGTGCAAAAAGGTGAAAGACAAAGAAAAGGACTACACCAAAGACGAGATCGGCCAGTTCACCGACTTTATGCGTGAAGAGATCAATCTGGTGCGTCCGACCTATGTGCTGACGTGTGGCAGCCGGGCGACGTCACTCTTCAACAACAAGAGCAAACCATCCGACCTGGTTGGACGCAAAGAGTACCTGCCAGAGCTGGATGTGACCGTTTTCTACGGATTTAACCCGAACATTTTGTACTTTCGCCCAGAGGAAGGCGAAAAGCTGGAAGCAATTCTGGCAGAGGTAGCGGAGACTATTAGCAAATGAATAAAGAGAACACCATGAACGAGGCACAGAAGATTGCACAAGCGCTGGCGGCTATCCCAGCGGATTTTCAGGATAAAGCAGTTGCGGCCACCATGCGGTCGCAGTTCTGGGAGATCATCGACTGCCCGGTCACGTTAGATCTGGCGCTGGCGTTCGCCTGGCTGGATGGTGCCGATAAAGTCAGTCGTCTGCGTAAATGTGCCAGAGCGCTGGCGCTTAAAACGCAAGATCCGAAGGCGTGCCAGTATCTGCTGGAGATTTACGAATCGGATAATCCAGAGGAACAGCTGGAGGCGTTCAAAGTGTTCCGCAATCGGCTGGTGCTGAAGGTGGCCAAAGAGTTTATGGAAGTGAACAAGATTGGCGATGTGAGACAGTACAGGCTGAAACGCCAGACCAGAGTCACGCTATCCAACATTTTTGGTACGAAAGTCGCATAAACAAAAAACCCGCCGATTGGCGGGTTTCATTTATTGGTGGCGTGTTGGTCGGGCGAATGCCGCCAGATCAGCCTTTCACCGTCTGATAATCACATCGTTCTGTCTACTCAGGCTAAAGCCGTCTTCGTTATCGCAGCAAATGGATTACCAGAGTGTATTAGCTTAAGGCTACAACGTTTGCTGCTGCCGGGCCTTTAGCGCCATTCTCGATAGAGAACTCAACTTTCTGGCCTTCATCCAGGGTACGGAAGTCATTGCTCTGGATTGCAGAGAAGTGAACGAACACATCTTTGCTACCATCAGCAGGAGTGATAAAGCCGAAGCCTTTATCAGCGTTAAACCATTTTACTAAACCAGTCATTTTGTTAGACATAGATATTACCTTCTTGATTCGAGAGCCACACAACGCGGCGAATTTGGTCTGATAGAGTGGGACTTACTTGGGCACTTAGGAGGAGACTCACGAAGAAGGGAAATCTGTTGGATAACACCTGAACTACGGACTGCTTTACTAAAACTGCTTTCATAAGGTCTGTCTTGCAAACCGACGCCACTATTAAGTCATGACCTTAAACTTTGTGCAATATTTATTTTTCCATTCTCACAATCTCCCTCCAACTGAACACCTTTCCAGACCCACAGTTTTTGTAGGGATGATCTTGTTTATTTTGGAAAATTTGGGAACATACCACCCACCAACGATGGTACTGAATTAAATCATTTGGTTTTCAAAATGGAGTCCCTGGGTTATGGATAGAATAAAAAACACGCTGATAACAGCGATGTGCTTCGGAATGGTTGGTTGTGCCGGCATGAAGGTACCTGATTATGCCGAGATAAAAACAAGCCCGTACTACTCAGAATGCCGCGAGTTCGCTGCCGATGTGTACAAGAACAATGGTTACAGCAAACTGGCCAACACGGTGATCCTAACAATGGACGACCACAAGGCCCAGGCCATTGTTTCCGGATGCGTAGTGACGATGGGCAAAAATAGTGTTGAGGAAGCAAAGTCCGATCTGAACAAGAAGGCTGCGGGATACGGAATAATCAGTGGAGCTTGTTACGACGCCTCATGTCGTGTTGATACTGAGCAGCAGTTGAAAGCCTACACGCTGGGAAGCTATTACGCGGCATACAAGAAATTCCCTGATCAAATGAAACCTGAGTTTTAAGGATAAAACGATGAAAAGCATGATCAAAACTCTGACTCTGACCGCTACGATTCTCACACTGTCAGGTTGTGCTTTCCCGGATAAGGATGGAGATTACGGCGCTTACGTCTATAACTGCCAGCAGTATGCTTACGGCAAATCCTACGCATTTGAACACAGAGATTTCGCATATAAAGTTTGCAAAGACGCCGCCAAACTTTGGGGAGATGAAGTCCCAGCCTATGTCATCAGGCAAATCAAACTTCACCCGGAGATCCCTGCTGATGAAATCAAATATGCAGCAATGGCCGGTTCATTGGGCAACAACTAACAATAACCAGTTAACGGAGGCATTGCGGCCTCCGTTAATGTTTATTGAAAAAACTGTTCAAGGTCATTTTCTGGTTTTTTCGCTTTTAACGCCCCAGCCTGAACGAAAGTTTTGCATAACTTGGTCGGAATAATATAACCACCATCAGTTGCGCCGTTGTTTATTGCCAAACCAGCATTAACATAACCTACCAAGAGTGGGTCATCATTAGATCTAGAGCTAAACCCTCCTCTTAGGCAAAATTCAGCCAATTGTTCAATATCGAAGGCAGGTACTCTTTCAAGAGCATAAAGCAAGCGTCTCAAAGTGTTGAAATCAATATCTTCCCTGGCAAAAGCCTTGAGGAAAGATGCCACCAACTCTGGTTTTTTCTCACTTTCCATACGGTCAATTATTTCGATCAGACTGGCACCTGCTTTACCGGCGAACTTGTCGTCATCATTCAGACGGTCAGTCATTTCAATACGCTCAGATTCAGTCATCTCCGACAAAGGGTTCAGAAAGTGAACTAATTTATCCGTGAAGATTTGGTCGCGGATATGGCCTGCCGTTTTATATACACCGACCAGCGTATTCACGAAGGGGATGGATTCAAGAGCCTTAGATTCAAGCAAGGCATCAAGACCTAGTTCGACATACTCTTTTCCAAGCTCGACTACAGATTCGGATTTTATGGCGCTGATTAATGCGCGGCCGGGTTTCGTGTCCTTTGCCATTTGAGCCTCTTATTTGGGGACGGTATCCACCATTTTTGTATAGCGACAATAGTACCAAACAGGAGATCTGTATAACCTCCATTTTTTGCCCCAACATGCAACACCCTGCATTACTCATGATAAAATTAACACATCAATGTAAGTGGAAACTTAATACCATGAGCACCGATATCTACGAAAAAATCATGTCCGATCTGGAGTTCGACCGCGACAATCTTGAAGAAGTCTGGCGTCAGCAACCGCGCCTGTTGATGGAATACGGCTCTAAGCTGGCGCGGGCAGAACGCGAGGTCGCAGATGCAAAACTCTCTCTCGATGCGATTGAGGCGAAAATCTACGACAATGAGCGTAAGAACCTGAGTATGAACGGCATTAAGTTTAATGAGTCCGTACTGGAGGCGAAGGTTAGAACCAACCCGCAATACCTCGCAAAGCGCCAGAAACTCGACGATGCCCGGCACATTGCAGATCTGTACAAGCACGCTGTAGCCGCCTTCTCTCACCGCCGCGACATGATTGTCCAGGCGTCCAAAATGGCTATCGTGGAGATTGAACGTTTGGGCGCCGAACGTTTCCACTCTCCCCGTTAATTTATGCTAGATCGTAAGTAAGTACTGATCTATCATTCTTCTCGCTCGAAAGAGCCACGAATAAACGAACGCCCAACGCGCATAGCGCCAATGGCCACAATCACAACAAGGAGAAATACATGTCTAAGTCATTACTTGATCTGCTTAACAAGACCCGTGGCGATATTGCTTCTAAACGTGGCAATAACGTTGATTTGACCCGTCTGAAAGACGGCAATAACTATCTGCGCATTTTTCCGAACAAGGACGACCCGAATGGCGTGTTCTTCCAGACTTTCGGTATGCACTACGTTAAGCATCAGAATGAGGAAGGCAAAGATGTAACCACCGCCTACATCTGCGAACAGCACACCCACGGCCACGCTTGCCAGCTGTGTGAGATGGTTATGGAAGGTCGTGCTCGCTTTAAGGGCAATAAAGCGATGGAAGAGCGCATTAACAGTATGCGTGCCACACCGCGTTATCTGGTCAACGGTGTTCTGTCTGCGCGTGAAGACTTTGCGGATGCAGAGAAATGCCAGCTGATTGAGCTGCCGTCTACGGTCTTCGACGATATCTGCAAAGTGATGTCCGAAGATATTGCGGATGATATCGGCAACCCACTGAGCAAAGAAGAAGGCTATGCGTTCCTGATTAAGCGTACCGGTTCCGGTCGTGACACCAAGTACGACGTATCCCCGAAACGTAAAGTCTACAAAGGCGACATTCCTGAGAAGCTATGGACTACTCAACACGATCTGATCGCATACGCGAACCAGGCTGACGAAACCCGTCTGCTGTCTACAGCTCGCACTATGGGTCGTCTGATTGGTATCGCGGCTCCGGCAGCAACAATGTCGTCTCCGGCCATTTCTTCCGCTGCAAAATCAGCCGCTGCTGAACTGCCAGGCTTTGGCTCTATCACTGGTCATACGGAAGGTGCAGCTGCTGTCGCTACAGCACACACTCCGGCTCCAGAGTCCACCAGCCTGGTTGATGAAGAGATCCTGCGTGCCGCTGAAGCTGAGTTCAAACCGGAAACTAAACCGGAAGAAGTTAAAGCTCCGGAAGCCGCCGCAGCTGCAAGTGCTTCAGCATCTTCTGCCGCTGCATCTGCACCAGCTGACGAAGGTCTCGACGACCTGCTGGCTGAACTGGACGCTCTGTAATCCCATAACGTGACCAGTAAGGCGTCTACGGACGCCTTACTTTTTGGAAGGAGTGTACCGGTGAATTATCTCTTTGTGGACGGTAACAGCCTGGGCTATTACCACCAGCAATCCGACAAATTACACAACGGCGAGATGGAAGTTCAGGCGGCTTTTGGCTTCGTGAAGAACGTTCGTCGTTACGCCTCAATTCTCCATGCCCGGCCAATGATCTTGTGGGATGGATTCAGCGACAAACGTCGCGACTTCTACCCGGAGTACAAAGCGAATCGCGATGACGACCCGGATATGAAGAAGATGAAAGAAGGCTTTGCCATCCAGAAGCCGTACATCTTGAAAATGATGACCGCGCTGGGCGTTAACCAACTCATTGCAAAGGACGCAGAAGCGGACGACCTGGCTGGAATGCTGGTCTCTCGCCTGGCTCCGCAGCCGACCGTCGATCACATCTACCTGCTGACGGGCGATGGCGACTGGCTCCAGTTGGTTCGCGAGAATGTGAGCTGGGTAAGCCTGCGTGAAGATGCCAAGCACAAGCAGGTGAACTTCGAACAGTTCGCAGAGCTGACAGGTCTGCCAACACCACGCGCGTTTCTGGAAGCGAAAGCGTTGCAGGGCGATAACTCGGACAACATCAAAGGCGTCGGCGGCATTGGTGATGGTGGCGCGAAAGAGCTGCTTCATGAGTGGGGAAGCGTGGCCGCAATGGTACGCGGCATTAACGACGGTTCCATTGTCATCAATAAGGGTCGCTATAAGACGGCATTCAACAAGCTGGCAAAGAACGCCTTCAACGAGAAGACGGGCTGCCGGATGCTCGAAGCCTTTAAGCGCAACATGATGCTGATGAACCTTATCGACACAAAATTCCCACCCAGCGAAATCGAGTCGATTAAAGGCGCACGCGACATGAATGCCTTCGAACAGATGTGTTACGAGCTGAATTTCCGGTCGTTTCTGGAAGATCTGGAAGTGTTTGTTCTGCCATTTGAGAGGTACTGCTGATGCTGAAATCCATCATTAATGGCGGGGCAACTACGCCAACCATGCTGGCTAAAGAGATTGTCTTCTGCCACGGCGAGCACGCTGTGATGGCGCTGCCGAACATTCTGGGCGCTGCTGGCATTTCTGCAACTGAGCGCGAGTTCGCGCTGGTCAGCGAGCAGGTCGTGAAGATCATCGCTCGCGTCGCCAAACACCTGAACCACGACGCAATCAAGTTTGACGAAGCCGCTGCTTCGAAGCGAATCAACGAATCAAAAGGAGCCTAATCATGGCAAAAGGCAAATCCGCACTGGCACTGGCGCTGAAAAAGAAAATCGGCAGCAATGACGAGATCCAGAAGGTCTCCCACTGGATTGACTCCGGTTTCCCTCCACTGAACAAAGCCATTTCCGGACGTTACGACGGCGGTTTTCCGTGTGGGCGTATCGTTGAAGTCTTCGGGCCACCAAGCGCCGGTAAAACCTTTTTGGCGACGGCTGCAATGGTGTCAGCACAGAAACAGGATGGTCTGGCCGTGTTCCTTGACCACGAAAACAGTTTCGACGTTGGTCTTGCGGTGGCGAATGGCTTGAACGCCGACGAAGATGACGGCCAGTGGGTTTACAAACAGCCGGATACCTTCGAAGACTCCGTCGAGCTGATCGGCACAATCCTCAAGCTGGTGCGCGACGAAGAGCTTATCCCGGAAACAGCCCCTATCTGCATCGTTGCCGACTCTCTGGCGTCGATGGTTCCGAACTCGAAGGCTGAGAAGTTCGACAAGATGGCAGAAGGCACTGCGAAGGACAAAGATCAGCTGAACATGAACGACAACACGGCGCTGGCGCGCGCGACGAGTGCGAACTTCCCTACTCTGGCGCTCTGGGCGCGTAAGTACAACGCGTGCATCATCTTCTTGAACCAGGTGCGTACCAAAATTGGTGTGATGTTTGGCGATCCGACTACGTCTCCGGGTGGCGACTCTCCGAAGTTCTACGCGTCGGTGCGCATCCGTCTGGGTGCATCCGTCATGAAGGATGGCAAAGAGAAGATCGGACAGGACGTTGGCGCCGAGTGCATTAAAAACAAAGTCGCGCCTCCGTTTGGCAAATGCTCATGGAAATTCTACTTCGACCCGACTCGCGGGCTGGACGTCATCGAATCGCTGGTTGAGTACATGCTGGAAGAAGGATACCTGCCCAAGAACGCCAGCGGGCGTGTGGAAATTAGCGATAAGAAATACACCAAATCGCAGATCGTCGAGATGTACCGCGAGAAGCCACTCCCGGAAATCATCGCAGCACTCCAGGCGATAGACGAACGGCGAGCGAAAGAGTCGTCCCCAGCAGAGACAGAAGAAGCGTAATCACAAGGCGTCCAATGGACGCCTTTTTATACTTGAAAATATATAAGTACTTACTTATCATTTCTACACCAAAACGACAAAAGGAAACACATGATCAAGGGTTATCTCATGGCTGTTTCAGCGGTGATATCAGTCTGCTTTATCTACGGTTTACTGGTTCCATCGCTTATCTCAGCTAAAAGCGATCTGGCCTTATTTATCGGACTTGCCATCGCTGTAGTCTTCCCGGTTGCCTTGTTAAAAGCTGGCCGAAGGTATATCAACTCACTCAATAAAACTAAGGAGAAGTAAGTAATGAAGAAAGGTTTACTGGCGGTGGCTTTGGCTGCTATTTGCACAATGGGTCTGACCGGCTGCGATCGCGTGGAACCGGGGTACGTTGGCATTAAGGTAAACAAATTGGGTGAAGACAAAGGTATCGGTGAAGTTGTCGGCGTTGGCCGTCAGTGGACTGGTCTGAATACCGAGCTGTACACCTTCCCCACTTTCAAACAGATGAAAACCTACGATGAGCCGTTCACATTCCAGATGAGCGACGGTACAGCTATCGGCCACAAAATTGGTGTGGCATATCTGGTTAATCGCGACAAAGTAACTACCGTATTCCAGACCTATCGCAAAGGTGTTGATGACATTACCGACACTGATCTGCGCCAGAAGATTGCGGACTCACTGAACCGTCTGGCCAGCCGCATGACTACCGACACGTTCATCGACGGCGGCAAGGCGTCTCTGCTCGACAATGCGCTGAAAGACATTCAGGCAGAAATGTCACCGGTAGGTATTGAGGTTATTAGCCTGTCATGGGTGGGCAAACCAGACTACCCGGACACTGTCATCGAATCTATCAATGCCAAAGTGACCGCGAACCAGAAAACGCTCCAGCGCCAGCAGGAAGTTGAGCAGCGCAAGGCAGAAGCGAACATGCTGCGTGAACAAGCCGAAGGTGAAGCCGACGCTATCCGCAAGCGTGCTCAAGCAGAAGCTGATGCCATCAAGTTGCGCGGTGAAGCATTGCGTCAGAACCCGAACGTCATGGAGCTGGAAGCCATCAACAAATGGAATGGCCAGTTGCCTCAGTACATGACTGAAGGGGCTAATACTCCGTTTATCGCGTTGAAGTAACAGCCTTTTCAAAGATACGGCGTCCACTTGGACGCCTTTTTTATTTCCGTATTATCACCAACAAGAAAACAAATTGGTTACTAATACGGAATTACCATCCGTAGAAGTACAAAGTGACAACGCCACATAGTTGTTCGGCAACGGATGAGAAGGAGATCGGGAATGAAAAATTACAGCGAGATGACGGACTTTGAGATTAACTGCCTGGTCGCGGAAGCCACCGGCCACCGACCGCTCATTTCACAATATGGCTGGAAAGGCTCACAGGAAGGCGATTACACAGCAGTGGTCGCCATCGGCCCGAACGGAGCCGGAACCTTCGACTGGTGTAACGATCCGGAAGATGCGTGGGACATTATTTACCGACACAGAATCGGTGTAATTCCTGCCAGACAGCCCGGTGAGTGGAGAGCGGCCCACAGAAAGGTGGATAGCTCAACGCCACAACATCTGATCCAGAACCCTAACCCTTTCAGAGCGGCAATGACCGTGTTCCTTTTAATGCAGGAGAAAAAGCATGAAGAAACTGTATGACGCGGCCAACGCTGCGCTGGATGTAGTGGATACCGAAATTGCCCAGGGCTTCCCGGAGCCAGAATGGGCGACGCAGCTGCGTGAGGCGATTGCAGAGATGAACGCACCGGAACCTTCAGAAGATGAAGCCGACTGGCAGCGTTTCATCAGAATGTACGCGGAAGAGATTGGCCCGACGCCCACCGCTGAACAGGCCATGCTGCTCAAGTACTTCAAGGAGGCTGGAGAGAATCTGCCGGTTGATGATACACCGCACTGGTTTCACGCCGCCTGGCGTAAGTTCGACGTGATCTACACCCGCGGTCTGGGAAGCAAAGATATGGTCGTCTGGCATCTGATGCACATTGATAAAGCTGTAGACCGCACGCTGGAGAAGTTCTTTCCTCCAGCCTGAACACAATGATTGTGCGCCGCATGGCGCACATTAATATAAATAAGTACTTACCAACAAGGAGAAACACATGAAGATTTTGGTTCGCATTTCAGCCAGCACCGACTATGACGTTTACCCGTTGTTCATGGTCAAGTGTGATGGGCTGAACGATGAAGAAATTCAAGCGGCAATTGAGCGCAATCTCGTTGAGTACACAGGCATGGATGCGGATTCTGTGTATGTCGATGATGACGGTGTTTGTTGGCACAACGGTAGTTGCTGGTACGTCGACGACACGATGCCGGTAAGCGATGAAGACGCGGCTCATCTTGAGCGTATCTTAGGCATCAGCACTTTTGAGTGATATTTACAGCAAAAAATATATAAGTTAGTATCTACCTATCATGAAAACTGTATTAGACACTTTATTACTTATTGTCTCGATAGCTTTTGTGCTCGATTGCATCTTCACCGGAGCAATCCGTAAAGCGCTGGCGCCTGTTAATGGCGCGATGGTTAATGCGCTGGCCGTAGTGCTGGTATTCGACTCAGCATTCGGCGTTATCAAAGGAGTCGTGGCATGAAGAAAATAGCCCTGGCTCTGGCGCTGCTCTCCCTCCCTGTCTACGCGGACACGCACGTCTATGAGTGTGAGATGTCAGTGGCCGAAGTGAAGAACGACGTGATCCGCAATGTCGTCAAAGCCAGCTACGGCGCGATGGTTGTGGACAGCGGCGAACAGTTTTATGTTGTGCGCGATGATCGCGTCCTGTCTTCCCCCTATCTCACCAAACGTAACGGCAAACTGTCTGGCGTGGGTGAAGATAAGTTCGTTTACAACAAATCAGGTGATGTCTACGGCGTTCACGCGAAGAACGCCAGCTATCTTTTCGATGACTGCAAGGAGGTTGGTTGATGGCGGTTACACTGGCAGGTCTGGAAATCGAAAAAACAAGCGGCTACTGGCGTGCCAAAGGGTTTAAGCAACCTGGCGTGCTGGAACGTCTGGAACGTGAGGACGGTGTCATTGTCCACCAGCGTCGCGAATGGCGCATGTACGATCCGGAAACAGGTAAGCTCACGACGAAGGCCGGGACACTCTGGGGTCTGCTGAAGAAAATCCACTGATAACCCTAACCACTGCGGTGAGTAGCCAGCTCACCGCGTGCGTATCCGGCCCATAACCACTGTAGTGAGTAAAACGCCTGCCGTGACATCCGGTATCCACTGTAGTGAGTAAAGTGGAGATTATCGACGTCGCTATCCACTGTAGGGAGTAAACAGGCGTTCATTCGCAGCAAACAACCACTATAGAGAGTGATGGAATGCGCTCTCCAGCGGGTATCCACTATGGAGAGTAAACCTTCACTGTTTTCAGCAGATATCTACTCTCCACAGTGGATAGTAAATCCAGCCAACCGGTTCTGCTCTCCACAGTGGATAGTAAATCCAGCCAACCGGTTCTGCTCTCCACAGTGGATAGCCAATAGCGAAGGGAGCAACGATAACCACTATAGAGAGTGGATTTAACAAGTCACCCAGTGACCACTAACCTCGCAGCCCTTGTTTCATCTAGGTTTGTAACCACTAACATTTATTTCGTTATTTGAGCGCTACTGCCTACAGTGGTTACTATTCGGTAGTTGTTACTCACTACAGTGGTTAGCGGATTTCAGATAAACAAAAGGCTCACTACAGCGGATAGTGAGCCTTTCTACTCTCTACAGTGGTTGGGCTATTTGCGAGCCTTTGCCTTGCGCAGCTCTTCGAGAATCGCCAGTTCTTCCTTGCTCAACATGACCATCTCACCCTCTTTTTCTTCAGGAACAACATCGATAATGTCCTCCTGATCATCACCAGGCAAGATGTCTTCTGGTTCTTCAGGCGCAGCTTTAGTTGGTGGCAGTGCTGGGCGTAATTTCGGCCGCCTATAGTGGATGATGAAGTAGACCGAGCTGCCGCGCTTCACTTCGGTGTAATCGAGATAGCCGATCTCCCGCAGCTGCTCCATCGCCTTCCTGACTGTCGCGTTCTGGGTGATGGTGCGGCTGGTTAAGTTAAGTCTGGCGCGTAAGCGAGCCAACGAGATTGGTGCCGGGTCAGGAGGCAAACTTTCGATGAAGGTGTAGAGCGCCTGCGCGGATTCTTTTCTGGAGAGTTCGTTGATTGCCCGGAGTTGCAGAAGAACCTTTTTGTCGAACTGGTAGAGTTCGAAAATCTTAGGATCAGCCTGCAGAGAGACCGTGTCGTTCTTGGTGCTGTACTTTGCTGTCTGCACAAGGTGCGTCACGTAATACTCATCAGAGCCTTTACTGCGGAATGAGATCGTGTTTGTGGCGATACGAGTTAGAGAACTGTCCAGGCGCTTACGTAACTTCGCTGACGATCTGGCCGTTGGTATACCACAGAGCCTGACGAACTCGACGAACGGTAACGTGACAGTGTCGCCAACAACCTTGTGCTTAGCGAACGCGTGGATGATGCCAACCCACGTTTTGAAGTCGTTATCCATATCCAGACGAACACCGGAGATCCTTATGTCCTCGTACCCTTCAGCTTTGGCCAGAGACAGCTGTTTGAGTTCAGCAGAGGCGTCCATAGAGACCATTTGCCCCTTTCTGCCCCTGGCGGTCGATTTCAGCGTTGGAACGAAGAGACCAAGACGCATCAGAGCAACGGGCTGAACTGTGTTGTTGGTGTTAGGAACTAACGTAACAACTTCGCCTGTCTTTTTGTCTGTTTCTGAGAATGCTTCAACGATCGCTATGTTTTTATTGCCGTTTTCGCTCAT
>NZ_CP056400.1:0-179403 GCF_013739755.1 Citrobacter sp. RHBSTW-00570 | reverse complement strand
ACCCGCCTGCACTTACAATGCGCGGAAGGAGTAAATGGCGCAGAAACAAGTATTGAACTTTTCTGAGCATAAAACTATACTCCCTGCATAGCCTGATTGATGGCTATACAGTTTAAGTAGGCCCCGGTAATCTTCTCCTCGTCGCCAAACTAGATGAAGATTATCGGGGTTTTTGCTTTTCTGGTCCCAGGTTGATACCTCTCAGAACCAGTTCCCTGCCACCTTACGGCGTGGCCAGCCATCAAAATTCTTTATACGAACAGGAATTTAGCATTCAAAGACAGTTCGATCAAGGAATGTGACTACTCACCTAACAATTCTCGTTTTATGAGCAGCTCTATCGCTTCTGCCTGAGTTAACCCATTCTCCTGACAAAATGCGTCCAGTTTATCTTTGTGAGAATTCTGGATGAACACATTTACAGGTTTATGAGTCTCCCTTTTACGGGATACCGAACGCATTTTCCTCTCACTTACACTAAGAGGCGTACCCTTTCGGTAAGCTCGTTTCGATGAGGAAGTTACTGCATTATCGATCTGCGACATCTCTGCCTCCTCAAGGATCAAACTTGGATCGTTTGCAGAGAATACTACAGATTCCTGAAATCAGCGACTTACTTTATGAACGTAACCTGTGTTGGCGCACGGTTTACGTTTCAGGATCGTTTCTTGGGATGTCAGTACGTCTGTTTCCAGTCCGTTCCTTGCGCCCAGCGGGATGTCCAGTGGTTCAGGTAGCTGCGGGCTAAGACTGGGTCATCCCAGACGACAAGCACGTTCTCCGAATTCGAACGGTCTGCAGCCCGGCTGAAGTTAAATGAGCCGACCTGGGTGTTGCGGCCATCAACGACGATCACTTTATCATGGAGAATTTTGTAGGCACTGACTGTACGAACCGGGATACCAGCACCAACCAGAATGTTCATGGCTGCTTTACTGGCGTTGTTGTTCTTTCCGGTATTAGCTTTCCAGTCCAGAACCACGCCCACATCTACGCCCCGACGTTTTGCCCTGACAAGTGCCCTAGCCACCTCCGGAGAGGTGAAGGAATAGCCCATCAGACGGATTTCCTGTTGCGCGGTCTCAATTGTCTTAAGAACCAGCTGGAGAGCTGTACCTTCCGGAGAAAATCCTGCCTCAACGGTGGCTGCGTAAGTATTCGGTACTGGCGCGCACAGAACCAGACCGAGCAGGCCGGGCAGAAGCCATCGGCACATATGTTTTTTAGGCATTGTTTGCATGGTATTTCCTTCGCTGGATGTATTCAGAAACGCCGGAATCGGGGGAAACTCGCTTTTCCCCGATTGCCGGGGTTGGACAACGACGCCCTGCGGAGGCGTCAGGCCGTTTTGTTGAACAAACCAGGATTAGACAGAAGGTTTTTCGCTCTCAAGCTTTGTCCCCCTCGATCCATTGAGGGTAATCCTTGGCAATATCACAACGCAGCGTTTTATTGCCAACGCTGATGATGTAGCCCGGAGAATAGTTCTTCTCACCATCGCTACAGCGTTTATCTTCCTTCAGACTATTTGTCTTTATCACCTCCGCCAGGATCTGACGCAACAGAACGTTGGTCGTTACCTGTTCTCCCTGCTGAATCTGGCGTACCGGAACGTTTTTAAAACCGTCTGGTTCTATAACTGTCTGAACTGGTTGAAGAATTGCAGGCGCAGCAAACACCGGCCCGCTTAATGACAGGCAACCAGAGATAACCGCTGATAAAGCGATTTGCTTATTTTTCATGTGAATTCCTTTTGTTTGATTAAAGCAACAGTAAAGACAGGTCAGAGAACACTGACCAGAAAACCAATACACAGCAGATGGAGGGCATACGCTGGTGCAAACCACCGTCCGGCCTGCAGGCGTCGTCCGGGAGCCGGTACCAGCCCGTGCACGCAAAACAGCACAGTCAACGTCAGCAGTACACCGGAAAACGTCATCACATCACCATGTCGGGCATTAAGCAGGGCGACCAGCAACAGCCAGACAGCAAACAGGGCTGGCCGCAGTGAGTCCCGGACCTGCCAGATAAGAAGCGCGCCGGCGAGCATCAGCAGACCTGGTATACCGTAACTGGCAGAGCTAAGCGGCAGATACCCCACCAGGGCCGTGAACGCTGCAACGCCATTAAGCACGGTCGTCGCCTGCAGGAAGCGGGTCACCTGCATGACAACAGCGAAAGCGAACAGGATATTCAGTTGCCACCACATGAGTCCGGCTTCCCTGAAGGCCAGCCAGTAACCCGGCTGCGCCAGGAGTGCCATCAGCCACAGGCGGTTGAGGCTGTGCTGACGCAGGGTTTTGCCTGCCATGTTGCAGCCACTGACCAGCGCAAACAGGGGGAATGCACAACGCCCGGCCATGTTCAGTAAGGGCATCTCCAGCAGGAAGGCAGTGGCGATGTGGTCCCCCACCATTGCCAGAAACGCGGCCATCCGGATGACATCACGCTGCAGCGCGGAGAAATTCAGGGTCAGCCTGAAAGGATGCAGGGCAACAGATTTACCCGGATTCATGTTGCAGCCTCCTGTCGTTGTGCGCAAAGGTGTGCTCTGACGCGCTCCGCCAGCTGTTGCTCATCATCGCCACGCAGCAGCGGGATACCCGCCTGTTTCAGCACCTCTTCAAGCAGCAGGTCACGCCGCTGACGTTTCGGTGCCTGATGGGAACGGTCGTCCAGCTCCACTGCCACAATGATTCTTCCGGTGCGGTCCGTGATAACCACATCGCAGTGCCACTGCGATACCAGGCGGAACAGTTGCCACCATTCACGGCTCCCGGACTTACGGTCGGGCGCCACTCTGACGATATCGGCCACTCGAACCTGCGGGCACAGCCGCCACTGGCGGGTATCGGTCACCCTGTCGAGCCGGCGCAGAAAACGCTGCTCCCGCTCCGTCATCAGCTGACCGGCACTGACGAACGACGGTCGGCGGCACAGCAACAGTTCAGTTCTGCCCGGCCGAATACCTTTTTCACGCAGTCTCTGCAAAAGTGGATGCCGGGCTGAACCGGCCTGCCTGAGCAATACCACAAATCCGGCGAGCAGAATGGCCATAATGAATATTCCGGTAAACATACACATATCCTCCCTGAATCAGTCCCCACCGAGCGTTTTTTCCAGCTCAATCTCTTTCTCCGGCACATTCACCACCCACTCACGTTCGGTACGCTGCATCTGATCACGTACCTGCTGGCGGGGTTCCCGGCCTTCTGCCACCGCTTCCCGGACAGCTTCATCCAGCTCCCGGGTTTCCCGTTCTGTACCGTCACGCAGACGACGTTCGTCACTGGCCGACAGCAGCGGGTCAGGCTTATCACCTTCCGTCCCCGGCAATGCCGGCAGCAGTTCCTGCCGGGCCTGCTCCGCCAGCTCCCGTGCCGCTTTTTCCTGTGCCTCTGCCAGTTTCTGCTGCTCATCAGGAGGCAGCGTAATGGGGTCTTCCGCTTTCGCCGCCGATTCAGCCTCCGCCACACTGCGCACTGTCCGTGCCACCTCATCAGGCTCCGTGATTCGTCCCCCGGTCAGGCGGGCTGCATTGAGCAACCGTTCTTCACCGTGCAGGCGTATCACCACCCCGCTCTCCGGGTTCTCCTGTGCCAGGCGCAGCGCCGTCTGTGCATCATCAGCAATGAGTGTCTGTCCGTTACGGCTGGCCTGCAGGCCGGCGAACTGCGCATCCTCCCCGCCACGCAGCCGGGACTCATCACTGAGCACCACGCGCATTCCGTCATCCTCGATGCGGATTTCAGTCAGCAGCGCCCCGGCCGCTTTCCCGTGACGGGTCCAGGCCGGCAGGGCCACATAGGGTGACGGGTATTTTTTGCCGGCAGCAATAAAGCGGGCCATTGTTTCACCCTCAAGGCCGTTTTCCGCCAGTACCCGGCGGCCCAGCGCGGTTTTATCCAGACGTGAGGCAGTGGCCAGCAGTCGGTTGCCGGTGTCGGATTCGTGGTCACTTTTCTGGTGCAGCAGGTCATGGGCGGTCTGTCCGGCATTTGAGTGCCGGGCATCGGCACTCCAGCCAGCCAGATCGTCGGTATAGACCTGCACATGCTCTTTTGCGCGTGACAGCGTCACATAAGTGGACTCCAGAGACGCCATTCTTTTCCTGCCACCTTCGGTACCGGTCAGGGCAATGGCAAAGCGTTCACTGGCCCCCTGCACGCCATACACCGTCAGGGCATAGGCGAGGTCAATATGACGGTCCTCCGTCGTGGCCTGCGGGTCGACGATTTTCTCCTGTTCTCCCTGTCGGAAGCGGATGGCCCCGTCGTCAGTGAACCCGGCCACCTCCCACAGGCTGTTGGCCACATAGCCGCGGTCGGTGTCCGAGCGGGTAAAGCGCACCCTGTCCCCCTGACTGATCGTCAGATCGCGGGGTGTGAAGAGGGAAATATCCTGTGCAGTGTTCTGCTGAGGAGAGATCAGCACCGACTCCCCGTCAGCATTACGCAGCGTGACCACGGCGTCCTGCGTATCCACCTCCGCCACCGTCCAGTAGCGCTCGTTCATCATGGCCACGGCGCCTGTGTACTCCGCAAAGGTTTCAGCCGCACGCAGGGCGTTGTCTGGCACCCGGAGCGGCTCCAGGACGGTGAACGTGCGTTCTTCAGCACCAGTATCGCCTTTCTCATGCCGGGCGGTATGAATGCCATCATTGATGGCATGACGATCGGCGTTGAGTTCCGCCACAACAAGTGTCTGCTGCTGTGCCTCCGGGGTGCGCCCCATCCAGTCATCCCGGATAGCTTCAATGATGTCGGTGCGCACCAGGGCCAGCTGTTCTGGCGTCAGTGTCTGTTCGCCGGCAACGGGAGTGTCCTGCACCTGGTCCTGCTCCTTTTTCGGCGCACGGATTTCCATGACCGAGTTATCGGGCACCCAGGCCCCGGGCTGACGCGGGACCTGCTGTGGGGTGACGTCATCCACCTGGCGCAGGGATATCTCCACCTGACCGGCGATGATGCTTTCAATCGCCGGGCGCAGCGCCGGGGTCTGGCGGACAATCTCCTGCATCACCACCGTATCGATGGCGCTCCGCTGCTGCACTAGGCGGAATGGCAGACCGGTTGAGATGGCCTGCAGCTGCGCGGTGTCCCCGCTGGAGACCATTCGTCCGCCGCCTGCGGCAACCAGCTGATAGAGCTCTGCCATATCGCGGTTACCCACCATCGAGCTCTCATCAGTCAGGAACAGGACATTGCGGAAGTCCGGTGTTTCCCCGGCCTGTATGGCCAGGCGGGTTTCACTCAGAAAACTGGCAAGCGTTCGTGCCTCCACCCCGGCCTCACGCATCTCATGCACGGCGCGGTGTGTGGGTCCCAGGCCGATGACCTGCGGGCGCACGGATTCAGACAGGGTGTTCAGGGCACCCATCACCGCCCGGAACTGGGTGGTTTTCCCCACCCCGGCGTAGCCCTGAATGGACATAAAGCGGTCAGTGTTCTCCAGTACCGTCCGTGTGGCATCCCGCTGGCCTGTAGTCAAGCCTGACAGTACCGAAGCAGGCGTCAGCGCCATCAGGGGCTGTACAGCATCCTTACCCTCAGCAATATGGCGGATGATGGTCTTTTCCATCTCATACGCCACACGCGGGACCAGGACGCGGTTTCCCGCTCCGGCAACCGAATCCAGCTTAATCAGCGCCCCGCTGTCAACCTGCCTGACGATTTCAGCCCGGACATCAGCCAGCGGCTGGCCCGACTTCACGGCCTCGGCCAGCAGGGTAAGTTCACTGAGATACACCTGTCCCTGCTGCGCGCGAGGGATGGCCAGATTCACCGCCTGCTCTGCATCCGACATCAGACGCTCACAGCTGGCCTGTATGGCCGTATCCAGATTTGCCTCGCCGGTCGACTGACGGACCTGGTCACTGGCCAGTCGCACGGCAGATACACTCTCCACTTTGCGTGCGGCCTGCTCAGGCGCAAGCGGCGTATAAATCCGGATGTCGCTGCCGCTCTGCGCCAGCGCGTTCAGGGCCTGTTTATTCAGCCCTCGCGGACCGACTGCGGCCAGTACCGTGCGCGAGGCGCTGGTACCCGCCCCGGTCCCTTCCACATAGTCATGAGTCAGCTTCACGGCCCGTTCAGTGGGCAGACGCAGTTCCCGGTCACCGCTGCGCAGCCGTACTGCGCCGTTTTCCAGCCCCGCCACGGTGAACTGCTCTTTCGCTTTGATGGCTCCCTTCAGCTCACGCCCCAGCGCCCTGACGCGGTCCCCTTCAGAAACCTCCAGTGTCCGGCTGCGGTACAGGCTCCAGCTGCCGTCCAGTTGCGTCACCTTCAGGGTCAGCCTGGTGCCGTCTTCCCCCTGCAGCACCAGGCTGTTAGTGGCCTCAGCCACCCGGTCAATGGTGTGCCGCGTCATTGTTTTCTTCTCAGCGTCCCACTGCTCCATCACCATCCCGGGCCGGTAGTTATCGCGCTGATGACGGGTTTTGCTGTCCAGCCACACCGGCTCCAGTACCCGGAGTGTCACCTGCTCCCGGCCCAGCTCTCCGGCCTCACGCCGCGTATCCCGGATAACCTCCGTCAGTTGTTGCTGTTCCCGGGTACCGGTCACCTGGGCCACGACATCCCGCCCTTCAGCAGACAGGCGCACGTACTCTTGCGCCAGCTGGTCATAACGGCTCCGTTTATCCGCCTCGCTGACCAGTCGTACCTCCGGCAGCTGCGTGCCGTAAAACCGGTACTGGGGAATATCCGCCTCTTTCAGCACCGACAGGGCATTGCCCGTTCCCTGCCGGTTCTCCGTGTCCATAAATATCAGCTGCGCCCCGGCGCTGAGCGCCTTTTCCTGCAGCAGCACGGTTTCTTTCAGCGACAGTCTCTCCGCCCGGTCAACGATAACCGTGCCCTGCACCGGCAATACGGTGTCTGCATTCATCTGCGAGCGCAGCATTACATGGCCTGCCAGATGCGGGCTTTCTGACAGAAACTGGCCACTGCGACCGTCGGCTGCAATCACCATCACCTCACGGCCCTGTGAGCGGGCCATCATGGCCACATCTTCCGTGCGCTCACGCAGGGTCTGCGCGCCTCCGCGACCGCTCAGAATGGCTACCGGGCTTTTATCCTGCGACAGCACAGAGACAGCATCCCCGGCAGGTATATCGCGTCCCTGTGCCCGTTCTGGGAAGACCAGAACGGTTTGCTCCGCAACGGCCGTACGCGCCAGCTGATGGACGCTGAGTTCGTTCAGCAGGTGGATATCAGAGGTGAATATGCCCTTCTCCCGGTCCAGGGGAATAAGACGCTGCCCTTCAATCGCGGCCTCAATACCGGCACGGGCCTGCTCAAACAGACCAGGTGCGGAGGGCAGACGACTGACCGTGCCGGCCAGCATTTCCGACCAGGTAAACTGGACCTTTTTGTCCGACAGCGCGGAGATTGTGTCGCTGACGGCCTTCTGCACCAGTTCGTCAGCAGCCTCGCCGGAAGACGCGATTCCCGGCTGGCCCGGCGCACGCATCCCCTCCTGACCAGCAACAACAGGACCAGTAATTTCCACACGCGCCTGCGCCTGACTGATGTAATGTCCGATATCAAATTTTTCGTCCGTTAAGCGTCGGCGCCAGTCGGCTTTCAGCAAATCCGGGTCAGCCCAGGCTTTAGCCTGTCGTGTATCGAGTGCGGCAACATCACGCGATTTTGCTGACGCATCAGGTCCGGCGGCTTCCCGAATTGCCTGACTGCGCGAGGAAAAGATGTCCACCGGCACATCCTTCAGCTCCCACAGGCCATGTTTACCCGCCGCCACCGTTTCGAATCCCATCGACTCAATATCTTCACGTAAGGCAGAACGGTACAGGTTTCCCAGCGCTATCTTGGTGGCGTACAGATTCTCAGAAAAGCCAGTTTTCATCCGGGTATCGCTGGCCAGCGACCGCCATTTTTCATCGGCGAATGTCGCATTAAAGACCAGGGCGTGGGTGTGCACCTGCGGGTCCAGGTCCCGGGAGGTGTCATGGTTATACAACGCAGCCACCATACTGCCAGTCAGCACCGTTTCCGTTTTTCCCTCCTGCGTGATGCGGGCGCTGACCAGTTGCTCCACCTCCTTCATCACCACCGCCACGGCCCGGTTATGCGCCTCAATAAAACGTCGGTCTTCCCCGACCAGCGCCATGACGGACACACTTTTGGGGGCGGAGAACGTCAGGTCATAACCACTGCGGTGTTTGTTGACACCATCCACCATCCGGGACAGGTCACTGCCATCAGGCAGTCTGCCCTGGCGGACCGCATCCATATCGGCGCTGGCCACCTCCCCCTTCAGGCCCAGCTTCTCCGCGCCTTCCCCCATCCAGCGGGAATCCAGTGAACCGCTGGCATAGTAGTTGTCTTCGTGGCTGTAATAGCCCGCATCACCCTTGATGGAAGAAATGGAGAGCATCAGTATTCCCTCCCGTCATCCATCTCATGCGTTTTTACTGTCGCATGGTTGATATTGACTTCTTCCCTGCGGGTCATATCGCGAGTCTGGTGTGAGGTCTGAGCCCATGCCTCATACGCTGCGAAATCCACAACCTCACCGTCGCTGTTCAGGCCCGGGGGAATATCCTGTGGTAAATCCTGTTCGATATCACGCTCAGTCCCTCCGGTCGAGGCTGGGCCACCTTCAGCGGAAGCCGTGTTTTCGGTATCTGCATCGCCGGAAGCCCCCTCTGTCTGCAATGGCCACGTCGCAGGAGGCGTATTCGCTTCCGCGAGGACAGCAGCCACCAGGTCGGCGGAAGGGGGAGGGGTATTCGAAAGATTACCCTCCGGTATAAACGCACCGCCCGGAACAGCCTGAATTAACGACTCTCCCTCGAACAATCCGGCAAACTTGTGCCGTTCTTCTTCACTACGGCGCCGAATTTCATCCTCAAGCGTCTGATCAAGACTCGTCTGTACGTCACGCAGCAACAGGGCATCTGCCACTTTGGGTATTGCCTCATAGCTCATGGAGAGTTTTACAACGGGATAGTCACCGGGCAGGGTGACATAACACTGCAGATCGTTAAGTTTCTGGACGTCTGAATAGGTCACCACCGTGACACACTCTTCCTCCTTGCCGAAGGAAATCCCGTCACGGACCTGCTCATGGCCGAAGCTGGTCTGTTCATTGAATTTTTTACGCCGGGTTTCCCCCAGATCTTTTTCCACAAACTGCGCAATTTCCGCACTCGGGGAACGAAAGAAGAATTTGGTGTTCAGCAGGTCAAACAGCCCCGCAGCGGCTTTAGGACCATAGATTTCTTCCATCTGGGCGATGTTCTGAAAACCCAGCACAAAACAACCGCCAAATTTACGGGCTTCTGAAATAATCCTCGGTAATGAGGACAATTTATGCAGCGACGCCAGTTCGTCATAGAAGAACCAGACACGCCGCTGCCGGTTCGGCCCCATAGCGAGAAGACTGGTGGCGGCAATGCTGAGCCACAGTGAAATAAGCGGCTTGAGAGACTCATGGTTCTGTTCATCGGAGGTAATAAAAAGCCAGCCATTCTTCGATTTATCGGTCTGGCCTTTCATCCATTCCCGGATGGTAAACTTCTCCCGTCCCGGACGGTCGATGCCCTGCAGGTAGCGCAGCGCTTTAACGTAGTTTGTCAGCACGCTCCGGATAGAGATGGCTGTCTTCTCAATTTTTCCGTCAACCAGAGTGGAGGCTGGCGTACCGGCCAGGAAAGCCCGCAGCTGGTCCAGCTTTATGGCCAGCAGTGTGCGCAGGAATTTGTTGTAGCTGCGATCTTCGTCCTTACGCATGCGCTCAGCACCTTCCGCGAAGATGGTGCGCGCACTGCCCTGCCAGAAAGGATCTTCACCGCTACTGGCCGGGATCAGGGTCGTACTGGCATTCTCCAGTTCGGCGATAGAGCGGCATTCCTCCCACAAATCCCAGTTCGGGCAACGGGAATCCAGCGCATTAAGTACTTTATCCCGGGATTCGTCGTAGAAGTCCTCAACGAACGTACAGCCTTTGTCGTAGATAATGACCAGATCGCCCCTGTCACGAAGCTGTTTTAAAATCTTGCGCATCAGGGTGGATTTACCGGTTGATACCGTGCCATGCATAGCCATATTCTGAATCTCAGAATCCAGCTTTAGCGGCAGGTCATCGATACGAATATCGGATGCTTCCCCGCGTTTTTTCATCATCCGGGCAACTTCTTTTGGCGATTCGCAGAGTACCCGGCCCCCGATAATTTCATCCTCACTCTGTTTACGGCCAGCACGCCCGAGATACCAGTACACGGCCAGCGTGGCCAGAAAGGCGATCAGCAGCGCGGCACATCCTGCAATAACCAGTTCCTGTTTCAGCAGTTGGCCGCAGTACATGGTGTAACTGTCACTCAACACCTGCCTGGCGCTGTACTGCAGGTTATGTTCGTAATAACGGATGGTATAGACAGGCTGACTGACCATTTTTTCAGTAAAAGGCGACATTACCCGGACAAACCAATAAATAATGCCGTTGGTCAGATTCTGAATACTCATACGCATCAGCAGTACGGCAATACCAAATAATACCGTTCCCATAATAACGTAATAAGAAATCAGGTTATTTATTTGCAGGAACATTTTCAGGCGCATAAAAGCGACCTGACCGCCCTGCGTTAAGTCGCGAGGATTCAGGCTCATTATATTTTCCCGGAAGCAGGTAACCAGCAGACATGCCGGATACAGGTCTGTCTGCATGCGCTAACAGATTATTTAATGTAATTAAATAGTGTGATGTATTTCAGGAAATGAGATTTAAAACAGGGTGACCCGGCGGCCACCCTGAGTGTATTACAGAATATTGGCGACAGATTTCGCCAGCTGATCTTCGAGGACAGGTTTTGCTTCTTCGAATTTCAGGTTAACTTTATTGGCAGATGACACGATACGGGTCTGGTATTTATGCTGATTACCTGTCTGCCTGCTGGTCTGCACTTTATATCCGGAAGTACCCTGTTTCAGGGCGGCGACATTATCGGTCTGCACGCTTGCGGTGGTTTTTTCTGAAATCTGAATATCCGTCACCATCGTATAGTTGATATCTTCCACCATCGCGTCAGCGGCCATTCCCACCAGGCCCGCCGCCAGGCCAACACCTAATGTCGCGCCGGCAGAACTGGAGTTATAACCGGTGATCCCCGCACCTAATGCAGCGCCCGCTATCGCGCCTTCGTAGCCCTGGCTCAGGAACCCCTGGGCGGTACGCAGGTCCATTTTATCGGCTTTCAGGACATTGGCCTGAATCCAGTAGTGTGCGCTGTCCGGCGATGACGTGATGGTATAGCCCTTATCCTGAACAGCTTTGGTCACTTTCGCCTGCAGGCCGGACATGTCTTTGTCAGAGGTATTTTTTATCTGGAGATACACGGTTTTCTGTGAGGACGGCTCCAGCCAGATGGTTTCACTCATCTGAGTTTTGACTTCGGGGTTACGTTTCTTAATCGCTGTGCTCATCGCGCCACACCCAGAGAGCACGAGGACAGAGGATAAAACGGCAGTCATTGCCATCAGATTAACGTTATGTTTCATATAGTTTTTCTCATTTCCATATAAGTCGCATGTTATATGCAATACCCGGAGGTACTTATTGTTATTACTCCACACATTCAATGTGTGTATAGTTAATGTACAGGCAGAAGCACAACCACATCAACACTATGGTTGTACTTTGCGAATTTTCAGAATGCGTCACAAAATCAGACGCTTATTTTGGGGAGGCAGAAAGCAACTCTTTCACTTTTGACAAACTGCTAACCACCGCAGGAGTCATATATCTAGAAAGAGATGTTTGTAGCGTCAGCATGCTAATTAAATACGTTACAAACCATGAGAATCCCAGTCCAGCTACAAACCGCTCCCCCGATGACAGTAAAATACATCCAACAATAGCATTCACTGCCAGGAGAAATAGACTATAAGAGTTAATTTTTCGCTCAACCAATTTTAACAAAACCGATTGTTCTGTGATTTCGCTGCCTAAAGAAAGTTTTAGGCTAACAAGATTGTATGTTGACATTAAAAAAACAAGACTAAAAAAAGCATTAGACCCCAGAGACAGCACAAATGTATCAAAATAATGATACTCACTAACATTTGAATTTATAAAAATATCAGAAACAATAAACAGCAACTGAAATACATAAACAATCACCAACTTATAAAAAATAACCTTCAGAATTTGGCGGTTTGATGGAATCTCATAGTCTAGCTGTTTAAACTTATCCAGAATGTATGCAGCATCCTTTTCCAGTTCTGAACGTTTCATTATCCCTCCTGTCAATCCTGGTCAAACTTTTTTTGCAGGTTATCTTTGATATCATTCAATTCCTTTCTCTCTACACCATTATCACCGATCCAATCATTTTGCCTTTTTTCTTCAGCACTCTTGGCATCATTAAAGTTTTTATTACCCTGTTCATGCTCACTCTGCAAGCGATTGTATTCTTCCTTCGGTGTATTGCCGGATGAGATCACAGTATTTTTTTCACTATTTACCTGAGATTCAGCGTGACGGCGTCTGTCAGCCACATCACTGCTGACATCATCCTGCAGTCTCACGCCGCCAGCATTTGCCCGGTTTTCCATTTGTGTCTGTTGCGTATCATATTCACTCTGCAGATTACCGCCACCAGAGGAAGCTCCCACACTTCCCATCCCCTCACCGGTACGGCCCCTGTTCTGCTCAAACTCCTGCAGCAATTGCGGCTTCATGCGGTCTTCCACAAATGCCTGCGTCAGTCTGTCACGCTCGGCACGGACTTCCGGGCTGGCCGCGTCAGAAAGCAACTGGTCAGCTTCACCCGGACGCTTACTGGTGACATACCCGACAAACTCCTGCGAGTAGTTCTGGTTAATACTGGCACTGTTGTTCTCTGCATAGCTGGCCAGCTGTGAGTATTCATGGCTGCGGGTAACCGCATCATTATACTGCGATGCCTGGCTTTTCAGGCTGGAGAAGGTGGACGACAACTGGTTCGCCAACGAGGCCGAGGCATTGTCCGTATGGCTGCCGCTGTCGGTGACGCGGCTGGAGGTCACCACGTCCATTGCATCGCGGAAATCCTTAAGCTCCTGAGCACTGAACCCTTTGCTGGTCCCCCCCTGCTGGGTCAGATCGGAACTGGTGCCGTGGGAGGAACCGCTCCGCCCCGTATATTCTCCCTTCAGATGCGCCTCTGCACCGACGGAAACGCCTGTAGCAAATTCAGCGATTTTACCTGCAAACTGACGCTCAGAATTTAGTTTCCCGCTCACACTGGCCCCGGCGCCAAAACTCATATCCTGACTCTTCGTTGCCGCTGCCCGAATCCCTTCCGCCAGAGTAGTATTTTCATCCCGGGCATAGCGGGAACCAATAGATTGAATGGTGTTCAGCGCTTTGGTCAGATTGCTGCTGGCAGAGGCATCGCTGCCTGTCACCGTGGTGTCGCTGTTTCCCCTCTGCTGGCTCCACTGACTCATCTGCGAGGTGGCCAAGCTGGAGGTCTGTGACAGACTGTTGCTGAGGCTCTGCGCTTCGCTCAGGGCATCACGTTGCTGCTGCTGCCAGCTGCTGGATGCAGTTTTACCCAGCGCAATATCGACCGGTAATTTTGAAATTGCTTCCGTGGTGTTGTAGACCGACTGCCCGGATGACGTCAGGGTTTTCGTCGCCCCGCTCTCAAGCTGGTTAGTCATATGACCTTCACGATGGCTGTAGTTGGTATCCCACTTGTTACCCTGTACATTCCCGGTCGTCATATTGTTATACGACCAGTTGCCGTCAATGGCCTGCGAGGAAGACTGTGTGGAGGCAGACTGAAGGGTCTGTCCCAGATAGTTCCCCGCCTGCGACACTACCCTGCCCAGTCCCATCACCAGTCCGTAAGCAATAAACGGGATGGACAATGCCAGCCAGCCTGCTGTGGTCCCGATATCTGAGTAGGTATTCTGTACCTGGTCAAAGGTGGCCAGCGTCACCGGCGTGCCGTTGAGTTTTCCCTGCAGGTAGAAGTTCATCGCATGGTTCAGTATGGAGAACAGAATCGGCCACATCTGCAGATAGGCAATGGTGTAGATATAACCTTTGATAATGGTCCAGGACAGGGAACTCACCACAGCCAGAACAATCAGTACCGGGAACAGCGCCATCGTCATGCCCAGCAGAACGCTGTGCATCACCGGCAGCGTGTTGGCAGCGATGGACGCACTGGTCGCCTGAGACAGGCGCATTTTTGCCATCGATGTCTGCGTTGCGGTGTTCACCAGTCCTGCCGTATCGCCATTCTGCGCTGAAAAGCTCTCCAGACCACTGCGCAGGCCATTCATCACCACGTTCTTGCGGATGATTTCGGTGGAGGTCATGGAATTGCCGTGAAAATAGTTATAGCTGTCGCCCAGCATTTCGGTGAACAGTGCCGCACTGGCACCGTTTGTCGGCCCGAACACCTGGTTCGTGAAACCGTGCATCCGGTTAAGCACCTGCTGGAGAAACGGAAACATATTCCGGCCACTGATATCATTCGAATCAGTGTTTATTTTGGTTGAGGCCTGCTCACAGGTCAGAAAATTGCGGTTTTTGTCATACAGACCACGCAGCGGACTGGGTTTACTGAATATCAGCGCGTATGGGTCTGTAGAATTCATCAGGTCGCCAATGCTGTACTTGTTGTTCAGCATAATGTCACCCACCACGCAGTTGTGGACGTAATCAGAGAACATGCGCTGAATTTCCGGCTCAGAGAACCGGAAATCACTGCTCCCCGCCGCCAGCTGCGCGCCAAACAGCATCCCGGTTTTGCTGTACGTCAGCGCGTCCGGACGGGCAAACACAAAATCGTAAACCTGTGCCATTCCGGCACCAATACGGGTTATCAGGCTGGCAGGGGCTGCAAGGCCGGTAGGGACATTATCCACCTGATAGATGGCCGCTGGCTCAGACAGGTCAATAATCTGCACGTTCCGTTTGTCCCCGACCAGAACGGCAATCACCAGGACATAAAACCCGGCCCATTTGACCAGGTCCATAATATTGCGTGTCCGGATATAGGTTGCCGCCCCGACAATCACCGATACGGCGGTGGCCATAGCAATCAGTGAGTCTCCGGCCCTGCTGTTAAAAAATGCCGCCACGCCATTGAGCGAATCCTGAAACCATGCCCCGCCGGCAACGGTGTAAATCGTATCAACGGCCATATTAATTCACCCTGCTGAACTGGTAGTTACCCAGCACACGGTCGCTCATCTTTGAGGAGACCTGCTGGCGGATAAAGCGGATTTGCTGTTGTGCGGAGATAAGGGCATCTTCCTTAATCTGTACCTCCATACGCAGCGAGTTAAGTGCCTGTCTGGCATCGGACAGGCCATTTTTCAGCTCCTTCATATTGGCGCCAGGGTAATCTTTGGTGGCAAGCGATCCGTTTACCACCTTCATCACAGCTTCCAGATACTGCAGATAGATATCGACCGCGATGTAATCCGTCAGTTGAGCAAACAGGGACTGTGAGACGCTCAGTGACGACTGGTCCACAATCCAGGAAAGAATGGGGATGGAGGTACTGTTGATGAACTGCTTCTCTTTTTCCGTCAGTGGCGTGTCGGTGATGGCCTTGTTCTCGATGCTGGTCAGCATGTCCTGCACCATCTTAATAAGCGACTTGTCTGCGGAAATCGTCACGTTATTGAGGGTCGGGGACAGGCATTTATTCTGGTTATCGCAGACGTATACTTTCGCACTACCGCCGCTCATCATCGCTGTCAGCAGGCTCCTGTCGGATGCCATCGAAGACAGAATTCGCACTTCCCCGGAACTGCCGAAAATCACCGAGCCACTGATGCTCATGGCAAACTGACGCAACTCTGCATTGCTGCTGAGCGAGCTGTTGCCGAGCGCATCCCACATCAGGTTAATATCCTTCAGGACCTGGTCCTTTTCCGCGCCGGTGGCTTTGTCTGCGACGGAGCCGTATTTCCCGCCGGAGGTGCAGCCCTGACGGGATGCCACCCAGTCCGAGAATACGCTTTTCTGCCCACCAACAGACTGGCAGACGTTCTGCTGACTCTCACCCCACAGCGATGCCACGCTGTCGACCATCGCCTTTGCCGCCTGACAGCTGGACATATTGAACCGGTTAATATCAGCGGCCATCTTCTGCAGGAAGTCTTTCGCGGCCTTCAGTTCCGGTACGGTGGTTTCCAGCGCAAGGTCAAAGAAGTAGCCCGCCGCGTTGGCCATCGTCTGTTTCACAAACGCCATAATCTGGTCGGAGTTTATGAAAGAGAACGCGCCCAGATATACATCGATCCCGCCACACCCTGCGTTAATGGACGGCAGACTGATGGAAACCAGTTGAATGTTCTTGTTACCAGTACGCGCATAAAACGAGCCTCCGGAGACATAACGTGCAGCCTGCCCCTGCCAGGCTTTTGCCGAGGTGGTATTGCTGGCATAACTCATGTCATTAAAGAATGAATTCATGTCATCCTGCAGCCCGGCATGCGCCGTTCCTGCACTGTACAGGCCCAGCGCAAAGGCCAGGCAGAGCGGTTTCAGTCGCATTATTTTTGTCCCTGCGCGTTGAGTGGAATGCTTTTCCGTGACTGCCGATCCAGTGCCATACGCAGCACCTCATCGAGCCGGCTGCGAAACTCACCAGTCTCTGCGGCCCCCTGCAGCAGCGGCCAGGTTTCCATCGTGTTGACGTTGGTCAGAAAGGTGGTTGGCGTGGCCACCGGCAGGCCACTCTGGAAATATTCCACCATCACATCCGGCGTTGCTGGCAGAACATCGGGGAATTCGGCATCCCCCTTCCCGTCAAGGCTGATGGGAAAAACGTCAAGACCGGTTTGCTGAGAAAAGGCTTTAAGGACCGGCGCAAACTGGCGGCAGTACTGGCAGGTCGACTGCATGAACAGCACCACCTTCCAGTCCTGCAGGTTAACTTTCCGCCCGTCACTCAGCGTATACCAGACAGGTGACGTATCCTGAGCGGCACGGTCTGTTGTCGGTGTAGCCCTGTTCTCCGGCAGTCTGAGAGCGTCCATCGCAGGGGCGCTGTGGCCCGTTTTTCCGGCTTCAAGAGCACGAATATCATCCAGTGTTCCGGCCTGCAGACAGCCGGCAAGCATCGCCGCCATCAGGATGGCGGTCCGCAATGCAGTAATAAGCATGGGTTACCTCAAAAGACAGGTGTTATCAGTAGTCAGGTGCAAAGTGGGTAAGGACGCTGACCATCTGGCGATCCAGGTCGTCGTGGCTCATAAACCCCCACGCAAGGGGTTGCCACTGGTGAGTTTTCGGGTCGACCAGAAACGTGGCCGGGAAGTGGGTGACACGCATTTTTTCGGCCTGTCCGCTGTCAGGGCTACTTTGCGGAAGCTGGTCGCTGAGTTTACCGTCCACGCTGACGGCCATCAGGCTGATCCCCCGCTCTTCACAGAAAGCCCGTATCACCCCGGCCATCAGGTTGTCGACGGCATTGTTGCCCCGGTAGAAAAAGAACAGGCCATAACGCTGCGCCACCTGGTTGATAACCGCATTCTGGACTTTCTTCTCTTCAGTCAGGCGGGCTTCCACCGTGCCGTTGTAATGGCTGCGCTTCACGTTGTAATCCAGCTCCGGATACTTCAGCCGGGCCAGTTTCGCCGTCTGGGTGAAGTCCGTTGCCCGGTCAGTCCAGAAGTTCTGCAGTGTCATAAAGCGGCGGAAGTTCTCCGCAGATGGATACAGAATGGCGGTGTCCAGCGCTTCACGGGTAGCCTGCTGGAGCACCTTTTTCTGCTCTGATGGTGTCATGCTGGCCAGACGTTCCCGTAGTGTCGGCGGCGACGCCGGTTCGGGTTCGGCCTCTTCAGCATTGGGGTTGTACCACTGCCATCCCTCTTCCCGGGCATACTCAGGTGCCAATACATCCTCGGGAGCAGCATGCAGTGATGCTGCCATCATCAGGGCAAGCGCACCGGCAATACATCTCATGGCGCGTTCTCCTGCATTTTTTCGGCAATGATGTCCTGCGCCTTTTTCAGTAATGCCTGGTCTTCCGGGATTTCACTACCGGCATTAAGATCATCATAGAAATCGCTGAAGTTCATCACGCCAAAGTCGAGTCGCTGCAGTTCATCCACCGTGATACTCCGGCAGTCCGGTGACTTGCCTTTACCGAACCCCACGCCCAGCTGGTCACGACGCCCCTGCTCCTGGACGATACGCGCCAGTTTGGAATCAAACACGCAGTAACCACGTTTTTTCTCGAGACACACGCCCAGCACTTTCTTGCTGCAGTATTCCCCGACATACACCGTCAGCTTTTTATCCTTCGCTTTGCCGAGCGCCTTTTCCTCGCTGCTGCAGCTCGACAGGCCCACATCCTGGCCCCAGCCGGAGTCCTTGCAACAGTTATTGAAGCCCACCGCCATCTTCTTGCAATGCTGCGCTTCGCCGGTAAAGGCGCGGACGTCCACACCATTTAGCGCGGCCACATCCTCGCCAGCGGCGGCCACTGCCGCGAGCGCCGAGACGGCCTGACCGAACATGTTGCTGGTTCCTGTCTGCGCCTGGGCGCAGCTGCCGTCCTTGCAGAAAAATTCCCCGCCGCAAATCTGGCCGTTACCCTCCTTTTTACGTTCACAGGAGTAGGTAACCTGCTGGCTGACGCAGAAGCCGTCGACCGTATCGGCACACTCGCTGCGGGTCACCGTGCAGGCCGAATTCTTTATGAACTCCCCACAGGTGCCTTCCGTCTCCGTCTGGGTCAGGTATGTGTCCTGCCATTTCCAGCAGTCCTGATGAATACTGTAGGTTTTACAGTCTACAACGACAGTCCGTGTTTCCCCCGGTTCCACACACTGTGAGCCGGTCATGGCCCCTTCGGTCTTACTAAACGGGCAGCTTTCAGACCACTCTACCCGTGGCACCCACTCTTTCTCGCTGACTTTGACATACAGAGTCAGCGTGAACGTCGACTTCCCACTGGCCAGCGATTGATAAACCTGCCAGTCCCCGTTACCACCGCCGATACAGTTGCCGTTAGCTGTGCAGCCGGAGCCCGTCAGCACCTGACCTTCAGTAATGTTCAAACCGGGAGCACCACTTAATGTGAAAGTATCTGTCTTGCCCGGCAGCGTCATAACGTTAAAAACAGAGTTCATGAACGTATAGCGGGAGTTAAGGAAATAAAAACTGGCATACACTTTCAGTTGTGCATTCATCACTACGCCCGTAACCGGAGAGGTCACGCTGAATACCAGTTGCTTTCCGTTCTGGCTGTAGCGGAACTGCCCCGGAGAAATCGTCACATACCGGTAAACCTCGGTGTTTTTCCAGTCCCCGGTAATGGTCGCAGTGCGTGTACAGTACTGCTCAATTTTCGTATCCCGCAGGCACTGGTGAGTGGTGATTTCCGTAAAACTCGCTGGCTGGTCTACGCAACCATCAAACCCGCCGCCGGTGATGGTCTCCGCCTTGTCTTTCATCGCCAGTCCCTCTGAGATAAACGGCGCATCCATTGAGGGCTTGTTATCCGGCGGCGTGTTCAGAATGGATTCGGTGATGGTTTTCCCGGCCTCAGTCGTATTCAGCGCCGTAGAACCGGGAGAGGTCATATCCACACCGGACGACGTGACGCCCCCGTAATAGCCGCTTTCAGCTGGCGAGTCGGTATAGCCGGGGATCACTTCCCCCGGCTTAAACCCCTGTATGGCGCTGGCCCCCTGCCCTTTGCTGGCGTTACCCTGCTGCATGCCCTGATTAAACTGGTCATTGGCGACAAGCGGCGCGACCAGACAGAACGATGTCATCGCCATCAGTAAAGGAAGATAGTGTTTCATTGCACCTCCCCACCCAGCAGGTTCCGGGCCGTGTCAGCACAGTCCCCCTCCTCCGCCACCCGCTTCAGGGCCTGATGTAAGGTCAGGTCCCCCTGAAGCCGGTCAACTGTATCGCCCTGGTTGCCGCAGGCGACAATCAGTACCGGTACGGCGGTAATGTTGTACTTACGAAAGGTGGTCGGGTCTATCTGCACGCCTCCGGTATTGCTCTCTTTTACCAGACCAGCTACAGCATTCGCCGTGGCCCGCATGTCGCCGTTCACCATCCCCCGGATAACCACCGGAATATTGAGTTCCGCCGCATCCTTCACGCGCTGCTTCAGTTCATCTGGTGGCATCGAGAAGGACACAAACACCAGGGCCACATCCACCGGGCGTTCCCCGGGTTGCATAGCCTGACGGAACTGTGAAGCCTGTGAGTCCAGAAAAGCCTGATCCTGTGGTGCCACCGGGCGTGGCTGTTGAAGAAACTCCGGCGTCTGCAGGGCACGAAAACGCTGGCGGTCCAGCTGCAACTGGTCGTGAATAAACTGGCGGTTCTCAGTATGATCGCTGGCCATCCCGGCCCCGCAGGTCAGAAGCAGGGCTAGCGATATCAGTACGCGTTTCATTGTTTTTCTCCCTGTGACTTGCCGCGCACCATTCCATAAGCATGATCTGCAGAGCGAGTTTTCAGCATCTCCTCCCACATCAGCCGCTCCCGGTCGGGCATCCGTCGTGTCAGGAACGGCAGCAGGGCACTTACCCACCGGTCAATAAACGCCAGGCGCTCCAGCGTCAGCCACACCTCTTCACTACCCGGCGTGGATACCGCCATCGCCGCTTCACGACACTCCAGAATGCACTTGTACGGTGTGCCATGTTTCTCCATCGCCCCGTTCAGCTCTGCAAGTTGCCGCTCCAGCAGGTCCGCCCGGGAGTCGGCCTGTTCGTAGCGGTCGAGCAGAAAGTCATACTTTTTTTTACTCACGATCATGCTTTGCTCCTTACAGGAATACGCAATTACGTTTGCGCCAGAAGAGGTAGCCGAAGTTACGCCGGTCATTGGGCATGTTTTTGCCGGTTTCCCAGCGGGTCACGCTGCGGCCCAGCGGATGACACTGGCCTGCATCGGGGTATTTATTAACCAGGTGATACCGCCAGCGGCTTTTAGGGATGATCGGGGACGGATATTCAAAACACACGGAGGTGTTTTCACCGATACTGTTCATCACCATGCCCTGACGGTGCAGTTTGAACGCCATACGCTCACTGAGCAGTAAAGAGGTCTGCAGCGGGCTGAATTCGTTAGAGACATAGCCGTTAAACGGATACATGCTGCCCTGGCTACCGGCACACCAGAACAGGGCATCAATGGGTTTCCCCACCAGACTCGCCACGGCGTCTGCCGCACAGGCCCCCTGCGCAATAACGTTGCCAAAGAGAATGGCTTCGGGCTGGATGATCATGCTCAGCGAACTGCTGTCCCACATCGGGTCCAGCTCGGACAGATAGCCAATATCCAGGTCGCCGCCCTGAAGGCAGCCCATCGAGGTGATAATGTTGAGCCAGTAGGTGAGCGGATATTTGTACCAGTGGACATGGTAGAACGCGCCGGGATTTGCGCGGTTTTCCTGTCCTCCGGTCCCGCTGCCGACGTTACCGATATTGATATTGAACCCGCCCAGATTCACCATGCAGTACGGTGAACGCGTCACGTCCGTCAGCGCCATCGGCTCCCAGTAGCCAATGGCCAGCCCCACCCGATACAGAATGCCCATCGGGCAGAACTGGATGGGCATCGACGGGTTCGGCGTGTCCGGCTGGCGACCTTTGACTACCGGCACATTGCCGATGGTCACCGGAAAGATGCACTCCCAGCAGACATCGGTGATCGGGTTAACAAAATTCCCCTCACATTCTGCTGAAGCCGCCTGTGCCGTGCCGCTCATCCCGGTCAGACACAGCAACATCAGCCCCAGCCCGGCCAGATAACGTTTCATGGCTTCACCTCCGGCGCATCCAGGGCGAACGTGTCCACGCGCAGACGGCGGCGATCTTCTGCCAGCGTAACCCGGGCCGGGATAGCTTTCAGCTTAAACTTCCGGCAGAGTGAGCCGTCCTGATCAAAATAGATACGGGTATTGAGGGCGTTCGTGGCCTCACGGACATCCCCGTTAACCAGAATGACGCGGTACGTCAGTGTCCCGGGCTTCTGTGCCTTCATCCATGCCAGCTGCTGCGGGTTATCTGCATCAATAAAATAGAGCGTATCGGTGAACGGCACCGTATCCAGCGGGTTAATCACCTGTCCTTTACGGGCGAACACCCGCCCCTGATGGTCTTTCAGATCTTCACTGACCGTCAGGGACGGATCGATATAGTGCGTGGTGTTCTCCTGCGCCAGTGTCAGTCCTTCAACCGGCCTGGGACGTAGCGTGTTTTCAATGACACGCTGTTTGAATGCTTCCTGCTCACGGGCCATCTCTCCACTGGCCTCCATTGCCTTCAGGCGTGTCTGGATGGTAGTGAGCATGTCCTGCTCAGCAATGGGATACATTTCCCCCCATGTCCCCAGATTTTTTGCCTGTGCTACGCCGGAAATCAGCAACAGTGCCAGCAGCCCCTTTTTCATCAGTTGCCGCCTCCCGCCGCCATTCGGTGTGCCACCCCGGTCTGAATCTCATCAGTGATGTCGCCCGCCCCGCTGACCACAGCTGGCGTCACCAGGATGAGTGCATCATGGCGACGCTGCCAGTCCTGCAGCTCCGCATTGAGGCTGGTCATAAATCGTTCGGTAAGAGCCTTAGTCTGAGCCTCATCCAGTGACTGAGCGCTGGCCTGTTCAGTGAACTGATCCAGCGTTTTTTTCATATCAAAGGACACCACCGTCGGCGTACGCCAGCTAATCAGCAGCGTCGTTACTGCCGCGTTGATACACACAATGGTGGCAGCGACCAGTAACAGATTGAGCAGGCAACGACGGCGACGTTGCTCCCGCCTGTGTCCTCCCGTTGTGATGTTTATCCCCTTCCTGACGTTATCGGAAGTGAGAGTGGATTCAGACTGAGCAGGGGTAAGTTTTTGAACAGTGGTCATGCAGCCTCCGCGAGCGCTTCCAGTTCGCGCATCTCATCAGGAAAGTTACGTTGTGCCAGCTGGTATACAGCGTCATGGATATCCATGTCCTGTTCCCGGCACTGGCGGATAAACTCGAAGTCATCACCCTTTGAACTGAACATCGCGCGACTGAGCGGATCGACAAAGAGACGATGGAAACTGCAGGTATCGTTGATGCGCAGCATAAAGGAGGAGAACCACTGGTCTTTGGCATCACCGAACTTGCCGATAACACTGCGCTCCAGCTCGCTGAACTGGTTGGGACGGTTCTGGTTATACTGCTTAAACTCAGAGGCATCCTGTTTGAGGATCACCTTGAAGGCAGAGTTACCCCAGGCCGCTTTTGCAGCTCCGGAAGCATCATCGGCGTCAAAGTCTTTGATGTTCTGGCTGATGGTGATGAACGCGCCACGGTGGCGGCGTACAGTACGGTAGCCGGTTTCAATGAACTGACCGACCTTCTCATTTTTAAAGTTGAGCAGCTTCCAGCCTTCGTCGATGGTGCAGCATTTCTTCAGGCTGCGCGGCGTGCGGTACATTTTGTCTTCGATGTAGATGATGAGGGAAAACATCACCGCAACCAGCAGATCAGGCTTATCCTGCAGGCCACCCAGCTCCAGGACGATAAAGCGGGCATCATCAGTCAGTGACGGCTCGTCGCTGTTGAAGTATTCGCCGTAAATTCCCCAGGAGCAGTACTTACCGAGCAGTTCGATAATTTCATCCAGTCGGTTGGTGATACCCGGCGAGTTCTGGTATTTATCATCCTCACGGATGGCCGTCAGCTTCTGGACGACGTGGTCAATTCGGGCTTTTTCCTTGTGTGCTTCCCAGGCTTCCTGTACCCCGCGCAGCAGCAGGCTGTGATGGACTTCATCCAGCGTACCGTTAGGGCTTGCCAGCACAGCCAACTGGTCACGAATCCGTTCCCCTGATTCATTGATACTGGATATGTTGGCAAACGGATTGAATTTGAGTGACTTACCGTCAAGGTACGTGCCACCCACGTTCTCACAGAACGATTTGTAGCCGTCTCCCATGTCAAACACCCAGGCAATACCGCCGGAGTCCAGCACGCTGCGCAGGATAGGCTGTACCAGACCGGTCTTGCCTGCCCCCGAGGTGCCGGTGACCGCCATGTTGTAGTTGGTGTTACCCATTCCGTCCCCGTAGATATCGAGGAACGCCAGCTGGTTGCGGTAGGACGGCGTCAACAATCCTCCCTGACACAGCCTGTTGTCGGCTACCACAGGCAGCAGATTCACGGCCTGGATACTTTCGGCCCGGCACGTGGCCCCGCCCATTTTGATGTCTTCCCAGAGCCCTTCCGCATGAATGAAGGGGATCATCGCTATCCAGTTACGGAACTGCATATAGGTCGGGGAAAACAGATCGATGCCATTCTTCTTGAAGGTATTAATGACCTGCTGTTCGCAGACCAGCGCATCCTCATCCGTATCCGGACAGAACGTGGTGACGTTATAGTAATAGCGGACAATACAGGTCTGGTTGCTGTTAAGATGCTCGCGGATTTCCTTCCATTCTTTAGCCTGTTTTGCCACGCCGGGAAACAGGGTCGCATAGGGAGAGTTTGCTTTTTTATCCCGGTCGAGATATTTGCGCGTGGCTTCCCCCTGCGTCGCCACCTGGTCTTCGGCCTCCATCACCATCGTGATGACGAACGGGCTGGCGATGGTCAGGTCCGGGCTGAGCAGGTTGGATAGGTTATCCCCCCCCATCCACAGCATGAACATATCCGGGTTGTTCTCCAGCATGAAGTTCATAGCCCGCGTGGAGGTTACGCTGCCCTGACGGTCGGCAAGACTAATGAGAACATCATCCGGACGCACATCGATACCGATACGCTGGTCAACACAGCGCTGATGCAGCTCATCAAATTTGCCGACACGAACCTCATCCGGGTACAACTGATCATGACGGGCATTCAGCATCCCGTGAACCAGCGTAGCCAGCTCCTGGTCATCGGCCGCCTGCGTGTAAATTTTTGCCGCGTCCAGAGAGGAACGCAGCACTTTCAGGGTATGAGCGACTTCCGTCATCACGGCCGCCGTCCGCTTCTTCGCCTTCACGCAGTAAGAAATATACAGACGATAATCACGCAGGGTCAGCGGCAGGCCGGTCGGGCTGTTGAACTGCTGCTGCGCAGCGCGCTGATAATATGCCCGGGTGATACGGTTAAATTTGTCAGCATGCCTCCCCTGCCAGCGGAACTCAGACAGGCCTCGGTCAAGCTGATCACCGATCAGCTTGCTGGATACCAGGTGGAATGATATCGGCGTCTTACGCGGTAGCTTGCTTTTGATGAGATCTTCCAGCACATACACAATTTGTTCGTTAGCGCCGATAAGGGGCTCTGCACGTAGCAGAAAACCCACCGTACTGCGGTTCACAAACAGCCCACTGTCACGGTCATAATCACGGTATGGCAGGACGCTGGTAAGCTGCGGAAAGTCCAGACTGGCTAGGTTGCGCGTCATCTCCGACGCGCCATCCGGCATCCGGAAAGCGTTCTGCAGATTTTCCAGTACGTTCAGAAATTTTTTCACCCGAAACTCCTTAATTTACCCGGGCCGGAAGAACCCAGTCGGCAGGACTGACCACAAAGGACACCCGACCGGGCTGATGGAAGGCGTTATCGCTATCCACCCAGGGCGCAATCCAGACCGTGGCTATCTGGTCCTGGCTGCGTTGTGGGTGCACGGAGCCTGGATTGTCACAACGCACGCTCTGGCATGAGGGTGCCGGAGTGACTGCGGACACATTTGTGCGTGAAACAGGTGTTATCGGCGTTACGGCAACCGGACGGGGTGTCAGTGTTGACGCTGCGGCGTTCGTGCTTATACCTGTTGCGGTGCTAGCTGATACAGCGGGTCTGTTGCTGGTTACCCGCGCGCCGGAAGGGACACTGACGACGGAACGGGATGCAGACGGAACCGCCGCCGTAGAGGTGGACGGAAGATTAACCAGGGAAGGCAGTCCGCCCGCAGCCGGCTTTCCCGCCTGTTTTGCCGCCTTGTCCCGGGCCAGTTGATTAGCCTTCGTCATAGTCATACAGGTATCAGACGTTGTGGCATCACAGTCGAAACTGCTTTTGACACCGGCACAACCGGATAACAGCAGGGCGCTGCCTGCCAGCAAAAGTGTGATTTTTTTCATTGATATTTCCTGAAAAATTATGCGCTGAAGGGTCTGGCTGGCTGCGAAAGCGCGGAGTAAATAAGCTGGATTTCAGCAGCCAGACAATAAGAGGCGTAATGCCAGTCATAATGGGCATCCGCTTCATCCATCTGACGAAGCGGAGAACTTCGAAGACTCTCGAACCGGGAGATACCATCTTTTAGCTGTGTGTGCCATGTCATGGGTAACCGGGAATAATGCAGTACCCCGATGATTGTTATCAGACTGGCAACGCTACTGAAAAGGATGGATTCCGTTAACACGTAGCTCATGAACAACATCAGAGTGGCCAGGACAAAAGCCCTTAGCTGCCGGGGAGAAAAATTGTCATGGGTATACGCCACCCGGGCCCGGAGGATATCCAGCTGTTTAGCCCGGGCAATTAACTCCGGCCTGGTCAGGTCGCTGAAATCACGCAAAAGTAATAAATTGGCTTTTCGGCTTCCCATCGTTCACCTCTGTTAATTTTTTTCCCGAATTTCCAGTACCCGTTGACACTCAGTGCAGGTACGCACGCCAGATATCGCTTTTTGACGCCGTTCCTGAATACGGTTTCCACAACATTCACACCGGGTAAGGCTGTCACCTTTAACACTTAACTGTTTGTTGTCTGACCGCCTGAATGTGCAGCCTGTGAATCAGGTCTTCCTGCTCCTGCAACTGGTCCAGTACGTCTGCCATCACTCTTTCCTGTGTATGTGCCCGGACACGCTACCGCCCATCCCTTTTTCGTCGTCCAGGGCACTAACTATTCCGGATTGTGTCGTTGTGGCCGGTTTCCCGGCCCCGTTTACTGTGTGACGACCTGTCCAGTCGTCGGATCAACGGTGTCCCCTACCCTGAAGTCCTGCAGCTGCTTCAGCATGTCCGGCGTGTTACCCGGCATGGCAGCTGGCGTGGATGAGGCAGAAGGTTGATTTTGTTTCTTACGTGCAGCCGCTTTCGCACGCACTTCTTCCAGTGTTTCGAGCTGGAAGCCGTCCTGGAAAACCAGCGTGACTTCGTTGCCAGCACCAATCGGAATAACCGGGTGGTACTGCTCGGCACGTTTGATGTAGTAATCGGAGAGTGTTTTGGCCGCAGAACTGGCTCCGCCGCCAAATCCTGCCTGGCCGATTTCGCCGGCGCTCATGCTGGCAGTTGCGCCGACGCCTACGGCAGTGGATGAGGCTTTTTCAATGCCCTTGCCGATCCCGTCCAGGAAGCCAGAGCCGCCTGCATACAGCAGGATCTGGCCGTTACGCATAACCACTTCGCCCTTAATGCCGTTCTTGCCCATAAAGGACACATGACCGGCAATCTTCTGGTCGATGTCGTCATCACCCAGCTTGCAACTGATTGAGCGACTACGAACGATGGCTCGTTCACTGGAAACATCCCCCCATGCCTCCAGGGTCACAAAGCAACCAGTCAGATCGAACTCTTCATCATTAGGCATCTGAACTTTGCCGGTGAGACGCAGCTGCATCGGGGCGGTGTTTTTATCACCGGTAACGGACGCATTGGCATCAGCCCCTTCCACCACGATCGCTTCAGCAAAACTGCCTGAAGAAATCCACGGGAAACGGGGCTTTTTCGGCCCGGTATCCGGCAGACTGAATTCCTGACTGTCCATCATTCCCGGACGCTGAATGGGGGTCATCACCGGTGCAGCCGGGGCCTGTCCGCCGCCTGCTGGCCAGAAACTGGTCGGGGGTGGAACATTACCCGCGGGTGCAGGTTTCCCCTGAGATGCCAGCGCCCCCGGCAGAGGTTCGGCACTGAGAGAGTCAAAATTCTTCCCGGCCTCAAGCTGTGTTTGTAGCAACTGGTTCTGGTCTTCCAGTTCACGAATGCGATCCTGACTACCTTTAAGGTCGCGGCTGACAAGCCCCATTTCAGTACGCAGCTTTTTAATCTCTGTCTGCGTTTCCTTGTTAAGCCGCTGTGCTTCCGCAATGGCGGAACGCTGGACTTTGTTATCGAAGGACTGATTGACCACTCCCGTCATATCTGGCGCGGGTTCTCCTTTTGGCACTTTGGCGGGGGGCGCTTTCTTCAGGTTCATCTCTGAGACCATCCAGGTCCCGGCACCGCCAGCACCAATCCCGAGAACAAGAGCTATAAGCAGGGCAACCTGACGACGGCGGACGACTTTATTAACGTTGGCCATCTTCACCCTCCCCGTTTTCACGGATAACGGTGACGGTCATTCTTCCTCCGCCCATCAAAGTCTGTGCGTTGTTATCGAACATCACGGCACGAACGCCGGGCTTCCAGAAGTCCTGCTCCCGCAGCGCCACTCCCCAGGAATTGGCATTGCGCAGTTCATAACGATCGGCACGCAACTGGTCGCCTGCCCAGGCTTTCAGGGGGGTAACAGAAAAACCACCGGGGAAACGAATACCGTCAGAAAGAGGTTTTACTTCGCCGTATCCATCAGGTATGTCGCCCGTCAGCACGGCACGGTTAAGGCTGATAAGCAGCTTTTCGTAAGCCTGAGCGGTTTCCCATTTACGGGTTTTAGGCCGTGAGGGAGGTTCTGCGCTCATCAGTCGATAGACGCGACCTTCACCTTTCACCGGCGTGGCCACGACAGAGAAGGTCTGGCCCAGCGCAGTTTCTACAAAAATCGTGAACGTACGTGTGGCTACTGAGGTGAACAGCACACCTCCGGCCGTCGTCAGTCGCTTGTCTGCCAGCATTCCCCCAGGTGCTGTGATGGCGGTGACTTTGTCACCAGGGATAAAAATCATGTTGGGATCGGTATTGCTGATACTCAGCCGGAACTGCCCGCCCTGTGGGAGGCTGATCGTGGCAGGTGACTGTGCCTGCGCAGCCGGGGGCACAACGACCATCATGGCTGTACCAAACAATAACGCCGGAAGGTTATTTTTCATTGGTCACCTCATAGAACCGGCCGATACGGGTAAAGCCTCCTATGTACTTCAGACGAAGCCGGTAGGTTTTTATTTCCGTGGAAGGCTTAGAGTTACCAATCCACATTTTCAGCACACCACGAACATCGATGCGGCCGTCAACGGGATAGACATTGATTTCTGTGGTGTAGAACGTGGAATTCACATCATTGGCTTTAATCTGTGCAGCCTCTTCCTGGAGGACTTTTTTAAATTCCTCCCGGGCTTCTGGTTCGACAAAAGACATCAGAAAAGCGTGGTTGGAATCGACCGTTTCAGGCGAGACATTGAGACGCAGGGCCAGGAAGGACAGCGTCATCATCCGGAAATACTCGGTATCGGCTTTCGTTTCGGATACCACAAAAGGCGCGTTGTAGGTCATCGGTGTGACGACTGTACGTTGCTCGTGGATGAGTGCTCTGTTGGTCACAGCCAGCCATGCCACGGCAAAGCCCAGAATAAAGACCAGTGTCGTGAGCGACAGAATAATAACGGCAATAATTTTGGTGGATGAATTACGAGCGCTAATTTCCATAATATGGCCCTGCGATAATTTATTTTATCCATTTCCTGAAACTGGAATCGGGAATAACGCGGTAGACAACCCGGAATAATTCAGTGGGCAGATACCAGTAACACCAGTTGTATAACCAGCGGGAGCTTTTTCCGCGTTTCGCCGCCCTGATCAGTTGCCAGATAACTGCCGCAATAATCAGACTGAATAAATATTTCTTGGTGAAAAATCCCCACAGCAAAACAACCGCTGCGGGGATAGCTTCATCAAGGGGCAGTCCAATAATGCGATTCTGCTCTGACAGGGTTTTCGGGAAACGGTATTTGTCTAAATCGTTTCCCTCCATATCAGTTGATGAAGGTAAGACCGACGGTAGTGAAGACGATAACCACAACCAGGCCCAGCAGAATCAACAGGTTCTTGGTGCGGATATACATCGCCACACCGACAATCAGTTCGGCGATGATGATACACATCATGACGAATGAGTCGGCACCGAAGGTGGCTTTCACATCATCCTTACCCCCGGCCAGCAGGTCTGTTGCATTAGCCATCTGTCCCACACCGAGTAACAGCAACGGAGACAGCGCAGCCAGACGGGACAGCGCTTTTTTACTGGCCACACGACGCCATGCCATCTGGCAGTACTGCCATGCATGGTTTATGACAGGCGTGGGGAGGCCGCCTTTTGCAAAGGATAAATTCATAAAAGCTCCATTTAAGTTATTTCAATAAAACACCCAGAACGGTATTGACTGGTTAAGTCAATCCGGCACAGAACCATCAGACAGGGCTAATGATTCTGAAACAGAAGACTTAACGTATTAATCCACTTTTTTTTCAATATACTGTTCTTCAGTAGGCACGAGAGAAAATCTGCGTAAATGATCCTCCAGTCTTAATTCAGCTTCTCTTTTTTTAGTTCTTCCACTCCTAAGTGCACTCTCCATTAATAGTTCATCAATGGCTTCATCCAGACTACAGCTAATATTCACTTTCTTGCCAATTAACCCACCAATGTTAATTAGCTTTCTGATATTAGATTTTGGCTCCTTCATCACTCGCTACCTGTTTTAATTTGCGATAGGGATATTAGATAGAGTCAATTTCCTCCATTCAAGGGTTTGGGACAAATTTATTTTTCACCGAAAAAACAACATATTATTTTCCAAAAGGTGATTTAATTCACAAAATCAACGGAATAAAGATTGAGCCAAATCAAAAAAACAGGCACCAATAAGCACTCAGATAGACACTTAAAATTTACAAAAAAACTGTAATCTTCATGAAAAAAAGCATCCTGAGAGACTCCAAATCTTCAATGCCGAGGTTGTTCCTGATTTTAATTAGCTCATCATATATATCACACCGATATATATCAAAACGCCGGGCAATTGTTGACCTTTTTGGATAGAAGGAAAATGCAGCCAGAATATTTATCTGTTCTGATGTTAACTCTGGAAAAACTCTCTCAAAGTTAACAAACTTATTTATTACTATGAAGTAAAGCTCAAAGTCGCTCTCAACACCAATTTTTTGTCTGCAACTCTTCAAATGCTTAATGATTACATCAGGCTTACGATTCTGATAATCAGCAACCATCTGAACATTCATCATCTGACAGTATAAAACTAACGTTTCAAACTCTTTATCTGTCAAGGATGGAAAATGATTACGTTCATACATAAAACGTGCTGGGTCAACAACAGGCATCCAGGCCTCCTGAAAAAAGACAAAAGAATCCCACAAGCAATGAACAGGTCTATTGCAATTGTTAATACATGGTGGAGTTATTCATCATTGCTGGCTTTTAAATTTTTTACACCCTCATTTGGCTTAGATAAATTAATAATAGCGACCAGACGTTTCAAATCCACCAGAACATTCAAAGAGCCAGATTTATGTGACGTGAGTCGCTAACGCGAATGTAAAGATTCCATATTTTTAAAGAGACCAAAAAAAAGCCGGAATCAGGGAAATGATTCCGGCTTTTAGAAATGAAACCAGGTTCACTCCTGATCATCCTCATCATCAGGGAAAAATATACTGACCTGCTCTCTGGCAAACTTATCAATAGCGGGTTTGATAACGGCGTAATCAAAATTACCGCTGGCAATCGACTCCTGGTTTAAGACGCTCATTTTAAGAATTTCTGTACACATAGCTCGTACCCGCGAAACATTTTCCAGCATGAGTTTGTTGTACTCCATCTGATTAAAGCCCCCCTCTCTCTTTTCCTGCTGAATCATATAGACGCGCAGGCCCAGTTCCAGCAGCATAGAAGATACATTGGAAAGCGATGCTTCTTCTATGCCTTCCTGTTTCCTGATGGTAACGAGATCGGTGATCTGTTCATAAACATTATTGTTCACATAAGTCTGTATTTTTGGCATTTCAAAAACCTTATTAGAAATTTAAATTTATATGATTATCAAGAGTCACATGTGAATCGGTCATTTATTTTATTAGAGTCAGTCTGGATTCACCAACTTCATACAGGCGAATCTGTTATACCGAATTTAAGGATTCGAATCCAGATTCGAATCCTTAAATTTGTCTTAATTTAGTGGTCTGATTCGTAGATGAATCTGGATTCGACTCCTTTACGATTCACTAAAGATTTGCATGTGAATATAGTATATATATCGGACATAGAATAACGATAACAATATTACCCTAACACACTGAAAACAAAGGATAATCACGCAAGATTAAATCTTGCGACGGGTGTGGGTTTTTGATGTTAAGGAGCAGGCATACAGAAATATGTCAGCCAGGAAGAATTCAGTATTTCCGGGCATTGCCGTTTTTTATGAAAAATGGCACTCTGGCTAAAAAGAAGGTAATAAGGAATAGCTGACGTGAGGAAAACTCTGATTACTGGGCTACTGGCGATAACGTTTTCTGTTAATGCGCAGGACTGTTTTGAAATGGCGGGCAGGGATTATAGGATCGAGCCGGATCTGTTACGGGCGATTTCGTTCCGTGAGTCGTCCTGGCGTGATAATGCGCTCAACGTTGTATCACAGAGCGAATATGCTGTCGGCAAGATGCAAATACACTCACAAAATTTTTCGCATCTGGCTCAGTTCGGGATCACTCCCCAACAACTTTATACTGACAGTTGCCTGAACATTTACACTGGCGCTTACTACCTTGCCATTGCTTTTAAACGCTGGGGATACTCATGGCGGGCTGTAGGGGCTTATAATGCAGGATTTCGTGAAACGGAAGTACAGGAGAAAAAGCGCCTGCAATATGCAAAAGAAATTCAGGCAATTTATGTCGCCATCAAAAAAAATGCGTCACCAGAGTGACGCACCTCTTTTAATCGATAGCCCGCCATATCAATCCACGTTCCGGATGTTGAATAAGACTGACATAATCCTTCAGGGCATCCTGACGGGCGACAAGATATTTACAGACTTTCGCATATTCAGTCCCCATATCGGCTGCTTGCCAGGACAGCCAGTTCATTATCATCAACGTTGCAATAATTCCGGCAGCATCGGCACTGACCTCTGATTCAAAATAATTACCAGGAATGCACATGTTATATCGTCGTTCTCCTGCAGGTGCGATATATCCGGTTTGTGTAGTAGTGAAGATAATTTTGTTCGGTGCCACATTTCCACCAACACCCTGCGGAATGATCCAGTAGTTCCAGAAACCGCCATCATAATCTGAATGCTGGCGTAACCAGCTGGCGATCATATTGTCTGCGGTTGGTGTAAAAAAGAGGGCAGGGATGAAATCAAGTCGTTCATTATCATCGATTACACAATAGCGCTGGAATTTATCTGTTTTAAATTGTTCGGCTGATTCACGAGTGGCGGTTTTGACGTTAATTGTGTGCATTCTGGTTTTCTCCTTATGGATTTATTAAATCGTTCGACTTCATCACTGAGCGGCAAAGGGCGATGAGCAGCTGCCAGGAATAAATAAAAGGGCGCGCAGCGTTTATACACCCTTTTATTTATTCCTGGCTGATGCTAAAAGCAGCCCTCCGCGAATTGATGAAATCTGGCGATATATACTCAGGGAGAATGCACACAACCCGGAACGGAAAATCGGCGCGAGACGAATTACCGTTCCGGCCATTAAAGTGGTGGGAATTTATTACCGCCACGGTTCATGCGGCGCATCCTTAAAGGATGCAGCAAGCGGGATTTTGATGTTGCGACAGCCTGGGATGGAAACCCGCTGCCCCGGAGGGGCCGGGCAGAGACAGCGCAGCTGGCTCGGTGCGAAGCATGACAGCCCCGGTTCCCGTCAGGGAAGTCGCCCGGTTTGATATTTATTATTTTAAATACAATAAATAAATACCAAAAAAGACAAACAGAAGAATGCCGGATGAGAGGTTACAGGCGGGAATAAATAATAATATGACAATTACGCGCCTGAGTAATATGTGCGGCGTGTAGCGCAGCAGGTATTACCCTGCGCCGCAGGCGCGCGGCCTTTGACAGCAGTCGGGCAGGTTATCCCCTGCCCTTCTGGTTACTTACGTGGCATCCGATAGTCCACGCATAAATGCCAGCATAACCCTGTGTCGGTTCAGGTCCGACAGACGTTTTTCAAAGTCGTTGAAGTAATACACTGGCGTATACCGCACCCGGTTAAACTGCATAGTGAGTGTGTTACCCGTCACCACTTCCGCAGCAATACCCAGCAGTGACAACTGGATAAAAGCCATATCAGCCGCCACAGGATCAATATCGATGCAACTGCCGAACATGTGCCAGGAAGGATTGATATCTGCTTCAAGCAGACACTCCGCATAAGCAATCAGCATTCCCGCCGCACCACTGGCGGGGTCACTGACTGTCACTATTCCTTCCCGCCGGATGGTGTCCTGAATTCCTGGCATCAGCAGGCGCGCCATCAGGCACTGTACGGAATAGGGAGTAAAATACTGCCCGCGAAAATTATCTCCGAGTTCAAGCTCCATGAAAATCGCGCCGAGAAAATCATGAAATTTTGCCTCCAGCGCACACACCATCAGGCTGAACATTTCGTTCATGTTCTCAATATCGGCGGTGGTGTAGCGATCGCAAATTTTCCGACAGTGCGCCATACTCTCCGGCGTTCTTATCCGGGCCATATCCAGCTCACTGGCTGCCAGCGCCAGAAAATCGCTGAACACTTCCCAGCGCCGAAGATGGCAGCCTGTGGACCTGAACACGCTGATAAAGCGGCTCCGGCTGTGCTGTGCACTCATCAGCCTGTGAACAGACGGGAAATACCCGTTACCAGCCTCCGCATCCTGAGTGACACAACAACCGCCTGCGCTCTCTCTGGCCATATCAAAGACATCGACAAAACTCAGTTGTGACATGAAAATCTCCTGTAATGCCGTCCCCGAAGGGACGGCAGGTTTCACATCACGCGAGGCCGAGGCCAGCGTATACCACTGTCATGAACTGCTGCCAGTGCTCCAGTTTTAAGGCCGGAACACGGGCGCGTTTACCACTGCGCAGGGCATTTACAAATGCGTTCGCCTGTGCGACGATTTGCGGGTCAAATTGCATGGTTTAATCTCCATGTTGATTTTGCGTATGCCGGATGCAAACTTTTGCGGGTGTGTCATCCGGCGTGGAATGAGCAGGCTTATGCCTGCTTTTTTCATTTCTGGCTCTTGTCTGATACCTCCTTAACGCGGGCCAGAATTTCCGCGTGGTCAAGGTTGCTGTAGTCACGCATCCGGTAATAACGGATACCGATTCGTGCATAAATTTCGGTCACGTTGCCGCAGATCATTTCTGCCAGCATGAAGGTTTCGCACTCACCGTTCTCACTGCTTCGCCAGTTCATCGGGTACATCAGCCCCAGCGCATCATGGAAAGCGTGTACGTCGATTTCAGCAGGGGCTTTCACCGCCGCCTGTTCACGGTTCAGCCAGTAGGTCCGCTCAGCCTCAGCGGTGATCTGCATCCCCGGCACAGCGGAAGATTCAGTCAGGTGTAAATGCATGGTGTTCTCCTTCTTTTGTTGATGGCAACATACCCTGCCGCCGTGAATGATGCCGATTAACGTTCTTCCAGGCGCATCATGGCCTGAGCAAAATTAATGTTGTTGCAAAGGTCTTTTCGCGCGACTTCCCACGCCTCACGTCCGATAACGCCGTATAAGCAGATGGCATGATCTTTAGCCTGCAACCACGGCTGTACGACATAGAACGAAACCAGCGGATATGAACGTTCCCAGCACAACACGCCTTCCTTGTGAACGTTGTCACTCATCAGACTGAGAAGGCGCAGGACTTGCTCGGCCTCGTCTTTCTGGCTCAACTGAAGATTCCAGACCTGGCACAGCTGAGCCAGGTACGAACGCTGTTCTGCGATAACACAGTCCAGACGCGCTTTTGGGTCTGAACCCCATCGTTCGGATGATTTTTGAGCGGCGATTTTGATGCTGACGTTTTGTGTGTTCATCATTGCTTCCCTCTGTTTTGTTTTTTTAACCATCACCCGTTGAGTTTCGGGAGCCGCGGTTTTGACGTTTCGCGGGGACCTGCTGCTCTGTTCCCCTGGTTGTTACCTTCACCCGTTTGAGAACCTTCGCCGCAAGGGCGTAAACGAGCGCGGGCGGCGGCAGCTGTCCAGGGCGCGGTTTACCGCGTGCCATTTACCTTGGACAGATGATGACGACTGTGCTTGTCTCAGCCCCGGCGAAAGGGACTTAAACGGGGGAAACGCACCGGGGCAAAGCTGAGCAGGGCTCCGCTGCAACGACGTAAAGCGCTGGCGCGAAACGGCGTTGCCCCTCAGAGTGACGGCAGTCTTATCGCCGGCATGGTGAAAAGCGGCGCATCCGTTTACGGATGCTGTAAGCGTGATGTTGAAGTTGCGACAGCCTGGGATGGAAACCCGCTGCCCCGCAGGGGCCGGGCAGAGACAGCGCAGCTGGCTCGGTGCGAAGCATGACAGCCCCGGTTCCCGAAGGGAAGTCGCCCTCAGTTATGGCCTGTAACCCCATCCGACAGCAGGTAAATTTGAAAAAGTAATACAGACAACAACCATCACAATTGGAAGAGTCCGTTCTTCCGGGGAGATACTCACCCGGGTATGACAAAGAATGAAGGTTAAAAAAAAGAGCAGTCGTGCCGCAGGCACCACTGCTCTTTTACTTTCCTGCCCTCATTCTGGCGAATTATTTGTTACCTTTGCCTCCAGGATATCCAGGCACTAACCAGAATCACAATACCGCTCAGCAATGCCAGATTTGGCAGAAGGATGTCAAAAGCGCTGGTGAAAACTTCATCGGGGTTATGATTTCCCCAGAATTCCAGCTTGTATCCGATACCCCAGAAAAAAAACGCCAGACCTGAAGCCACAATTCCCCACTTAAAGAGAAATAAGAGCACGTTGTCCAGCATCCCTGGAGGATCTCGCCAGGTAATAACTATCGCTATCAGAGCACAGATCCCAGCGCCGACATAATGCTCAGTACTTCCGAACAATTCCGGCGCGGCAAAGTGAATGACCAGCGCAAACAATCCATTTAGCAGAACAACCAGTATCCAGTATCTCATATAAAAATTGCCTCTTTTAAATTCCCTCTTGTCCCCTGCTGACCGTATATCGTGAAGGAAAAATATCGATCATTCATGTGATATTACGGATTAACAGGCTTATCAGTCTTTACCTCAACACAGCGAACCAGGCTTGCCCGGGGGAAATTAAGGTCAAATCCCGGGGTTTAGTGATACTTTCGCTGAACTGATTGCAAACATCCATATTAGGCATAGGGGTTACGTTCCAGCTGCTGCCACCATGTACAGATGAAGCGATAACGAGATAAACAAATAAGTGAGTCATAGTTTTTCCTTACCAAAAGTGTTTTAACAGATGTAAATCCGTTGTCTGACCATACGGCTCATAACCTTCAGCATGACTCCCCTCCTTTGGGAGGCATATTCATGGTTTTTCCCTGAAAATACGCCGGGCGAGCATCCAGTTCACGCCTGATAAATTCATCAGCAAACAATGGCGCAATCCGGTTCACGCGACGTTCCAGATTTCGCCTGCGGGCAGCCGCTTTTCGTTCATCACTCCAGCGTCTTATCTGCCTTTCATCCAGAAAATCGACACATACCGCATACCCTGCTCCCGCCACCCAGCGGGCCATCACCGATTCAGGAGCAGGCTTCCCGGCCTCCACCACTTCTGACACCAGTTCCTGCGGGCCGGGACATGGTGTCCGGGGCAGTCTCCAGCGCAACGAGTAACGCCACTTCATGCATGGCTCCGGTGTATCAGCTTGTTGGGTACCATCCATCGCTCCAGTTGTCTGACCGGTTCCGGGCTTTCTTTAGCGAGAGCATCAGACTCCACCATCACACTCCAGAATGGCTGATTCGCCATCATCCAGCGTTCCATCGATGCCAGTGACGGAAAACGCTCACTCCAGCGCCAGAACATTTCCTCCAGGTCGTACTGGCGCAGTTCAGTACCCGACCAGCGTGCGCTCCAGCTGCTGACCGTTTCCGGGGTATGAAAAGCCAGCTCAATTTCCGCCTGCCCCGCCAGCGCCTGATACGCCATTTCGCGCTGGCACGCCTCTTTTCGGCGCTGGCGGGTGTATTTTTCAGCGCCCTGTTCACTGTGCCTTCGGGTACGCTCCTGCATCTGAAACTTCGTTTCCGGGAACAGTCGCCAGCCATCAGAAAGCGACAGGGGTAACCAGCAACATGCGCCACGACTTTCAATCAGCCGGTCGATCGCCGCCAGCCAGTCCTGTTTATTTCCCCGCAGCGACTGAGCCGTCAGCCCTGGAGAGAACCAGCCGATATCCTTTACGGTGACACGCTTACTGCCGTTCAGGATGCGGAAAAAGGTGCGGGCATAGGGAAATTCAGCGACACCGATACCGCGCTCGTATTTTGCTTCCACCTCTGCGATGGCCTGCATTATCGCACGACGCTCATGACTCAGAGGGACCAGTGACAGGTTTGCCGGGATCATAATGTACCCTCCATCGCCAGAACGCTGATGATACTGGCCTGACTGTAACCATCGGCATCGAGGCGGGCGACAAGACTCAACGTGTGGCTGATAACCTCCGGCGACCAGGCTGGCAGCGTGCAGATGACAGAGAAAGGGCGACCACTGGCAGGAATAAACACCACCATCCAGGACGGGCTGATATCACCGGGACTGCACACTGCCAGGCTGAAATTGCCGTGGGATGGCGTGAAACGGATCTGCACCGGGAAAAAACCGCCGAACTCACTGCGGTACTCGCCGTTCAGGTCCCAGTGAGCCGGACAGTCAAGGTCACGCATCACGGCATGGGTCAGTTCGCGGCGTAAATCTTCGCCACCTTCCCGCCAGTCCTCATATTCCCGGGGGATCATGGTTTTCAGCACATCAGGGGTAATAATGTTACGCATCATGTTCTCCTTACTGCCGCCCCCGAAGGGGCGGCCTCCGTTATCAGGCTGCATCTGGAATGTTGTTGTGAGCCACAGGCGGGACGTCAGTGGCGGTAGCATCAGAAGCGTTATTTTCTGCTTCAGCATCCGGCGTTTTTGCATCAGGGGCGCGCATCCAGACTGGCACCCACTGAGGACAGTGACGGGCCATCATGGTTTCAGCCAGGTCCGCTGCGTCAGATTTCTTCATTTTCAGCGCATCGCTGGCGGCCCCGCTCAAACCGTTCTCACTGAGGATTTGAACAATCTGTGTTTTTTTCAGGTAGTCGAAGAAATTGTTCTTCGTCGGCTGCCACCATTCATGCAGATTGAAATCAACAGCACGTTCAACACCATCAAGATCACTGCGTGTGGTATGTCCCATCGTTCTGGTCTGCACACCATCGACAGAACAGGCCGTACAGAAGACCATCAGGGACATCAGCGTCTTTCCGTCAAGGGTAAAAAAGGTGGTGAAATCCTTTTTCCAGCCTTCCTGCAACAGCGCCTCCAGACGGGCTTTTTCCTGCATAAGGGACTACCACGCTTTTCCCTCTTCACCGGACGGGGCTTCACTGACCAGACGGTTGTGATGCACCTCAAGACGCATCACGAACGGATGACGGGTCGTGGTGCAGTTATCGAAAACGCAGGTACACAGACGCCAGACCATCAGAGCTACCGTTTTCTCTGGCTTCTGTACCAGCGCAGCCTGAAGGGCCAGCGTACGTTCAGAGGACATCTTCGTCAGCAGAGGCAGACTGATTTCGTCAACGGGTTCGGACTGGCGCTCATATACAGGAACCTGAGCAGGTTCGTCTTCCGTTTCAGACTGCTCACGCAGGATCACCCCGCGCTGGACACAGATGTCACCCTGATGCCATGCCACCACCACGCCGGACTGTGCGCGCATTTCCGGCGTCCATGCCCGGAGCTGTGCCGCGCATTCGATGGCCTCCATCTCTGACTCCATCGCGTCGGTGTCATCGCTGGCGGTCTGATTCTCGTCATACTCGCTCTGCAATTCATCCATGCGCTGCTGTTCCTGCTCCGTGTAAACTGCGTCAGGCTCATCCTGAATCCGATAGACCGCGCTGTCCTCGCCGTGAGAACTGACCGCGTCCAGGCGTCCGGTGGCCCATGCCCAGCCTTCGGCCTCTTTCAGGCACTCCGCAACCACCTGGAGTTTTTCCAGCAGGGCAGTATCCAGCGCCAGTTTGTCCACAAAACACCCCTGTTCGTCACTGAACAAGTCAGCGCGGATTTCATCGCCGGAGAATGCCTTTTCCCCTACAAATGCGTACTTGCTGTTGTTGAGGGTGGAAACCTGGCTGTCGGTGATCAGATTACGTATCACACGCACTTCCGGTTTATTGTTCCAACTCTGACGACACGCAGCCTCATACACCTGCACCTGACGGTCGGGATTATCTTCCAGCGCCAGCGCCTGACAGTGTTCGGTGGTTATTTTGTCCTCTGCCAGTGCCTGAAGAAGAACCGGAGCCAGTCCTGCGAGCCTGAGCATGCGCTGGACGTGCTTCACACCGTAGCCCAGCAGGTCCCCGATTTGCGCTGGTGTTTTCCCTTCTTCTGCCAGAGAACGGAATCCGGCGATCTGCTCGGCAGGGTGCATTGTCTTGTGTCTGCCGTTTTCAGTCAGGGAGATAGCCCTCGCCAGTTCGCGGGGAACCACTTTGCAGGAGATCCATTCGTGATCGGGGTCGACCTTCCCTTCTTCAACCAGCAAACCGATGGCTTTGGTACGCCCACCGCCGCATACCACTTCCAGCCGACCATCATCACATTCCACGACCACGATGTTATGGATTTGCCCGACCGCGAAAATACTGTCGGCATAACCCCTGATTTCTTCCGGCGTGTGCGGGATAAGACGGCAGTTGAGATCCCCGATAAACAGGCGGGACCATGCGGTGTAACTGACAGGGGCACTGTCCAGTACGGCAACCAGGACGTCTGACTGAGCATCAGCTTTACGCGTTGACGCTTTGGGGCTGGCTTTTTTAACCTTTTTTGCTTTAGACTCGGTTACTGACATAGTTGATACTCCTCACAGATATTGATTACTGTCCGGCCCTGCGGAGTTGCTGCTCCGGCAGGGCACCTTTTTACTGCTGTTTACGGATGCCGTAGTCCCGGATATAACGGTTCATCAGGTACTCACCACCCGGCTCAAAATTCCATACCCGCCACACCATTTCGCCGTTCTGACGAACCACCAGGCGAAAGTGCGTTCCCTGATCGTCTTCAATCGCGACATTCTGATACTGCGCTACGACCGCTTTAGCCTGTTCGCGAGTGAATGTGCCATCTGGCAGTGACTGAAGGGGCGGTATAACGTTGCTGGTCATGTCTTTCTCCTTTTCCTGCCCCGCAGGTTGCGGGGCATTTTCATCATGCGGGTCAAAACGGGGCATCATCATCCATAGGCGGATAATCGTCCGGTAACGGCTGCGGCACCTGCTGAGACGGTGCGGCGCTCTGACGGCCTTTTCTGCCGCCTTTTTTCGGGGATTTTTCAGGGGAGCCAGCAGGTTGTGCCGGAGCGGCAGGACTCTGCGGTTGTGCGGGTTGCTGCGGAGCAGTGTTCTGTGGCTGACCGCCGTCACGACGACCGCCCAGCATCTGCATAGTGCCGTTCTGTCCGACAACGATTTCAGTGACATAGCGCGTTACGCCGCTGTCGTCCTGCCAGTTGCGGGTACGTAACTGCCCTTCGACGTACACCTGAGCGCCCTTGCGCAGATACTCGCTGGCCACTTCCGCGAGCTTGCCAAACAGCACCACGCGATGCCATTCGGTGTTTTCGCGCATCTCTCCGGTCTGTTTATCGCGCCAGGACTCCGAAGTGGCGAGGCTGAGATTAGCGACCGCGCCGCCATTGGGCATATAACGGACTTCCGGGTCCTGGCCCAGATTACCCACGATGATGACTTTGTTGATGCCGCGTACTGTCATGATGAATCTCCTTCCGTTTGTTTTGCTTTTAAAAACCATCACCCGTTGAGTTGCCGGGGCCGCGGTTTTGACGTTTTGCGGGGACCTGCTGAACGCGCCCGCTGGTTGTTACCTTCACCCGTTTGAGAGCCGTTCGCCGCAAGGGCGTAAACCAGCGCGGGCGATGGCGGATGTCCAGGGCGCGGTTTACCGCGTGCCATTTACCCTGGACAGCTGACAGCGACTGTGCTTGTCTCAGCCCCGGCGAAAGGACTCAAAAGGGTGAAAAAACCAGGCAAGGAATGAGCAGGAACCCGCCGCAACGACGGAAAGCGCGGGCGCGAAACGGCGTTGCGCCTTACAGCCCGGCGTCAGTTTGCCGGGGTGCAGAAAGCGCAGGATACGGCGCGTAAAAAGGGCGGCGTGACCGGAACGGTCGCAGCAAGCCTGCCGTTGACGTTGCGACAGCCTGGGATGGAAACCCGCTGCCCCGAAGGGGCCGGGCAGAGACAGCGCAGCTGGCTCGGTGCGAAGCATGACAGCCCCGGTTCCCGTCAGGGAAGTCGCCCGTAGTGAAAACGGGAACGGGAGGATAAGAATGGATTACATGCGGCTTAGTGGGAAACCTCGCCAACAGGGCGGGGAGCAGTCACGAGATGGCTGACAATTATCCGGCTTAATACCTGCCGGGAACATCAGGAGCGAAAATGCTTTTCTTTTCTGTACTGCACAACGCTGTACCAGGCCGAAGCCAGGAAAGCAAAAACGGTGATCAGCACTCTGAATTCGTCACCCGGCTCCTTCCCCTTCAGCATCAACGTTATGATGATGCCGGCAACGATAATCCATGCAACGCCACTCCAGAGACGCAGTTTATCCGCCACGACATTCATCAGGATAAAAGCAATGGACAGGCCAGCTCCCCACAGAGCCGGTACAGGCTGAAACGGAATAAACAACAGGTTAATACCGGTTAAAAGAGTCACGGCTGCAAACATCAGAGAAATACGCATAAAATATCCTCCCTGGACACACTGATGATAAGAATCACTTCTGCTGCTCATCTCCGGGTTTATGATATTCGGGCGCATTTGCGCGCGGCAGCTGCTGACTGTTCTGCCGATGAACGTCAAGCCGTTCACGGAAATACTGGCGAAGATGTTCAGGCTGTTCCCGTTCAGCCAGCTCCGGCACCACGGGCCTGTTCATCCTTTCCTGCCAGGCAACGGCAGCGGCGGCTTTATCGACCGAGACCTTATCCTGATCTTCTTTTGAGAAAGAGGCGATATTCCACTTCGACATATGCATCACCGGTCTGCTTTACAGGAAGATATCCCTGATAATACGCACATTCCCGGGCAACAGCGACTGACAATGGAGAGGAGAGTGCGCGGCGCCGCAGGCGCGGCGAAGTTTCTCTCCGGCAGGCGCAGCCTGCCCGGGTTTTCGCGCGGGCTGACAGGCGCCCTCCGGCCGGACGCCTGCCATCATGTTTACTGGCCGTATCCGTCCTGTCGTATAAACTGGCCGCAAAGGTAAACAGCGCTCTGACAGGTCATGTAGTAACATATTTCGTCGATCACCTGTTCTGTCCGAAGCGCCGACTGCCCATTCTCGCGGCGGCGGGCATTAATAAGCGCTTTGTACTGTCGCAGGATCTCGCGGGTTTCCGTTGCAAGTTTCATACGTTTTATCCTTAACCGGCGGGTTTCCCCGCCGGACATTAATCAGTTGCTGAAGACATAGCCGTCATGGAACACATAGCCGCTGCTGAACAGGTCACGCGCCCAGGCTTCAAAATCGAAATAGCTGCGCAACGGCTCCGGCACCTCATTTAACAGGCCGTTGTCCTCCACCATCTCCCGCGCAAAGTCCTCCTCGCTTTCCGCCTCGCCCCGGTACGCATCATCAAACGCGTCATAATCACACTCGCCAGTATACTCCGCCCAGGCGATAAAAGCGGCTTCCCTGCCCTCTTCTTCGGCGCGTTTGTAAGCGGCGATAAAATCCCAGTCAATGGAGCATTCAGAGACGAACTGCGACGGGATACCTTCCCAGTCCTGAAACATAAACTCGGCATCCCATTCATCGGCATGCAGCGCCTGACAGGCCTCGTAAAAATCCTCCCTGCCGTCAAATTCCGTCAGATCAAACCATTTGCCGAAAATGCTGCCGCAGTTGTATTTGTGATACGTGCCCACGTAAACAGCGGGTGTGGTGGTCGTAGTGCTCATAAAAAATCCTCCCTAGTCGATGTCGTCTGAGTTCCGGCTTACGCCGTGCCGACACGACAGCCGGGCGAAAAGCGGAGGATGCAAGGGCGTCACCGAAGCCGCAGCGCAGTAAAAAAGCAGGAGCAGGCTGGACGGTTTGACGGCGAAAACTGAGCCGGAAAACGACGGGAAGACGGCGGATAATGCCTTTGAAATAAACTGCGACCGGGTGAAGGTGACGGCGTTTACGCTTCCCTTGCATCAGCCGCGGCCCGGCTACAGTAGAGGCACGGCGTTTGCCGCAGGCCGCACGGGACGTTACTCAACGCGAAGCCGGAACAACGTGGAGGAAGAGCCGTAAAAGCGGAGCCGGCGACATCCTTATCCTTCGTGCCAGATTCAGGGGGCCGCCGCCCCCTGCTGTTCGCTAAACTGGCCGGATTGCTGACAGGGCATTGCGGACAAGACTGATTTCTGCACGCGCTTCTGCCATGACCTCATGTAACAGGGTTAAATCCATCCACCGGCGCGGAGGCTCGCCCGGAATACGCAGCACATCGCACATCTGGCCACATGCCAGGATTTGATCCACTTTGTCGCTGATAACAAAGAACTCGACGCTACTGTAGCGTGCCCCTTTGTTCAGGATGGCATCGAGCACCACCGGCAAATTGTCATCATCGTCCAGCCAGCAGGGCATATCATTTTCCTTCACAACCAGACGGAAGTTTCGGGTCTGGCGATAAAACAGCGTTTCCCCGCGCGTGTTCAGTGCCGCCTTTATCCGGCGCGCATCCTCCCATACCTGCCGGGATACATCCCGCACGGCGCGGGACAGGCAATCCGTTACAGCCTGAATCTCCGGCTCCGTCAGCCATTCCCCGGCCCAGGGGAAAGCTATCTGTGTTCCGTCCTCCGGAAGCTGCGGCGCGTCGGCATAGCGGCTGCCGGATAAAATAATCTGCGCTGGCGTCCCGGATATTTTTGTCATGGCACTTTGCAGCTCTGCGGGTACGTCACCGGTACAAAGCAAAGGCAGCAGATGAACAATATTTGCCGCATCCAGACGGACATAAATGCTTATCCAGCCCGGTTTATTGACCGGATCACGCTGATCAACATCGGTATGGTCAGGCCATCCATAATCAGCAATCAAATCGCGCGCACGGCGCATAACAAGGGCGTTTAACGTGGTGGTTTCCTGCATAATGGGTTCCTCTGAACGGGGTCAGTACACGCCGCCCGGGCGGCGTGTTGATTTCATTTTTTCAGTAAGGCGCGAACTTTCGCCGCATCAGCCAGGCGACGGGTAACGCTTTCCGGGACCGGATGATTGCAGTCACGGGCGGTCCATTCTCTGTGCCATAACGCCTGTTCGGCAGTGGTCAGCAGGGTTTCAAGCAGGTCCGCCGGCACCATCACCGCCGGAACGGACTCTTTCACCTGTTCAATCAGATCCATCACCGCACCGGCAGACACGCCCGACTCAAGCCGTTGTTCCTCCGGAATGGCGTCCATACGCGCCAGTACCGCCCTTGTGTCCTGCTCCGAAACGGCATATTCCATTCCGTCGGCCAGTGCTTCGATATCCGCCGGGGACCAGATAATGAGGTTCAGCGGGGTTTCTGCGGGATACTGCTCACGCAACAACCGGCAGAGGGTTTCACAGGTTCCGTACATGTTTTTCTCCTTAGTCCTTAAAGCAGGCATCCAGCTCAAGAATTTCGTTGTACGCCGCCATAAACAGGGCATTGATGCGAAAAAGGGTCTGACGGGTCAGGCGTTCGGCCAGCACATCGGAATCAAAGCGATAGCGGTGCTCCATCCCGTTCAGCGTCGCCCGCAGGTCACACATGCTGTTGGCGACTTCCGTCACTTCTGCGCGGAGTTTTTCGTGTCCTGCATAGTTCATTACGCAGCCTCCGGGAACTCGTCGTTAGCGGCCGGGTACTGCATGGCGCGCCGGACGGCGGCCAGACGTTGCTGTCCGGCCCGGTGATACTGCTCCAGCAGTTCAATACCGATGTAGCGACGGCCAGACTGGAGCGCGGCCACGCAGGTAGAGCCACTGCCCGCAAAGGGGTCGAGCACAATCGCGCCGGGATGTGTGAAGGACTCAATCAGCGGTTGCAGGCTGGTTACGGGTTTTTCGGTAGGGTGGTGCCGGTTGCCGCTGTATTTCCAGCCCAGCACGTCCGGCAGCGGGTTTTGTGGCAGACGTGGACGGCCTTTTGCAAGGATGTAGGCGCATTCGTGGCGATAGCCCACGTATGCGGCCTTCGATGTGTAGGTTTTGGTAAACACCAGGTGGCCGACAACGCTGAATCCCGCATTTTTCCAGGCAGCCATAAAGCGATCGACGCGGTTCCAGCCATAGAAGCTCACCATCAGCGTGTCTTTTTTCAGCACGCGATACATCTCATGGCAGGCGGGTTGCAGCCATTCATCGGTTTTATCGCCGGCGATGGTACGCCCCTGACGGTCACGAAAACCGACGAGATATGGCGGGTCGGTGAGAATGAAATCGACAGCATTATCCGGAAAGCCGGACATGATATGGACGCAATTACCCTGGATAAATCGGGACATGGTAGTTCTCCTTTCTCAAATGCGGCGCCAGTTACGCCGTGCCGATACGACAGCCAAGCGAAAAGCGGAGAATGCAGGGGCGGTGCCGCAAGCCGCAGCGCAGTGAAAAAGCCCACGCTGGCTGGACGGTTTGACGGCGAAAATTGAGACGGAAAACGACGGGAAGACAGCGGGTAATGCCTTTGAAATTAACTGCGACCGGGTGAGGACACCGGCAGAGCGAACCCTTGCATTCGAAGTGGCCCGGCTACAGTAGCGGCACGGCGGCCACACGATGGCAGGAACCTGAAATACAACCTATGTTCTGAACTGAAGAAAACACAGATTTCGCATGCGAAATCTTCACCGGAGAAACGATAATGTGCGGTCGGTTTACGCAGTACAACTCCCGCGAGGAGTACATGGCCTTTCTCGGAGAAGAAGCAGAACGGGATATTCCGTATGATCCGGAGCCCGTCGGCCGCTACAACGTTGCGCCCGGAACCCGGGTGTTGCTGCTGAGTGAACGCCGCTCGCAGCTGCAGCTTGATCCAGTTCACTGGGGTTATGCCCCGGAGTGGTGGAACAAGCCCGCTCTTATCAACGCCCGAAGTGAAACTGCGGCCAACAGCCGGATGTTCAGACCACTCTGGGAGCACGGACGGGCCATTGTTTTTGCCGACGGCTGGTTCGAGTGGAAACAGCAAAACGGCGTGAAACAGCCGTTTTTCATTTACCGTAAGGACGGAAATCCGCTCCTGCTCGCAGCCATCGGGAAACCACCTTTTGAGAACGGCAATGACCAAAAAGGATTCCTGATCGTCACAGCAACTGCGGATGAGGGACTGCTGGACATTCACGATCGACGACCGCTCGTGTACTCACCGGCTGCCGCACGTAAATGGCTCAGCGAAAACACAACCAGTAAAGAGGCGGAAGACATTGCCCGTGAGGGCAGTCTTTGCTCCGAAGATTTCACATGGCACCCCGTCAGCCGGGCTGTTGGCAATCCCCGGAACCAGGGCCGGGAACTGATAGAGCCACAGGCTTAGCAGACGGTGAGATACCCGGTATCCACTCACAGGGTTATGCACCGTTTCTGTGGATAACCCTGAGCCTGTTTTATCCGCCAGAACAATGACCTGGCAGGAGCAGGTAAAATTCTTCTTGCAGGACGGGAAATATCTTAAATAATACTGTATATAAAAACAGGTATTTTAAGAGGTATGCCATGTTACTTTTTGTCGCCCCCGAACAGGAGCCGGTGCCGTCCACTGCCCCGCTGTTCACCGAACGTTGCCCGGCGGGTTTTCCGTCACCGGCCGCCGATTACACGGAGGAGGAACTGGACCTGAATGCCTATTGCATCCGGCGTCCGGCTGCAACGTTCTTCGTCAGGGCTATCGGGGATTCGATGAAAGAGATGGGCCTGCATTCCGGCGACCTGATGGTGGTCGACAAAGCCGAAAAGCCGCTGCAGGGTGACATTGTCATCGCGGAGACTGATGGCGAATTCACGGTTAAACGCCTGCAGCTGACACCCCGTATCGCCCTGCTGCCGATGAACCCGGCCTATCCCACTCTCTATCCGGAAGACCTGCAGATTTTTGGGGTGGTGACAGCCTTCATACACAAAACACGGGGCATGGACTGATGTACGCGCTTGCTGACGTGAATTCGTTCTATGCCAGCTGCGAAAAGGTTTTTCGCCCTGACCTGCGAAACAAACCCGTCGTCGTTCTCTCAAATAACGATGGCTGTGTCATTGCGAGAAGTCCTGAAGCGAAGCGGCTGGGTATCAAAATGGGGGTACCGTGGTTTCAGCTGAAGTCGATGAAATTTCCGGAGCCGGTTATCGCGTTCTCCAGTAATTACGCCCTCTAGTAAGTTAAGTGGAATGCAACATTTTCTGTGTAAACTTTGAACAGGATTCCTGATTACGAAGGAGAACACAATGCTCACCACTTTATTCTGTACTCCTGCCAGTTCACAGGCAGAACGATGGTTGGGGTTATTATCCGATCTCGGCAGGTCACCGGCGACAATTCATGCCTACCGCGGCGCACTTACTCACTTCTTTCACTTCTGCTGCCAGCGGGAATTGCCCCCCGAGCAGGCAAGCTTTGAAGATATCGCTGCGTACATTCGCCCCCAGTTACCCGGCATGCCTCAGCCTGCAGCCAGTGCAACGCTTCAGCTTCGCCTTTCTGCTATACGTCTGTGGTTTGACTATCTGATTTACATGGGGGTAATTAGCCGGAACCCTTTACCGCGAGCAGGCACACCCCACATGCCTTCAGCAGGACGCGGTATGGTCCAGCGAATAACACGACTGCCACAAATTCCGGATGACGGCCAGTGGTATCATCTCTTGGGTTATATATCAGACTGTTCATTGCGCGATCGCCTGATGCTAGCGCTGGCGTATCATGGTGCGCTAAGACGCACTGAGGTGACAACAATAACCATAGAGGATATCGATCCTGCCCACAGGCTTATACGGATTCGCGCCGAAAACACTAAAGGCAAACGCGAACGGGTGGTCTGCTACGGCCCGGCGATTACGCCGGTACTGGCAGCACATCTCAGGAACCTGAGGCAAGCGGGTATTACTGGTGGAGCACTGTTCCGTTCGTTTTCTGACAGAAATTATGGCTCACCGCTTTCATACTGGAGCTGGAGTAAAACGGTTCGCTAGTGGTCAGACAGGACCAGCATGCCATTTCTGACCACGCACACCTTTCGTCACCTGCGACTGACACATCTTGCCCGGGCGGGATGGAAGCTGCATGAGATAGCAACCTATGCTGGTCATCGTGATCTACGCACCACGCAGATATATATCCATCTTTCAGGCACTGATCTTGCGGCCAGAATGGCGATGACTGTTGCGGAGACTGACCGGAAAATCGCAGCTATCATGTTTGGCCCGGAGAGAGAGAATGACAGGCAAGCGTGATAAAGGTTTCATATACGCGCATTTTTGCCGTGCAGATTATGACCTGCACGCTGGCTTTAGTCCTGAGCAGAAAGAAGCGCTAAGTACAAGCCATAAACGCTCCCGTAACTATGGCAGGTCCGGTTCCCTCTCTTCCCTGATCACCCCCCTGCTGGATATCGCCAACACCAGTGGCACCGGCTGTAGACTTACCCGCACTGTAATTATGGCGATGCTGACTGAAATGCAAAATGTAGGGCAACCTTGCTGGAACTGGCGGAAAGACCAGTGGATCTCCCTGTTTGATAAATATCGTCGCGGTAAACCACTTATGATGGCATTTGCATATCATCTCGGTTCATTCACGTCGCCGCTTCAGATCCCTCATGAAAACACTCTGTCGCTTTACGCCAGTGCCATCTACGGCAACGCGATTTTCCGGGACCAGCTGAACCGGCTCTCGGAAGCACTGATATCACTGGGCTATTCCCCTCAGCACCTGCGGCATGCCGTTTCCTCCCCCCTGGGTCTGCTGATGCTACTCAATGATAATCCCAGGCTTGAAGAGATGACCACAGAGCTTCTCTGGCAAGCTCAGCAGTACCACGATAAGCGCGTATCAAGACACGTAGGGAAAATTTCTCATGGGCTTGCCGCACTTGGCATTATTGCAAAGCCGGTACGAATGCGTAACTACACCGAATGGCATGAGAAGCCGGTCGAAAATATCAGCCCTGAATGGGTCGCATGGTGCAGACGCTGGCGTGAGACATCTGTGCTTCGTCCCAGAACCCGTGAAAACCAGTACAGCTTTATTCTTCGCTGCGGCCTCTGGCTGGCAAAGGAGCATCCCGAGGTGAAGGTCCCGACAGACTGGTCTATTGAGACATGTGCCAGTTTTATCGCTGCTGTGGGGCGAATGAAAGTGGATGAGCTGTCTCTGGGGACTGAACATGGACTGCGGAAGTCCAAACGCTCCGGAGAGCCCATGATGCCACATTCACGTGCACATTTTATCTATTCGCTGCGACGATTTATGAGCGATTTCGAACTCTGGGGCTGGGGACGCCTTAATTTCAGCCCCGCCCGTCACCTTTTCACGCCGGATACCCCACTTTTTCGCCGTGGTGTAAATCCGAGAGTGATAGATGATCCCGTCTGGCTCAAACTCATCTGGGCCAGTCTGAACCTGCGCCACGAAGACCTGCTCAGTGAAATTCACTATCCCCTTTCCATGCTTCAGGCAATGGCTGTTATCTGGACCCATGCAGGTTTACGACAGAATGAACTCCTGCGCCTGACTACGGAATGCGTCACGCCTAGTCAGAAGACATTATCAGGGAGGATGGTAGTGTCGTTCCTGCCGGAACACTATGTTATCTAAACGTCCCGGCAGGAAAGACATCGAAAGCATTTGTTAAACCCGTCTCTGTCATTGTAAAAAAATATGTAGACATATGGTTGAACATCCGCCCCGTGGATCAGGCAAAACTGAATGATGATCGCACCGGAGAAAAAGTCCGTTATCTCTTCCAGTATCGCGGCAAGCCGGCAGGCAGCGATGTGATTAACCGGACGGTCATCCCAGTCCTCTGCGCCAGAGCGGGGCTGCCGGTTGAAGACAGCGGAGGCGCCATAACCAGCCACCGTGGACGGGTTTCAGCCCTGACTGCGCTTGCCAGCGTACCACAGGGCATGTCGCTGTATGAACTGATGCAGTGGTCAGGTCATTCATCACCACAGTCAACCCTGCATTACATTCGCATCCGCCCTACACAGCTGGCAGCGTCATTTGTGAAGGCCGATCGGATAGCCCATATGATAAGCGTACTGGTCGATCACGATCCGGAAGCGGTCTCGCCCACTGATCCGGCGACCTATTATGACCTTGGTGAGTCCTTCTGCATGAATCCATTCTGGAGCAGTTGCCCGCACAGAATGGCCTGCATTGGTTGCGATTTTAATCTGCTGAAAGACAGTGCGCGCGGACTGATGCTGGAGAGTAAAACATCTATCAGGCGTTATCTCGAAGAGGTCCCGCTCACGCCTGATGAGAAAGCCATTGTAGAGCAGGATATTAAAAAAGTAGAACAGGCTCTTGCAAAATTAACCGGTAAATCCGGAGGATAAAATGAACCAATATGAGCAAAAAACGAAGATTGCGCACATCAGAGCATATTAACCAATAGGTTGCAGATCAAATCGCCTGTAACAGCCTTTCTGGCTGTTTGTATATAATTATGAAAAAATGGTGAGTAGAGTTTCAGGGTAACAGGGGATGCTTATGTCGGTTTTCCACAACTGGCTACTTGAGATCGCATGTGAGAATTACTTCGTCTACATCAAACGCCTTTCCGCCAACGATACCGGCGCAACAGGTGGTCACCAGGTAGGGCTTTATATCCCTTCAGGTATCGTTGAAAAACTGTTTCCGTCTATCAACCATACCCGTGAACTGAACCCTTCGGTTTTTCTCACCGCACATGTGTCATCGCATGATTGCCCAGACAGCGAAGCCCGGGCAATTTATTATAACAGCCGTCATTTTGGTAAAACCCGGAATGAAAAAAGGATTACCCGCTGGGGTAGAGGCAGCCCACTTCAGGATCCTGAAAATACAGGGGCTCTGACGCTCCTGGCTTTCAAGCTTGATGAGCAAGGGGGGGACTGTAAGGAAGTAAATATTTGGGTATGCGCCAGCACTGATGAAGAGGACGTCATTGAGACCGCTATTGGTGAAGTTATACCCGGAGCGCTTATATCCGGCCCCGCAGGACAGATTCTTGGCGGACTATCTCTACAGCAAGCGCCAGTAAATCATAAATATATTCTACCTGAAGACTGGCACCTGCGCTTTCCGTCGGGAAGTGAAATTATTCAGTATGCAGCCAGCCATTATGTGAAAAATTCCCTTGATCCGGATGAGCAACTTCTTGACCGCCGGCGCGTGGAGTACGACATATTTCTGTTGGTTGAGGAACTGCATGTTCTGGATATCATCCGAAAAGGATTTGGCTCTGTGGATGAATTTATTGCGCTGGCCAATTCTGTCAGCAATCGCCGTAAATCCAGAGCCGGGAAGTCGCTGGAACTGCACCTGGAGCATCTATTCATTGAGCACGGCCTGCGACACTTTGCGACGCAGGCCGTCACAGAAGGTAATAAAAAGCCCGATTTCCTTTTCCCTTCCGCAGGGGCTTACCACGATACTGAGTTTCCCGTAGAAAATCTGCGCATGCTGGCAGTCAAGACTACCTGTAAGGATCGCTGGCGTCAGATACTGAATGAGGCCGATAAAATTCATCAGGTGCATCTGTTTACACTCCAGGAGGGAGTTTCTCTGGCTCAATATCGGGAGATGCGGGAGTCGGGTGTCAGACTGGTCGTGCCATCATCTCTGCACAAAAAATACCCGGAGGCGGTGAGAGCTGAGCTAATGACGCTAGGCGCGTTTATTGCTGAGCTGACAGGGCTTTACGCAGATATTTCATAGATAATCTCCCGGCATAAATACCGGGAGGAGCGTTCAGATTCGTTCAACCTTGCACGAATCGGCATAAACCGCTTTCAGGATATAAGGTTCAAGCAGTTTGGCTACGGCTTCAAACACGGGCACCACTACGGAGTTACCGAACTGCCTGTACGACTGAGTGTCTGACACAGGAATGCGAAAAGGCCTGCCATCTACTTTTTCAAAACCCATAAGGCGCGCGCACTCTCGTGGAGTCAGCCTGCGGGGCCGATGCGCCTGATTTTCTTCGTTCGCGAAGTCTGTTTCACCTGTGACCATATCCCAGCCACGGTCTATCAGAATTTCAGACCCGTCTTTGTGATAGCGAGCAGAAAGCGTACGGGCAATGCTTTCTTTATTTTCAGGATTAACGAGGCCAAAACCGAATCCGTTACCCTTAGCTGCGTGCTTTTTGGCGTAGTTATAGAGATACTCCCAGAGTTTCGGCGTCAGTATATATTTGCTGTCAACCACGGGTTCCAGCAGTTCGCCAAATGACGGACGCTGTTCCGGATAAAAACGACTAATATCGCGCAGGGTAAAACCCTGGTGAATATTCAGATCACGACGGAAACCGACCAAAACGATACGTTCTCGGTGCTGAGGTAAAAAGTGCTTTCCGTCGATAACTTTAGGATCGTTTTTGCCCATCTCAGCTGCATCCGCAACTTCATAGCCCAGTTCGTCGAGGGTATCCATGATGACTTTAAAGGTTTTACCCTTGTCATGGCTCTTCAGGTTTTTAACGTTTTCAAGAACAAAGATGGCAGGTTTTTTTGCGCGGATAATACGCGCCACATCGAAGAAGAGCGTTCCCTGAGCCTCACATTCGAAACCATGCGCGCGCCCGAGCGAGTTTTTCTTGCTTACACCCGCAAGGCTGAACGGTTGACAGGGGAAACCTGCCAGAAGTACATCATGATCCGGCACATGCTCATTAATGTAAGCATAGGCATCGTTTTCAGGTACTTCAGGTTTATCACTGAGCGTGACTTCCCGAATATCGAGATTGAAAGTGTGTTCCTGAGCATCGTTAAACCAGTTAGCTTTATATGTGCGCACAGCCTCTTTATTCCATTCACTGGTAAAAACGCACTGGCCACCGATGGTTTCGAAGCCCTTCCGTATACCTCCAATGCCAGCAAACAGGTCAATAAACCGGAAGGCATAGTCAGGGTGATGAGCAGGCGCTTCCGGAAGCATTTTTCGTAGAAGTTCCTCTTCGGCTAACGTCAGCGACTTAGGTGAGCACTTACCATTAATCCAGCGATTAAGAGTCTCGCGACTCCACTCATTTTTACCAACTTTTCTAAGCAGTTCAGCCACGTACTTCTGGTCATAGATTTCCAGCACCTGCCCGAGCAGCTTTTTATCATTTTCCTGTCGCAGTTGTTCTTCCGCCTCTGCTTTCTCAAGCAGATCCTGCGCCAGTAATTCAAATTCAGACATATTGCCTCCATTGGGTCTTATGGGTGAAACTGTATCACTCATTTGACCCAGAGGAAATGTTTTTATCTGGATATTTAAACAGGGTTATTGTTAACGAAAATCAGCTTTTTGTCATTACAGGGCCAGAAAGATACTATCTGGCGGCATAAAAAGCGCCATGTCTCGCATGTCCCAACTTTAGAGGCTTCTGTTTCTCGCCAAAAAGGCGTGCTTATCAGCAGGCTCAATTGAATTGGAGATCCAAGTAGGTGAGTATTACTACTCACCTTCACTGCTAAGAAGAGTTACATCTAGACCATACGCTCAGGCCGTTTCCAGTTCAGCATCATCGTTCGACGCCCCGATATTAAGGAGCAGCCTGTCACATTCAACAATAACGTATTCCGGGATAAGATCGAATCGTGTGGGGTCTAGTTGGCAGATAAACTCGTTTTCAATATGATAGGTTTCATTCACAAACTTGCGAATGACACGGTTATCGGCCTCAGGTTCCAGTAGTCGGAACACCTGAAGTTTTTCATAGCCATTCGTGCAGCTTCGATATAACGACAGAATTTTGTCAGGATCATTCAGCAAGCTCAGCATATGGGGGTAATCAAAACCAAAAATATTTTTAGTGATTAAACTGCATCCATTAAGGAAGCTCTCCGGGTCCATCATCGGGTACCCTGTTCCTTCAATCAGAGGTAGGCGTGTGTCGATTGGTTCCTCTCGGCGGTGAAATAAGTTAGAAAGTACCTGATAAACATCACCTCGATTGTCCATGATTTCATAATGCCTGCGAAGATAAATGAGCTTGATCAGGTCATCACAGTCGGATTCGAGAACCACTTTGCAGATTTGGGCAAACGTCAGAATATCGCTTTCGCGGATAGGTAATTCAGTTATCGTGCCAGTGCTATAACGTAAATAGGATGCAGTAACCTGGTTACTAAACAACTTCTTCACCGACTTCAGAGTATCGATGATTGGCTCAACGTCATGTGTAAGCATCAGTACCGTCTGGTTTTTCAAACACTCAGATGAGTCACGGCGGAACAACATTTCCAGGATGGCAAATTTTTTGTTTTTATCAAACGAAGAGATAGGATCATCGAGAATAATCAGGTTGGGCTTACGAGCCAGGCATTCGTACATAAAAAGAACGATCGAAAAGGCATTACGCTCGCCGTAGCTCAAATGTTGGCTACCTCCACTGAGATAGTCGGTATAGTCGACATGGCGAAGCTTAAGACGGCACTGTTCTCCATCGCCAGATATATCTACCTGATAGCGGTAACCCGCATATGCCAGAAAAGTGTTGATATCCTTCTTGTGTTTCTGAATGAGCCGCTGCATGCCAGCGCGCTGCTTGTTGATTTGCCCCTGCAGCAAACCAGCCTGGGAAATGAGGCTATCTAACGAGGCGTTCAGTCTCCCAATTGTTGCAAGAGTTTTATCAGATTGCAGCTCGGAAAAATACTTCACATCCAAACGAAAAGAGGCTAAAGAGGCACGAATATTTCCGGCGTCGTTAAAAGTAAAACTGTTCAGGGTTTTTAATGTTAAGAGCATGGCCAGAAGATTTTCTGTCTGCTGCTTTACGGTAACAAGGTAGTCTTCATGCTTCTTCTCCAATCCTCCCTGTAACGTCGTTATTTCCCTCAGACGGGAGCGTGCGGCTTCGGAAAAATACTCGCCTAATTTATCAAGTACTGTGATGATACCAACCAGATTTTTGATCACTGCTTTGTCATATTCAGCGCTTACTTTGCTAATTTGTTCTGCTTTTTCGTGAGAATCACCTGTGCAGAAAGGACAGCATCCCTCAGAGAGTGAGCAGAAATTTTCATACCCTTTGGTCTGCCACTCGATCCACTCTACATTACGATGACTCTGAATAAATGGCTGATAAGGCTCTAGCCCGGAGGGAATATGCTGAAGCTTGTTACCCCCTGCCAACCCCTTCATCCCCGTAGAGGCTTTAGATAAGCCCTTGCTTGTCAGCTTGAACGCACCACTAAGCTCCTGAAGATGTGTAATAAATAGCTCAAGCTCATCATTACCACTGAATTCCTGCCGGATTGCCATTACCATCGAGTCGATCTCTCGCTCCGTTTGGTTGTAGGCTTCTGTTTTGATAAAGATGTCAAAGCTGTTACTAATCAGTTCATCAGGCTGAAATGTGAACTGAGACACGTACTTTTCATCAAAGCACATTACATCCTGAATTTGCTCTGTACCCGTTACACTGGGCTGAAAATCGTCGGGATTCACTGCTCGAAACTTAAAAGGTAGCAGACTGTTAAGACCAGCGGCATCACGAGAAACACTGTGCAAAATGGCACGTGATATGGTGCTTTTACCCGTGCCATTTGGAGCGAACTTAATGTTAAGTTTATTTTCAGAGAGTGTAATGCAAGCGTTATCTATGTTATTGCAGTATTTGATTTCAACATCCATTGAAAAATCCTTCTAACATGCTGAGCTGGAGAAGACTGCATCTTTTTATTAAACCCATAACGGTGGTCTTTTCATTTTACCATCGCATCAGGGAAGCCAAACAGATAGCTGACTACCTGCCTTGGAGGATTAATATACGAAATTATTAGTTGTGAATCTTGATATGTGGTAACAATTTCGGACGTATGCTTTTAGTTCATAGTAATCTTTTAAAGCATGCATTATTTATATTGATTTTCTATTCCACATAAATGCCTCGATGTCGGCGCGCGTGATGAACTGCCTGGAGGAGCTGGCCCCCAGGGTGGAACAGTATTCGATCGACGAGATGTTCCTTGACTTGACCGGTGTGGAGCACTGCATGGACCTGGAGGATTTCGGCCGGCAGCTGCGCCAGCACGTGTATGACTGTACCCGTCTGACCATCGACGTGGGTGCCGGACCGACGAAAACCCTCGCTAAATCAGCCCAGTGGGCCTCTAAAGAGTGGAAACAGTTTCGTGGTGTGCTCGCCCTGACCCGGGGGAATCCACAGCGAACGCGGAAACTGCTTTCACTGCAGCCGGTCGAAGAGATCTGGGGCGTGGGAAACCGTATTGCACGCAAGCTCAATGTCCTTGGCATCAGGACCGCGCTCGATCTGGCCCAGGCGAACCCGGCCTTCATCCGGAAAATTTCTCCGTCGTTCTCGAGCGAACAGTATGCGAACTGAACGGGGAAAGCTGCATGTCGCTTGAGGAAGCCCCGCCAGTGAAACAGCAGATTGTCTGCAGCCGCAGTTTTGGAGAGAAAATCACGGAGTACGATTCGCTGCGGCAGGCTGTCTGTCAGTACGCAGAGCGGGCCTCAGAAAAGCTGCGTAAAGAGCGCCAGTATTGTCGGCATATTTCCGTATTCATCAAAACGTCTCCGTTCGCCGTTAAAGAGCCTTACTACGGCAACGTGGCCACTGAGAAACTGCTTACCCCCACTCAGGACACCCGGGACATCATTGCGGCCGCCACAACGGCTCTGGAGCGCATCTGGAAGGACGGGCACCGGTATGCCAAAGCCGGTGTGATGCTGAATGACTTCACCGGCTCCGGCGTTTCGCAGCTGCAGCTGTTTGACGAACGTTCGCCACGTCCTCACCGCGCTGAGCTAATGAAGGTTCTCGATGATATTAATCATTCCGGTCTGGGACAGGTCTGGTTTACCAGCCGAGGGATTGCGCCTTCCTGGCAGATGAAACGCGATATGCTCTCCCCTGCTTACACCACCCGTTGGAAAGATATCCCCATTGCTAGGTTCAGTTAAATTCCCCTTTCAGAGAGAATCAGTAGTGCTCGCCGCAGCCGAACGACAGGGCGAAGCCCGCGAGTGAGCGAGGAAGCACCAGGGAACAAAACGAACATAATCTTCTTACGCACCGAATACAGGAATCACTGTAACAATCTTAAAATCGGTATTGTGATAAAAACAGCTGAACAGAGTGGAACCATAGTTCCAGTGAATCCGGCGTGTGGAATCGATATTCCCGGTTGGGGTTGACGGGTGAGTTCTGCCACGCAAGTAGAAGGTGGGACCGTGGTCCCAGTTATTCTGGTGTGTGGAATCCGTATTCCGGGCGGGATTAACGGGTGAGTTCTGACACGTAAGTAGGAGGTGGGACCGTGGTCCCATTAATCTGGTGTGTGGAATCCGTATTCCGGGCGGGATTAGCGGGTGAGTTTTGCCACGCAAGTAGGAGGTGGGACCGTGGTCCCAGTTAATCTGGTGTGTGGAATCAGTATTCCGGGATGGGTTACCGTCTGAGTTCTGATATGCAGGCTGAGGGGTGAACCGTGGAACTAGTTAAGAAAAAGTAGCAGAAACTAGATCTTAGATTATGGTAACAATCAGGTTGAGATAAGAAAACAGACCTTTTTAACACCACTGGTGTTATAGTGCAGAGAATAGCTGCTTCGGATGTATATATTCCGAAGCAGCATGTAACGCATTAAGGATATTTGAAATTAATGATAACGCTCGCTTGTAACATTAAACAGGCTAATTTTTTTGTAAGTCACGCAGTATGCTTTCTATCTTCTCGATACATTCGGCAGGTAAACGAGATTTATCGAGATTAAAAATCACCTTATCGCCTTTGTATAGGGCTGTCGCACCAGGTACAAATTGATGACGGGTATTAAGGTTAACTTTTTTACCTGATGGCTCTTTCAGAACATCTGTCAGTAAACCAATAACTTCCTCGGATTCAAAGATAACTCCCGCTTTCTTTTGCTCATGAAGCTGTTGTGTCCGTTGCAACAATAAAGCTTCTTTTCCCGAAAATGCTTTATACAGCGCCTCCCCAGAGCGGGCGGAAAGTTCACCAGGGTGAGTAAACAGGGCAACCACTGATTTTGGCAAATGGGCCGTGTTGATGCAACGCGTGATGATTTTACGGGAAATATTCTCAGCTTCAGCCAGAGCAGAGATATTGCCGTTAAAATCATTTTCCAACCGCTTTGCATAGCGGTTGCCCCGTTCATAAGCACTGACAGGGCGGTAATCATTACCCAGCCGTGATAAAGCCATCATCTGTTCGTCATCGAGATCCCCGACGAGAACACGATAATCCGATGATGTCAGAATGGCGGCTTTACGACGGCGACTACCATCTGCAATCTCAATGACACCTTCTACCCGTCGTCCGAACGCAGGCGTCTGCTGACCACTCAGGATGAAAGAGGGGATTAGATCATCAAGCGCGTCTTCGGTCAGTAGTTCCTGGTCTCGTTCATTACCTGACCAGACTCTCGATGCCGTTTCAACACTCTCGCCCGGGATGGCTTCCAGAATAAATTTCACTTCCCGGCCGCAAACTGGAAGCAGTATGGCATTTCCACGAGCCATGGCTCCTACACGTGCGATTAATGAATCAACCATCGGTGCAGCGGGTGCCGCTGACGGCTCAGTTTCGGGGCGAATATCTTTTATGGTATGTTTTGGAATAACTGGAGCACGTTTCATTATCTGATCTCCCAGCGAGGTTTAATCAGGCGATCAAAAATTTCATTACAAACAGGCTCCCAGATAGCCAGCGCATTTCGCCAGGCTCCTGTAGACGAGCGTTGATCGATAGCCTGCTCAAACACTGTTCTCATACGGATCTGACCTTTACCGACCTCGTCGGTCTCGCGTACAACGTTTTTCAGTACCATGCTTCCCCAGGCATCGCGGATCTGTTCTTCCATCCAGGGTGACTGCGAGCCATTGTTATTGCTGTACTTGGTCAGAAGAATTCTGACGTCAGGCTCAAAACCCTGCAGATCCACGTTTTTTAACAGATCGCGCAGCATGTCAAAAAACTGAAGGGCAGAGGTGTAATCGAATAACTCAGCTGGCGTTGGCACAATGAGTACATCCGCAGCACAAACAACATTGATGGTACCAATACCGAGGTTCGGTGCACTGTCGATAACAATGACATCATAATCATGAGCCACCGTTTCGATGGCCAGGCGAAGCATCATGTGGGGTTCTGTCGGGAGTTTTCCGTCGTCAAACCTTCCCATGAGCTCTGTTTCAATGCGGTGCAGAGCCAAGCATGACGGAATGATGTCGAGACCCGGCCAGCAGGTGGATTTGACGGCATAGGCTGCATCATCGCGCTCACCGAGATAAAAAGGCAACAGTGTGTCTTCGGCATGGATATGCAAATCAGGAACCCAACCGTGGTACATGGAGGCTGTGCCCTGAGGATCATTCCCTTCGACAAGTAGTACCCTCAGCCCTTTCAGCGCCAGATCCTGTGCCAGGTGGACAGATACCGATGTCTTATAAACCCCCCCTTTATGTGCTGCCACCGCAATAACGGGCGGAACGCTGTCATCAGGACGGCGCAAACGGGTGCCAAATACATCCCGCATATGATTGATTTGTTCAATGGTGTAGCCCACCCGCTGCTCCACCCGTCCACGCATTTCCATATCAGGATGTGGAAGGCGTCCTGCTTTTTCGGCATCACGGATTGCCTGAGAAGAAACACCAATCAGATCGGCGGCCTCACCCACACGCCAGCGACGGGTAATTTTCCTAGCTTCCGGACTATCATCGTTAAACTGTGCAATCGCGATAGCTTTCGTCATTTCATGACCAGCATTAATGCACTGGTCAAGCGTTTCCATCAGTCCCATTCTCTGTTCCTTGTTATCATCTTTGCATTAATCTATTAAATCTTGATAAAAATCGCAAAGCAACATTAAAATTGCAAACCACCTTAAAAATTGCAAAGCCGATCAAAATGTAGCCGTTTTCAGTTCAGCATCCAACTGAAAGTCTGCTGCATGCTTCAGTCAATATCATCCGCTCGCCGCAGAAAGCGTGCGCACGCAGGCGCATGCGTCGAGGAAGAGGAATTACTGCGTACTAACAAGGTGTGGCAGACGCTCTGAAGCTAACGAAGATCCAGCGGATGGTTTTGAATGGTGAGGAATTGACTACTGAATCGCCATGGGTTTAACAGACACCTCAGAGTCATTTAAGATGGCTTAAAGAGAGGTGCCCATGAGCGGTAAGCGTTATCCCGAAGAGTTTAAAACTGAAGCAGTCAAACAGGTTGTTGATCGCGGTTATTCTGTTGCCAGCGTTGCAACACGTCTCGATATCACCACCCACAGCCTTTACGCCTGGATAAAGAAGTACGGTCCGGATTCTTCCACTAATAAAGAACAGTCAGATGCTCAGGCCGAGATCCGCCGTCTCCAGAAAGAGCTGAAACGGGTTACCGACGAACGGGACATATTAAAAAACTGTCCATGGGTGAAACCCCGTCCTGAGTCTCAGAAACTCCCCGGAAAAGTTGGCAGGCTAATTTAGCGAAGGAAGCAGCCGTCGGCCTTTTGGTGGTATGACCCCGTAAAAAAACATGGTTCAGGGACTGTGGCGGATCCGCCAGTGGTGACTTTGATCCCGTTCAGGAAGGTGATTTCTCCGTCGTCCCCTCCTTCGTTCATCGAAAAATGAGCAAGGAGATTTCCATGAAAAAATCCTCCCGAATGTCTGTTATCCATCCTCATGCTGCGGGCGTTGATATTGGCGCTGAATTCCACGTAGTCGCCGTTCCACCGGATGCTGACGCCGAGCCGGTCAGAACTTTTCAAAGTTTCACTGGCGACCTTCATCGGATGTCCGACTGGCTCAAAACCTGTCACATTACGACCATTGCCATGGAGTCCACTGGCGTTTACTGGTTGCCTGCTTTTGAGATCCTTGAGGCTGCGGGTTTCAATGTGATCCTTGTTAATGCCAGAGACGCAAAAAATGTTCCCGGTCGCAAGACTGATGTCAATGACGCACAGTGGCTGCAGAAGCTGCATTCATTTGGCCTTCTTCGGGCCAGTTTCAGACCTGAACACGACATTTCCGTACTCAGGTCTTATTTGAGACAACGGGAACGCCTGACTGAATACCGGGCTGCTCATATCCAACATATGCAGAAGGCGTTGATGCAGATGAATGTTCAATTGCATCATGCCGTATCGGATATTACTGGCGTTACCGGTCTTTCAATCGTCAGAGCTATTGTCAGTGGTGAGCGCGATCCTTCAGTATTGATCCAGTATCGTGATGTCAGATGTAAAAAGACGCCAGAGGTTCTTCAACAGGCACTGACAGGGAACTGGCAGCCTGAACATCTTTTTGCACTTGAACAGTCGGTGGCATTTTTCGATTTTTACCAGGAAAAAATCCGTGAGTGTGATGATCAAATCGAAACTTCATTATTGCAGCTCAGCACCGGAACTGAAGAGCCTGAAGGAGTATTGCCCTCCGCCAGACATCGTACAAAACAGCCCAATCAGCTTTCCTTTGATGTCAGGCCATTACTCTGGAAAATTACCGGAGCAGACCTGACACAGATACATGGGTTCGGACCTTATCTGGCACTAAAATTCGTTGCCGAATGCGGTACTGACATGAATCGCTGGCCGGATGCGAGCCATTTTACCTCGTGGCTGTGTTTGTCCCCGGGGAATAAGATCTCCGGTGGAAAAGTACTGTCCTCGAAAACACGGCGTTCATCCAGTCGAATTGCTGCTGCACTAAGACTGGCAGCCACAACAATTGGCCGGAGCGATACAGCGCTGGGTGCTTTTTATCGTCGATTATCATCCCGTATCGGGAAAGCAAAAGCAGTCACTGCAACGGCAAGAAAACTGGCAATACTGTTCTACAATGCCCTTAAATACGGTCAGAAATATGTCGATCCTGGCGCGGATTATTATGAAGAGCGCTACCGTAATCGCGTACTCGACGGGCTTAAACGAAGGGCAAAATCACTGGGTTACTCTCTCCAGCAAGATCCCGAGTTATGCGTGTGAACCGGGAGTTTCTCAGGAAAGCCGCTGTAGATTCAATCTGTCAATGCAACACCCCTTTCAATTATCTCTTTCGGTGTTTTGAACTTCAGTGTCTTTCTCGGTCTGTTGTTTAGCTGAGCAGCAACCAGATCTAGTTCATGTTGAGTATATTGGGCAAGACATGTCTTTTTAGGAAAGTACTGCCGAATTAGCCCATTTGTGTTCTCATTTGTTCCCCGCTGCCAAGGACTCTGAGGATCGCAGAGGTAAACTTTAACGCCGGTGCTGACAGTAAATTCCAGATGTCTGGCCAGTTCCATTCCTCTGTCCCATGTCAGTGATTTTCTGAGTTCTGACGGTAAACTCAGGAATTTGTCGGTAAGAGCCTGATTTACTGAGACAGAATCTTTGCCCCTGAGTCTAAGGATGATCGTATAACGTGATTTTCGGTCTACAAGTGTGGCTATATGAGAGTTTTTTGTACCTGAGACTAAATCGCCCTCCCAATGCCCCAGAGAGCGTCTGTTATCGATATTTCGGGAACGTTCGTGAATTGGTGTTCCGTTCACTATGTTAATCGTACCTCTTTCGCCTTTGCGGGTATGACGCCTGCCATGGCGAAGGCTATGCGACCGTCGCAGATGCTGTATATTCAGGTGGTGTAGCGCTTCACGGCTACGAAAGTACAGCGTTTTATAAATTGTCTCAGGTGATATTCGCAGCGTTTTTTGACGTGGTTTTGTTCGCCTTAACCATCCTGATATTTGCTCTGGAGACCATTTCATCTCCAGCTTTTCCAGAACAAGCTTTCGCAATGGTAAATTTTGATCCAGTAAGCACGGTTTTGGCCTTTTCGCCATTCTGTTGGCTCGGTTATTAGCATCAACAGCTTTGTAATAGCGTCTGCCCCGATTACGCTGAACTTCACGTGAGATCGTCGAAGGACTGCGATTCAGCGCAGTAGCTATCGCACGAATGCTCATTTTGGCTGACAAACCAGCTCGTATCTCCTCGCGCTCAGACAGTGTCAGGTGAGCTACAGCCCGCTTACGCTCATGGGGTTTTATGCCGCCAGTATCCCTTAACATAGTGAAGATCGTTCCGGGTTTTGAACCCAGGATATTCGCTATTTCACTGAAGCCTGTTCCGTTCTTCCATAGTTCAAAAACAGAGGCTTTTTCCTCTGCTGTAAATGTTCGTCTCATTCAAAAAACCTCCGCAACCCCATGTTTTCACATAACTGTTGCGTTGACCAATTGAATCTACAGCGGCGTACTTCGCAAAGCTGTCCGACTGAGGTACGCCTTTATCCGTGACAACTCCTGTTGCTGGCGTGTTCGCCTGCTCTGTCGGGTGCTGGATGTTCATCCCAGTGGTTTTTACGCCTGGCTTCAGCAGCCGCATTCACAACGCCATCAGGCAGACCTGAGACTGACAGGACAGATTAAACAGTTCTGGCTGGAATCGGGATGCGTCTATGGTTATCGCAAAATCCATCTGGATCTGCGGGACAGCGGGCAACAGTGCGGAGTGAACCGGGTCTGGCGACTGATGAAACGTGTCGGGATAAAGGCTCAGGTCGGATACCGGAGCCCGCGGGCACGTAAAGGCGAGGCCAGTATCGTGTCGCCCAACAGGCTCCAGCGACAGTTCAATCCGGATGCTCCGGATGAGCGTTGGGTAACGGACATAACCTACAGTGTGCCCGGAGTTCAGGGCGGGCATGGATGCTTAAATGAACCGCGAGTCTGTCTGGAATATTGAACCGGTAACTCACGATGAGAAACCCAACAATCCCACCGGGTGTGACGGTGGAGAACCTGAGCGGCAGTGACCTGCGGCATGCCCGCAGGGTGATGTAACCCGCTGACAACGGGGATTGAGGCGAGATCACTAAGCCGAGATGATCCTCAAGGTTAAGTACTGAAAGGCTGAAGAACATGAACCCGTTAATCCGCCTCTGTGGGTTGAAAACGTCACCACGGCCTACGTGATCTGACAGGCCGTGCAGGAGGAACTGGCAGTGATACGTAAGCACTGCCGGTCGAAGGTGTTTTGACATGTATGCGAAACACCGGGGCAGCAGCGTCTATCACGCTTGCGTTGCTGACTTCTGCCAACTTGCGGCAAGCAAGGATAAAGAGTGCGACGGGCAGCCTCCTCAGTATGCCTGAGTCCAGGCAGGTAAACCGGGGAAGGTCAGCGACGGATGTTAAGGGGGCATGGCTCCGATGACGCGCTGGCTGGCGGAGCTTCCGTAGTAGTCCGCGATGGGGAAAGCCCATTACATGGCGAAGGGAAGCAGTTTGAATGTGTTTGCGACGTGAATTAACTGACCTAACGAGGTGAAGACCTTTGATAATCAGCGAAATGCAACGCAAGCTTGCCACATGGGCAGCCACCGATCCGTCCCTACGGATTCAACGGCTGCTGCGTCTGATAACACAACCAGAATGGCTGGCTGAAGCGGCGCGGATCACGCTTTCATCAAAGGGGGCCCATACCCCCGGCGTTGATGGCGTGAACAAAACAATGCTACAGGCCAGACTGGCTGTTGAGCTGCAAATCCTCAGGGATGAATTACTCTCAGGCCACTACCAGCCCTTGCCCGCCAGACGGGTTTACATCCCTAAAAGCAACGGCAAACTGCGACCACTGGGTATCCCCGCGTTGCGGGATCGTATTGTTCAGCGGGCCATGCTGATGGCGATGGAGCCGATATGGGAGAGTGATTTTCATACGCTCTCATATGGCTTCCGGCCTGAGCGCAGTGTCCACCACGCGATCCGCACGGTGAAATTACAGCTCACAGACTGTGGTGAAACCCGGGGACGCTGGGTGATTGAAGGCGACCTGTCCAGTTACTTCGACACCGTACATCATCGACTGCTGATGAAGGCTGTACGCCGCAGGATCAGTGACGCACGTTTCATGACTCTGCTGTGGAAAACCATCAAGGCGGGACATATCGATGTCGGTCTCTTTCGGGCGGCCAGTGAAGGTGTACCACAGGGCGGTGTTATATCGCCGCTATTATCGAACATCATGCTGAATGAGTTCGATCAATACCTGCATGAGCGCTACCTGAGCGGGAAAGCCAGAAAAGATCGGTGGTACTGGAATAACAGTATCCAACGGGGCCGAAGTACGGCGGTCAGAGAAAACTGGCAGTGGAAACCCGCGGTGGCGTACTGCCGCTATGCCGATGATTTTGTCCTCATCGTCAAAGGCACCAAAGCACAGGCGGAAGCCATCAGGGAGGAGTGTCGGGGTGTGCTCGAAGGCAGTCTGAAACTCAGGCTGAACATGGATAAGACTAAAATCACCCATGTTAATGACGGCTTTATCTTTCTGGGGCACAGGATCATTCGCAAACGCAGTCGTTATGGCGAGATGCGAGTGGTCTCAACGATCCCGCAGGAGAAAGCCAGAAACTTCGCCGCATCGCTGACAGCACTGTTATCAGGCAACTACAGTGAAAGCAAAGTCGATATGGCTGAACAACTCAACCGAAAACTGAAAGGCTGGGCCATGTTCTATCAGTTCGTTGATTTTAAGGCCAAAGTCTTCAGTTATATCGACCGTGTCGTGTTCTGGAAGCTGGCTCACTGGCTGGCCCGCAAATACCGTACAGGTATCGCTTCCCTGATGAGGTGGTGGTGTAAATCACCGAAACCGGGTCAGAGCAAAACGTGGGTTTTATTTGGTAAAACCAATCACGGCAAGCTCAGCGGCGAAATACTGTACCGGTTGGTGGGGCAAGGCAAGAAGCTGTTCCGCTGGCGGCTACCCGAAGGTAATCCCTATCTGAGGACGGAGACCAGAAACACGTATACATCGCGCTTTACAGAAGTGGCAATGGCGTTCGCCAGCATTTAAATGGAGAGCCGGATGCGCTGAAAGGTGCACGTCCGGTTCGGGGAGGAGAGGCAGGGAAATAGTCCGACTACGCCCTGCCTCTTACTCTACTCAGGACCCACGAAGGCTGGCTGTATCTTGCCGTGGTTGTTGATCTGTTCTCACGCAAAATTATCGGCTGGTCCATGCAATCCCGGATGACAAAGGACATTGTCCTGAACGCACTGCTGATGGCTGTATGGCGGCGTAATCCCCAAAAACAGGTGCTGGTTCATTCGGATCAGGGCAGTCAGTACACAAGCCATGAGTGGCAGTCGTTCCTGAAATCACACGGCCTGGAGGGCAGCATGAGCCGTCGCGGTAACTGCCATGATAATGCGGTTGCAGAAAGCTTTTTCCAGTTGTTGAAACGCGAACGGATAAAGAAAAAGATCTACGGAACGCGGGAAGAAGCCCGCAGCGATATTTTTGATTACATCGAAATGTTTTATAACAGTAAGCGTCGGCATGGTTCTAGCGATCAGATGTCACCGACAGAATATGAAAACCAGTATTATCAACGGCTCGGAAGTGTCTAGATTTTCCGTGGCGATTCATTCTTCTCGGCTGACTCAGTCATTTCATTTCTTCATGTTTGAGCCGATTTTTTCTCCCGTAAATGCCTTGAATCAGCCTATTTAGACCGTTTCTTCGCCATTTAAGGCGTTATCCCCAGTTTTTAGTGAGATCTCTCCCACTGACGTATCATTTGGTCCGCCCGAAACAGGTTGGCCAGCGTGAATAACATCGCCAGTTGGTTATCGTTTTTCAGCAACCCCTTGTATCTGGCTTTCACGAAGCCGAACTGTCGCTTGATGATGCGAAATGGGTGCTCCACCTTGGCCCGGATGCTGGCTTTCATGTATTCGATGTTGATGGCCGTTTTGTTCTTGCGTGGATGCTGTTTCAAGGTTCTTACCTTGCCGGGGCGCTCGGCGATCAGCCAGTCCACATCCACCTCGGCCAGCTCCTCGCGCTGTGGCGCCACTTGGTAGCCGGCATCGGCTGAGACAAATTGCTCCTCTCCATGCAGCAGATTACCCAGCTGATTGAGGTCATGCTCGTTGGCCGCGGTAGTGACTAGGCTGTGGGTCAGGCCACTCTTGGCATCGACCAAGGTGCCTTGAGTCATCATGACGCCTGCTTCGGCCAGCAAGCGATTGATGGTCTTGAACAATTGGCGGGCCAGTTGATGCTGCTCCAGCAGGTGGCGGAAATTCATGATGGTGGTGCGGTCCGGCAAGGCGCTATCCAGGGATAACCGGGCAAACAGACGCATGGAGGCGATTTCGTACAGAGCATCTTCCATCGCGCCATCGCTCAGGTTGTACCAATGCTGCATGCAGTGAATGCGTAGCATGGTTTCCAGCGGATAAGGTCGCCGGCCATTACCAGCCTTGGGGTAAAACGGCTCGATGACTTCCACCATGTTTTGCCATGGCAGAATCTGCTCCATGCGGGACAAGAAAATCTCTTTTCTGGTCTGACGGCGCTTACTGCTGAATTCACTGTCGGCGAAGGTAAGTTGATGACTCATAATGAACCCTGTTCCATGGCTCCAGATGACAAACATGATCTCATATCAGGGACTTGTTCGCACCTTCCCTAGATACCGCAGAAGAGCTGTTTCGGCAAAAATACTGTAATAGGACTAGGCCGCTTTACATAAGCGGTACGGCTTTACTGGATCAGTCTAAACCTGTTTTATTCATCATTTACTTCGAACAATTCTTCAATAGATTTTGTCGGGTAAAAGAGCGAGTTACAGTTTTCTTCCTTTAACTGAATGAAACCCAGTCGAAGGTAGAATTTTTTGGCGTTGTCGTTCAGCGCTTCCACGAACATTCCGTGTATACCCACAGCCTGCGAGGCCTGATACACGACTTTCATCGCATGGGTAACAAGTGTTTCTCCATATCCCTGGTGGTGAATGCTTTTATCAATTGCCAGACGGCCCAAAGTCACGCTCGGCACATTCTTGTAGGGTACACGCTTTTGTTGTGTTTTGCTGGGTAGAAGTATTTTCTCAAAGCAACTTCCTGATAGCGTGTAGTACCCCATCACACGCGGTTTATTCTCTCTCGTCACGAGAACATAACCACGTAAGATCTTACTGTTATGCTGCCGTTTCAGATGGTCAGTAAGAAAAGTATTCAGATACTCTTCTCCACAATCGAAGTTGCTTAATTCATATTCAACTTCCTCTGAAAAAATCTCAATCCTTAAACCCTCCATTTATTACTCCAGTTCCCGGAGACGGTTAGCGGCGCGTTTCAGCCGGTCATTCGGTGCTGGCGGATTAATGATTGCATCCATAACCAGGTTCCAAGACTCCTCATTGAGGAGCAGACGACGGTGCTGGTCAATAACTTCTGCAGCGCGTTCTGAGGCGGTACTGACCATGAACTGCGAAATTGACTGGTTAGTCATTGCTGCAGCTTCTTCGATCATGTGTTTGTCGTCTTCATTTAATCTCAGGTCAATGCGCTGCTTTTTCAGTGCTGACATGGTTTCTCTCCCAGGCCACTCTTTAATCTGAGAGAGCGGACAGTTTTGTTGAGTTCGGGACTTAAGGCGATAGCATGTACGGATGTATACCGTACAATTATAATAGAGTTATGGTATGCATGTTTCAACCACTAGTTGGCTGTGGATCCGGGTACAGCACGTAAAGGTGTAGAGAAAAACTTCTCGATGTTGATCGGTCAGGCTCAAATTACCGTTGCTGTGTCTGATCGGAAGAAACCAGAATCAAACTGTACTATGTAACCTCCGTATCATGGCTCTGAGAGAAGTGCAGTTTTGACATAGTCTGTATTGAGAAATGAATAGATCAGTGCTCGCCGCAGTCCGGTGACCGGGCTTATGCCCGCGAACCGGCGAGGAAGCGCAATAGCACAGATGCTGGCAGGAGCAGGTACGCGTTGTTGCCGGTATGAAAAGGGATCATTAATGAACAGTCTGAATTACCTTGTCGGTCAGCAGGTTATCCACATATACAGTCATTCGATCCAGTAATAAGATCCTTAAAGCGATCCCTGTAAGATCCAAAGAAGATCCCGACACCTCTGAAGGCCGCGTCAGGACTGAGCCTGGAGCATGATCACATAAGCTGTAGCATGTTAATCATAAGCTGTAACTGGTAGACAATAAGCTGTATTATGCAACGGATATGCTGTAATAAGCGATTGATATAAACTACAGTGAGTATGTCACCTGAAAGTTCATCAGGGCTGTGCATAAACTGAAGCCAGTTGTCTGGCGTTTTACAGGCCATAACATGAGAACAGTGGCTGCTTTTATTCTAAAACAATCCACCGATCGGGGGGCTCTCTGGACAAGGACAATCTGGACTTAAAAAAGTTGTTTGAAGAGGTGGATAAATCCTCCGGTGAAGTCGTAAATCTCACTCCTAATGCCAGTAATACAGTGCAGCCAGTGGCACTGATGCGGCTCGGAGTGTTTGTCCCTACTCTCAAATCACTGAAAAACAGTAAAAAGAACACGCTTTCGCGTACTGATGCGACGGAAGAACTGACGCGTCTATCTCTCGCCAGAGCCGAAGGGTTTGATAAGGTGGAGATCACCGGTCCCCGCCTGGATATGGATAATGACTTCAAGACCTGGGTAGGGGTGATCCATTCCTTTGCACGCCATAAGGTTATCGGCGATAAGGTTGAACTGCCGTTTGTTGAGTTCGCCAAACTCTGTGGGATCCCCTCCAGTCAGTCATCACGCAAGCTCCGGGAGCGTATCAGCCCCTCGCTAAAACGTATCGCGGGTACCGTGATCTCGTTTTCCCGCACGACCGAAAGTCACACCAAAGAGTACATCACACACCTGGTGCAGTCGGCCTACTATGATACGGAGAAGGATATCGTCCAGTTGCAGGCCGATCCGCGCCTCTTTGAACTCTACCAGTTTGACCGGAAAGTGTTACTGCAGCTCAAGGCCATCAATGCCCTGAAACGCCGGGAGTCCGCCCAGGCCCTTTATACCTTTATAGAGAGTCTGCCCCGGGATCCGGCACCGATATCTCTGGCGCGTCTGCGGGCCCGCCTGAACCTGAAATCCCCTGTGTTCTCGCAGAACCAGACGGTGAGGCGTGCCATGGAGCAGCTCCGGGAGATTGGCTATCTGGATTACACGGAGATCCAGCGGGGACGCACTAAACTCTTCTGCATTCATTACCGGCGGCCCAAGTTAAAACCACCGCATGATGAGAGTGCTGAGAACCCTCAACTGCCAGCCGCACCGGGTGATGTGAGTCCGGAGATGGCTGAGAAATTGGCGCTTTTAGAGAAACTTGGCATCACGCTCGATGACCTGGAAAAACTCTTCAAATCCCGCTGAACATAAGCTGTAGTGAGTAACACCTCTCTGTTTACTTGCTACAGCTTATATTGCTGCCTCTGGTGAGTGTCCTGCTCACTACAGCTTATATAAGCGGTGATGAGTGCGGCTCATGTCTGAGGCCCGTGCTTCCTGAGCAACAAACTTCCACCATTGTTTTTCTGCAGTTGCCGCAGCCCTGCGGACTTATTGCATCAGGCTTCCACATATCACAATCTGCTTACTCCAGCTTATGTTGCCTGCTACAGCTTATTTCACTCACTACAGCTTATCTCCGGGAAGATTTACTCACTACAGCTTATATAAACTGTGGCGAGTGACGTTGTCACGTCAGAGGGGGAAGTGTCCGGAGGATCTGCGCGGCATCATGCCCGTCACCGGTGAACGGCACGGCTAGTGTGGCCGCCATATCCAGCGCAAACACTCTGGTATATACCTCCATCGAGCGCGGATCCTTGTGGCCGGCCAGCGCCTGAATCACTTTCCGGGGCTGGCGGTGATAGAGCATATGCATGATATAGCTGTGCCGGAAGGTATGGGGCGTTACCGGAATTGAAAAATGGACCCCGTCAGCTTCGGCCCGCTTAACGGCCTGCTTCAGCCAGTTACGCATGGTTTCATCGGTGACGGCCCACAGCGGTTCACGCCGGCGGGGACGGGTGGTGACCATCCAGCTCGCCATCTGCCTGACATAGCTTATATCGGTCAGCGGGACCAGGCGGACCTCATCTTTCGGTGGGCGCCCGCGTCGGGCCCGTACTTTTTCAGACAGTACCCGCACAAAGGGTCGCAGACCATCGAGATCAAATGACTCCGGGGTCAGCGTCCGGGCTTCTCCGATACGGATACCGGTGTTCCACATGGTGGCGAACAGCATGTGATGGCGCTGGTCGGGCATATACCAGAGGAGGGCACTCACTTCCGGCGCCAGCAGATAAGCCGGGGTGGCACCGGTGGAGGTGGCCATGCGTCGTAATGCCACGGCGGTCGCAAAATCAACGCCCGGGGCGATCGGCAACAACGAAACGCGTTCTGGTGAATTCTGCAGGGGAATGACGTTGTTCATCGGCTATTTTTCACGTAGCGCACGCACTTTTTATGGATACAGGTATTTTGCACCTGACCGGCCGATCCTGCCATGACAATAAATCGCAGCGCGCGGATCCTTTTATTGTCTTATCCCGCATTATTGCGGGTAAAACCAAATGCGTAAAGGATCCTTTTTCAACATAGATCCACGTTAAAGCCAGTCATGACGCGGCCTGAGGGCTGTTTTACGGTTTTTGGGAGAAATGGGGTAATGCCAGGACATACATGATCGGACCATAATGAGAATGGAGCAGAGAAGAAGAGGATGCGCTACGTGAATTCTGACCTGGTACACCCCTGTAACCCTGTCAGTTTTCACGTAGCGCAATGTGGTAACTGACTATTGCCAGTTGATATGACGGCCGGCATTCTGATGCTGACTTAATATACGGATAATAGGTAATGCTGCCAACTTACTGATTTAGTGTATGATGGTGATTTTAAGGTGCTTGCGTGGCTTCCATTTCCATCAGATGTCCTTCCTGCTCCGCTACTGAAGGCGTGGTGCGTAACGGCAAAAGCACTGCCGGACATCAGCGCTATCTCTGCTCTCATTGCCGTAAAACATGGCAACTACAGTTCACTTACACCGCCTCTCAGCCCGGTACGCACCAGAAAATCATTGATATGGCCATGAATGGCGTCGGATGTCGCGCCAGTGCACGCATTATGGGCGTTGGCCTCAACACGGTTTTACGTCACTTAAAAAACTCAGGCCGCAGTCGGTAACCTCGCGCATACAACCGGGCAGTGATGTGATTGGGGTCAGTTTGGATATCGAAAATTATTGTACTATAAGGGCTTCCCCGGCGTGTCAACGCCGGTGTTTATGGTTTCTGTCTGCTCTTCAGTAAAAATAAAGGGGAGAGACTGCGGTACTATAAACGGCCATGATGAATCGTCATCGATTCGGACCCTGATGAAAGACGCGCGTGAGGTTCTTGTTCGTTAAGCGGATACGTATATCCTGTACAATAGCCAGATAGGCCTCACGGGGTCTAACCCTTTATCATCAACGAATTGCAGGTCAGATGGTTATTTTGTTTCGTGCTTTAGCTGGCTGAGTACAGCCTGAAATCATCACCGTAATGCAATGATGCCCAGCACAGCCTTGCGTTTTTGGCGGCGATGGCTACAACGGCACGCCAGTATCCTCTGCGATCGACCAGTGAACAGACCCAACGACTGAATAAATCAGTCCTTTTCTCGGCACCAATCAGAACCGAACGAGCCCCCTGAACCAGTAGCGTTCGCAGATACGAATCGCCAGCTTTAGTTATCCTGCCAAGCTTTGATTTCCCACCACTGCTGTACTGCGATGGCGTTAGTCCCAGCCAGGCTGCCAGTTGTCGCCCATTTTTAAAATCGTGTGCATTACCGATACTGGCGACCAGCGCACAGGCCGTTGTGGGACCAATCCCTTTCAGTTCCATCAATCGCTGGCTGCGGTGATCTGTTTTTGCCATGCGGGACAAAATCCGGTCATATTCAGTAATATTATCTTCAATACGATCAATGTGTTCCAGCAGGTCATTAACACATTGTTGAACCTGAAGTGGCAAAGAACTCTTCTGCTCAGAAACCATGTGACGCAGGGCATCTGTACTTTGTGGGGCGATGACACCGAATTCCGATATCAAACCTCTCAATCGGTTATATGTTGCTGTTTTCTCTTCGATAAAACCCTGTCTGATACGGTGTAGGCATTGCATCGCCTGCTGGCTCTCATCCTTCACTGGTACAAACCGCATATGCGGGCGACGAACTGCTTCACAGATAGCCTGAGCATCAGCTGCATCATTTTTGCCTGATTTACCGGCCATGCGGTAAGGAGATACAAATTTAGCAGCCATCAGCCGTGGTTCATGACCATATTGCCGAAACAACCTTGCCCAGTAGTGAGCCCCGGAGCATGCCTCCATCCCGATAACACAGGGAGGTAAACTGGCAATCAGCTCAGGAAGGGCAGCACGCGATACTTTGGGTTTAACCAGAACAGTTTTACCGTGTTGGTCAACGCAGTGAACAGCGAACACATTTTTAGCAAGATCGATACCGACAGTCGTGATGGTCATAACGAATCCCTCCGGGGCTATGTTTACCCCATGATTGCACAAGAGTTAATCAGGCGCATATCCAGGGGAAGTCCCTTCCATTCGTTAAGCTCATTTTTTAATCATTTCTGGTTTTTTTGGAAACGTAATATTCTGGATGTTAAGACGGTCATGCGGGGACATTGAACACAGATAATCATGTCCAGGTACGAACGTCCCATATAGAGTGTGAGCATTGATCGTGCTGTATTTTCGTTTATAGTAGATAGATTCTGTATCATACAGAGCACGTGGTCAGCACTAAAGTACATTACGCTGACTTATTCTGTTCACTGAGGGCTGAGTACCTGCTTTCAAGGATTTATCTGCTGATCATGCGCATTACGCCACCCTGAGTTTTCCCTTCCTCCGCCGTACTGAGCGAGCCTCAGAACGCACGTAATAACATCCCGTCTGCGGATGTGTTTTATCGTATTTGAAACTTATGTCCTCCGGGGCTAACTACATCTAAAAACTGAGAAATTACTATGTTGCTGTCCTCGACGCGTAAGGACTGGCTGGGTAACGTCCGTGGTGACGTGCTGGCTGGTATTGTTGTCGCGCTCGCACTCATTCCAGAAGCGATCGCCTTTTCCATTATTGCCGGTGTTGACCCTCAGGTGGGGCTTTACTCCGCTTTCTGTATCCCGCTGATTATGGCCTTCTTTGGTGGTCGCCCGGCGATGATATCTTCATCAACGGGGGCAATGGCGCTCCTGATGGTGACCCTGGTGAAGGATCATGGACTACAGTACTTACTGGCTGCCTCCGTACTGACCGGCGTATTCCAGCTGATAGCCGGTTATCTTAAACTCGGCGGTCTCATGCGCTACGTCTCACGCTCCGTGGTGACCGGATTCGTTAATGCACTCGCGATCCTGATTTTCATGGCGCAGTTACCTGAGCTCACCAATGTGACCTGGCATGTTTATGCTATGACGGCAGTAGGGCTCGCCATTATCTACCTCTTCCCGTATCTGAATAAAACAATCCCCTCACCCCTTGTCTGTATCGTGGTGCTTACGGCGATTGCCATATGGCTGCATGTGGACGTGCGTACGGTCGGGGATATGGGCAAACTGCCTGACAGTCTGCCGGTCTTCCTGGTGCCGGATATCCCGCTGAATCTTGATACGCTCCTGATTATTCTCCCTTACTCCGCAGGCCTCGCCATTGTAGGGTTACTGGAATCAATGATGACAGCCACGATTGTGGACGATATGACGGATACCCCCAGTGATAAAAACAGGGAATGCAAGGCTCAGGGCATCGCTAATATCTGCACCTCATTTGTCGGGGGAATGGCGGGCTGTGCAATGATTGGTCAGTCTGTTATCAACGTGAAATCCGGCGGTCGGGGCCGTCTGTCCACCCTCACTGCCGGTGTGGTCCTGATGTGTATGGTAGTCTTTCTGAGGGACCTGGTCTCGCAAATCCCTATGGCCGCGCTTGTCGCCGTAATGATCATGGTTTCGATTGGTACCTTTTCATGGCGTTCAGTTACCGACCTTAAAAGCCATCCCATTTCTACCAGCGTGGTGATGCTGGCAACAGTGGTGGTGGTGGTGGCCACTCATAATCTGGCATTCGGGGTACTGACCGGTGTGCTTATCGCTTCCCTGAATTTTGCCACTAAAGTGGCGCGTTTTCTGGCTGTCTCTTCAGAACTCAGGGAAGAGTCCCGGCTCTATAAGGTCACCGGGCAGGTGTTCTTTGCCTCCGCCGACCGCTTTATGGCGTATTTTGATTTTCGCGAAGCTGCAGAGAAAGTTGTCATTGATGTTACGCATGCCCATTTCTGGGATATCACGTCGGTCAGCGCACTGGATAAGGTGGTTATTAAATTCCGCAGAGAAGGAACAGACGTTGAGATCCGCGGGATGAACGAAGCAACCCGTACTATCGTTGATCGCTTTGGTGTTCACGATAAACCCGAAGAAATCGAAAAACTGATGGGAGGTCATTAATGTCAGGAATTAATGCTATGGACAACACCGTTATTGCCTGCGTGGATGGATCGTCATCAACACGCGCCGTGTGTGAGTATGCAGCCTGGATTGCCGGGAAGCTTGACGTTCCTCTTGCCCTGCTGCATGTGCTTGAAAAAAATGAACAACCGGCAGTTTCTGACCTTACGGGGACTATCGGTATTGACAGCCGGGAGCAACTGACGCAGGACCTTGTCCGAATAGAAGGGGAGCGTAACCGCCTGCTGATGACTCAGGGACGCGCCATTCTTGCCGGATGCGCGGAACTGCTCAGCCAGATCGGTATCCCGGATGTTCAGCAACTTCAGAAACATGGCGCACTGGATATCATCCTGGCTGACCTGAAGGGTATTCGTATGATGGTGCTCGGTCGCCGGGGAGCACAGAACCCGGTTGGCAGCAATCTGGAGAGCATTATCCGCCTGCAGAAAAAGCCGGTAATGATTGTACCTGAAACTTTTTCTGTACCTTCAAGAGTCATGTTTGCGTTTGATGGCAGTGAGGAAAGCCGGAGAAACCTGCGTCGACTGACGCTCAGCCCTCTGCTGCAGAGCCTGGAATGTCATATCGTAATGGTTAACGGCGATGCTCATACCCTCGAAGAGGCAAAGCGTAGTCTGCAGTGCGCTGGCATCAGTGCGATATCCCGGTTAGCTGAAGGACGCTCGGTAACGGAGGCGCTTTGTCGTTACGCCGCAGACAACGGCGTGGATTTGATTGTCATGGGGGCATATGGGCACTCTTCCCTGCGACGTTTTTTCATCGGCAGTAACACAACTGCGATGCTCGAACAGACCAGAGTCCCGCTGTTAATGCTCAGATAAGTCGGAACCCGGAGGAAACTCCGGGAAAACTTAATTCCAGACTGGCATTAAAACCCTGAGTCGGGAAGAAAAGGCGACATTATGAAGAAAATCCTTATGATTGATGAAGTTCTTGCGCTTGCCCGGCTTAGCCAGGTTGCATTTGATAAACCCATAAAATATATGGATGACACGGATGCTGAACTCATCGCTCGTTTTAAAAAAACCATCACACCAGAACTTATTGAGCAGATGTGTCTCAGAATACTTGAGCTTGAAGCGAAGTTTCAGACTTTAAACGAATAAGCGTCAGGAATATGATAACTAAAGGCTGAACAGGGACTGCAGTAAGACGGCCAGCTGTCAGAGAGCAAAAAACGGACCTGAACTGACTGTGATAAGTGAGATATCAGAGTGTAAACTTTACCTGCTGTGGCGGAGCTCCGCGACAGAGATGAAGGTATACCTTCATCTCTGGGTCTGAACTTTTCATTAAAAAAGGGGCTGCCGGAAGTCCTCTACAGAGATCAGAGCTTGATATTTCAGGCAATGAACGAACAGGAATTATTTCCCTGCCTGCAGGTCAGAGCCAGCTTTCGATAATGTCTCTTGATGGTATTCCTCCGGTATGTACAACGATGTTATCAACGACAACCGCCGGGGTCGCCATCACTTTGTGTTTCATTATTTCAGACAGTGACTCCACTTTTTCAAGCTGAATAGCGACGCCTCTCTCATCAGCCACCTGCTGGATAAGGCGGATGGTTGTTTTACAACCGGAACAGCCTGTACCCAGTACTTTTACATGCTTCATTTTATAATCCTCTTCAGGGAATTAACGGGAATACAACGTTAAAAATCCAGCCAACCAGTGTGAAAGAGGTCAACAACAGCAACAGCAGGGTGCACAGTAATTGCCACTTCATCACCTGTTTGAGGTAAGCGTCGTCTGAGTACCGTCTGGTCCCGAATCCAGGATCCTGTAACTTAAGCACCCACTTATTTTGCAGGTGGACACCTCATGCGCGCTAAAGAAAGACTTCCCCGGAAACACTATTCCCCTGAATTCAAAATGGAACTGGTCAGGCTGGCTCTTGAAGAAGAAGGCAGTATTGCCGCACTGGCCCGGAAACATGACGTCAATGATAACCTGCTCTTTAAATGGATAAGGCTCTGGCAGCGTGAAGGGCGGGTCTGTCGGCCCCGAAAAAACTCATCGTCGCTTCCTGCCCTGATACCCGTGCAGCTTCAGGCGGGCTCTTCTCTCCCAACCTTCGAACTACCATCCTGCTCTCCTCCCGCTACCTGCCACATAAAATGTCGGGGAGGAGAAATAACACTGACTCATCCCTCTGCTGAACTCATGAGCACTGTCCTGCGCGAACTGATGCGGGGGCCGGTATGATAAATCTTCCCGCAGGCACAAAAATCTGGCTGGTTGCCGGTATCACCGATATGCGCAACGGCTTCAATGGCCTCGCCGCAAAGGTGCAGACCGCGCTGAAAGATGACCCGATGTCCGGCCACGTCTTCATCTTCCGGGGACGCAGCGGCAGTCAGGTAAAACTGCTCTGGTCCACCGGCGATGGTCTGTGCCTGCTGACAAAGCGACTGGAACGTGGTCGCTTCGCCTGGCCCTCAGCCCGCGATGGCAAAGTGTTCCTGACGCCGGCGCAACTGGCGATGCTGATGGAAGGTATCGACTGGCGACAGCCAAAGCGGTTACTGACATCCCTGACCATGTTGTAGCGCTCTTTATCCTGGTTGTCGCAGAATAAGCCTGGTAAAATACAGGCTTATGAACGATACCTCTTCTGACGACATCCTTCTGCTGAAACAGCGCCTGGCCGAACAGGAAGCGTTGATCCACGCCCTGCAGGAAAAGCTGAGCAACCGGGAACGCGAAATAGACCATCTGCAGGCGCAACTGGATAAGCTGCGCCGGATGAACTTCGGCAGTCGTTCCGAAAAGGTATCCCGCCGTATCGCGCAAATGGAAGCTGACCTGAACCTGCTGCAGCAGGAAAGCGATACGCTGACCGGCCGGGTGGATGACCCGGCAGTGCAGCGCCCGCTGCGTCAGACCCGCACCCGCAAACCGTTCCCTGAGTCACTCCCACGGGATGAGAAGCGGCTGCTGCCGACTGAGCCGTGTTGCCCGGAGTGCGGTGGTTCGCTGAGTTACCTGGGTGAGGATGCCGCCGAACAGCTGGAGCTGATGCGCAGCGCCTTCCGGGTTATCCGGACAGTCCGTGAAAAGCATGCCTGCCGTCGGTGCGATCGCATCGTTCAGGCCCCGGCTCCTTCGCGCCCCATCGAACGGGGGATCGCCGGACCGGGGCTGCTGGCCCGAGTGCTGACCTCAAAGTATGCAGAGCACACACCGCTGTATCGCCAGTCGGAGATCTATGCCCGCCAGGGTGTAGTGTTGAGTCGTTCTGTACTGTCGGGCTGGGTGGATGCGTGTTGTCGTCTGCTGGCACCGCTGGATGAAGCCCTTCAGCACTATGTCCTGACCGACGGCAAACTCCATGCTGACGATACGCCTGTCCCGGTGCTGTTGCCGGGCAATAAGAAGACGAAGACCGGGCGCTTATGGACGTACGTTCGAGACGACCGCAACGCCGGATCAGCGCTGGCCCCCGCAGTGTGGTTCGCTTACAGCCCGGACAGAAAAGGTATCCACCCTCAGACCCATCTTGCAGGCTTCAGTGGCGTACTGCAGGCTGATGCCTACGCCGGGTTCAACGAGCTCTACCGCGACGGCCATATAAAGGAAGCCGCGTGCTGGGCCCATGCCCGCCGAAAAATCCACGATGTTCACGTCCGTACCCCGTCAGTCCTGACGGAGGAGGCGCTGAAACGGATCGGCGAGCTGTATGCCATCGAGTCGGAGATCAGAGGTAAAAGAGCAGAGGAACGGCAGGCAGTCCGGCACCAAAAAGTGCTGCCGCTGCTGGCGTCACTGGAGGGGTGGCTGCGGGAGAAACAGAAAACCCTCTCAAGGCACTCAGAACTGGCGAAGGCGTTCGGGTATGCGCTGAACCAGTGGCCGGCGCTGATCCGCTATGCAGAAGATGGCTGGGTGGAGGTGGATAATAACATTGCCGAAAACGCCCTACGACGGGTCAGTCTGGGGAGAAAAAACTGGCTGTTCTTCGGCTCGGATCATGGTGGTGAGCGCGGTGCGTCACTGTACAGTCTTATCGGGACGTGCAAATTAAACGGCGTGGATCCGGAACGCTATCTGCATTATGTACTTGATGTCATCGCCGACTGGCCTGTGAACCGGGTGGGTGCTCTGCTCCCGTGGCGGGTTACTCTGCCTGCCTGACCAGCTTCACTTCGTCAATACGGTTCTCACTGCACGCTTACTGTTTGAGCAGAATGAACTCAGGAAAGCTGGCAGCCACAGTGCTCATGCAAAAAGCCAGAGTTGTCCCCACTGGCAGGCCGTTCGTGATCAGACTCTCCATCACAGGGATCACACCGGTAGCATTGGAATAGAGAGGTATGCCAACCAGCACAGCTACAGGGACAGTCCACCACTGACCGGCACCGAGATGCGACGCGATCCATCCGTCGGGCACAAATCCATGCAATGCCGCACCAAGTCCTACTCCGAGAATGACCCAGAGCCAGACACGCTTAAAAATGGTGAGAGTTTCCTCTTTAGCAAAGGCATGTCGCTTTGAGAGAGGCATATGCGGTGCCATGGTAGATTGTCGGATCTCATCAGTTTGATGTTGCTGCCCGTCTCTGAGGGCATCGGCGGCAAAATCGGCTAACCAGCGTTCGGCCTTAATCCGATCAAGAAAAGCACCGCCAGCCATACCAACAGCCATTCCGACAGCAATATAAATGAGCGTGAACTTCCATCCGAGCAGGCTGACCAGAAGCAGGACGGCGACTTCATTGATAAGGGGGGATGTGATGAGAAAGGCCATGGTAATCCCGAGGGGGATACCAGCCGAAGTAAACCCCAGAAATACCGGGATACTTGAGCAGGAACAGAACGGAGTAACGGCGCCAAAGCAGGAGCCCAGTAAATACCCCATTCCACGGTGCTTACCTGCAAGATAGTTTCTTACCCTCTCAATATCCAGCGAGGCCCGTAGTATGGCCACAAAGTAGATCATGACCAGCAAGAGAACGAAAATTTTGCTCACGTCTTCGACAAAAAAGTGGATCGCCTCCCCGAGTTTGGTTGCAGGACTCAGACTAAGGCATTCATAGACCAGATAGGTGGCAAAATCAGTGAAAATCTGGAACATAACGGACAGGCCTCACGACGGTTGTTTTTCGGGAAGACGCTGTTTGACAGAAAAGGATGCAGTTTTTTTCGATTTATTTCATTTGCTGAGAAATGTTATTGAACAGGATTTCACTGCAATAGCTTATCGGTAACCCCAGAAGGGGAAACAGATTCTTCACTTGGGAGTGAAACAACATACCCGACCATACTCATCCAGTCTGATCTGGCAATTGCTGGAAAGTTTCCTATGCAGCCTATCCCTCGCCCGGGATAAACGCGATTTGGTTGCCGCAAGTGTCAGACCATTTCGGTCTGCAAAATCAGCCTGTTTCATCCCCTCAAGATCACAGAGCGTAAGGATAATCCGATCAGACTCTGCCATTTTATCCAGGATGCGGGGCAGACAACCAGCCAGTGAGTCGACAGTTTCAGGCGTATTATCCGGCAATGATAAATCATCGTGGAGAGGCATAAATGGACGCTGCTGGCGGCTTTTATCAATAAGCAGATGCCGGGCAACCTCAAACAGCCAGGCTCTGGCATTCACGATGGCACAGAATTTCCCATGTTGTCGTATTGCCCGGAGAAAGGTTTCCTGTATCAGATCATCAGCATCAGCCTCATTACCCACTTGTCTGAGTAACCAGCAAAGAAGTTCGTGTTCATGCTTCTTCCACGCCTTCATAAGGCAAGGCGGCGTGCCGTTCAGTTGCTCCATTTATGACTCTCTCGTTAAATACACCGCATAGCGGGAGGATATTGGTTCTGATGCTGTCGGGGATGGGGTCCGGGAACTGTCGGTGCCATGATGATGTGATGGACTGATAGCATCCGATCAGTTATCCACCTTTCGGAAACCTCTTCCTGCAACAGGGTATGCTGTCTTGTGTTCAGTATCATGCAGTAAACCGTCATGCGCAATACCATCAATTTCCGCGCATTCGGTTCCGGATAAAACGTCAAAAAAGCGGTCCGGAATCTGCCTGATAAGCCAGCTAGGGGACGTCTCAGAAAACGGAATCTATGGTCACTCCCGTTTTTGCAACACCGATTTTGACGACAAGTTGGCTTGCTTGAATCTATCCGGCGTCTGAATGGGATTTTATTCCCGCGCCTTGATGAGTTCCGCGCCTGATGAACCTCCAGAAAATATACGGCTTCAATGAGCCTTTCCGTTTTACAGGTTCCTCAACAGGCCGGTGGGCCGTTAGTATCATCAATATCAGTATTCGCAAAACCAGATCAGTAATTCTTTAAACCGGTGTATTTCTGCCGTTATGCTACATAAGTTTGCTGTCGTGCCGTTAGGGCCCAGGCTATTCTGGCCAGCTTGTTTGCCAGAGCACAAGTGACGACAAAGTTGCTTTTCCGGCACAGTAAATCCCTGACCCAATCGGCCAATTTGCCAGACTGGTGTTCCAGTTTTTGTATGAATACCCTGGCACATTGAACCAACAAAGTTCGGATCTTTTTATTACCTCGCTTACTAATTCCCAGCAATGTCGTCCTACCTCCCGTGCTGTACTGCCTCCCGTCGCCAATCTCAGTTGAAATAGTACTCGCTGTCAGTGTTCCGACGCAGGGAATGCTCAGCAAGCGCTGTCCAACCTCATCTTCGTCCAACTTTCGTTTCAACTGGGATTCCAAATCTTTAATCTGCTCAACAAGATAGTGATAATGCTGTTGTAATTTCAGCAATAACTGGCTGAGGTAAAGAGGCAAACTATTATCCTCAAGAATGGTACTCAGTCGGCTAATAACGGCAGCTCCTCGGGGAACGCTAATGCCAAATTCCAGCAGAAAAGCATGCATTTGATTGGTTGTTTTTACCTTATCCTGAACCAGGGATTCACGGACACGATGCAGAGCCCGCATTGCCTGCTGAGATTCCGTTCTGGGCTGCACAAAACGCATAGACGGACGCGATGCAGCTTCACAAATAGCTTCGGCGTCGACAAAGTCGTTTTTATTGCTTTTAACGAACGGGCGGACAAATTGTGGTGATATCAGCTTTGGGGAATGCCCCAACTCTTCCAACCTGCGTGCCATAAAGTGAGAACCGCCACAGGCTTCCATTGCGATGGTTGTAGCGGGGCATGTCGCCAAAAATTCGATCAACTTTGGCCGGGTAAATTTTTTACGGTAAACAGCCTTCCCGCGACGATCCTGGCAATGAATATGGAAAGAGTTTTTACCCAGATCGATACCAATGAGCGCAATGTTTTCCATGATAGTTCTCCGAATGAAAGCCTGTCCTCAGCATAGTACCGGGAAGGAGGGAGTGACCATCTCATTAAATAAAGCACGTTAAGCCCATTGCAGACTCTAGATATTGACGAGTACGTCGGGTTTTCTCTTGTTTGAGTTGCCTCTTGTGGTAAGATAGTAATCAATTACTATCTTACAAGGAGTGCTCGTGGACACCCATCCAAAGCATCTGCCGGCCGATGAACGTCGTGCCGTAACTGTCGAGTCCGTCGTGGCGCTTGCCGGTTCACAAAACCCAAGCGAGATAACCACTGCGGCTATCGCTAAACACATGAACTTGACCCAGGGTGCGCTGTTTCGGCACTTCCCGAACAAGGAAGCCATTTGGCAGGCGGTCATGGAGTGGGTAGCAGAGCGCCTATTAGCCAGAATCGATCGATCCGCACAAGGAATCGAGTCGCCCTTGGCAGCCATGGAGGCGATGTTCATGAGTCATATCGAATTCGTAGCTGAGCACCCAGGCGTGCCAAGAATGATGTTTGGTGAGCTTCAGCGTGCCGAATCGACACCGGCCAAGCGCATGGTGCAAACCTTGATTCAGCGCTACGGCGAACGTTTGCATCGTCTCATCGAGAAAGGCAAGGCCAGCGGCGAGTTGTCTCCCTCGCTTGACAACGAGGCGGCGGCAACGCTGTTCATTGGCACGATCCAGGGCTTGGTCATGCAATCGCTGTTGGCGGGTGATGTGGGACGTATGCACCGCGATGCGCCGCGCGTCTTTGCAATTTATCGGCGTGGCATAAGGAGTGCGCAATGAAAAAGTTACCCTTGCAAGGCCGCACCCTGGCACTGCTTGCCGTCATCATTCCTTTGCTGGTGCTTTTTATTTATGTCGGTCTGCGATCAGGGCCGCTCGCCCCGGTCGCTGTGACGGTGGCAAGCGTGGAATCACAGGCTATCACACCGGCGCTGTTCGGCATCGGCACGGTGGAGGCGCGCTACACCTACAAGATCGGACCGACGTTTGCCGGGCGCGTCAAACGCCTGGAGGTGCATGTAGGCGACCAGGTCAAGGCCGGACAGGTGCTCGGCGAGATGGAGCCGGTCGACCTTGATGATCGGGTGCGCTCACAGGAGTCTGTATTCAAGCGGGCGGAAGCGGCTTTGCGCGAGGCAGAAGCCCGGCAAGCCTACGCGCAAACCCAGGCGCGCCGCTATGAGCAATTGTTTGCGGTGCGCTCGACCAGCGAGGAAATCGTCACCACCAAGCGGCAGGAACTGCAGATCGCCGATGCCGCCCTATCCGCCGCTCGGGAAGATATTGCCCGGGCACGCTCCGACCGCGAAGCACTCGTCGCGCAGCGGAGCAATCTGCGCCTGATCGCGCCGGTCGACGGTGTAGTCGCCGTGCGCGATGCCGATCCCGGCACGACCATCGTCGCGGGCCAGGCCGTGGTGGAAGTGATCGACCCCAAGAGTTTGTGGATCAATGTGCGCTTCGACCAGATCAGCGCATCGGGGCTGGCTGGGGGGCTGCCGGCTCATATCGTCCTGCGTTCGCGTGGTGGCCAGACCTTGAAAGGTCGCGTGCTGCGGGTGGAACCCAAGGCCGACGCGGTAACCGAGGAAACGCTTGCCAAGGTGACATTCGATAACAAACCAGAACCTTTGCCACCAGTGGGTGAACTGGCCGAAGTCACGGTTGACTTGCCGGCGCTTCCGGCCGCTCCACTGATCCCCAACGCTGCCGTCCAGCGTGAAGGCGATAAAGTTGGTGTCTGGCAAATCGTGGATGGTGATCTGCATTTCTCCCCGGTCAAGCTCGGCACTTCCGACCTCAATGGTTACGTGCAGGTGCGCGAAGGGCTCAAGAATGGGGACCAGGTTGTGACCTATAGCGAAAAGGCACTGACGGCGCGCAGCCGCATCCATGTGGTCGAGCATATCCCGGGAGTTTCACGATGATCAGCCTGGCCGGCCGCGACATTCTCCATGCCTGGGGGAAATTCGTCTTCACCGGCATCGGTCTGGGTCTGCTGATCGGCGTCACCCTAGTCATGGCTGGGGTGTACCGAGGCATGGTGGACGACGGCAAGGCGTTGCTCGACAACAGTGGCGCTGACCTTTGGGTGGTGCAAAAGGATACTCTGGGTCCTTATGCGGAGTCGTCCAGCCTCAACGATGACGTGTATCGCGCCATTCTCGCCATGCCGGGAGTCTCACAGGCAGCGAACGCGACCTACCTGACCATGCAGGTACGCAAGGGCGAGAGTGATGTACGCACCATGGTGGTCGGCATCGCGCCCGGTGCGTTGGGGGCTACACCCGGATGGCCTCCTTATCTCGTCGCTGGACGCCAGATCACGCGCGGTCACTACGAGGCTGTGGCCGACATCGCCACCGGCTTCAAACTGGGAGATCGTCTTGCCATTCGCCGCAATCATTACACCGTCGTGGGGCTGACACGGCGCATGGTGTCGTCCAGCGGCGACCCGATGGTATTCATTCCGCTCAAAGATGCCCAGGAGGCCCAGTTCCTCAAGGACAACGATGCCATCTGGCAAAGCCGGCGTCGCACCGAAGCCAACCCGGTCTTCAATCGACCCGGTGATCCAGGTTTGCTGGATGCCGTGATTGCTTCACAGAGCAGCAACGCGTTCGTCAATGCCGTGCTGGTCACTCTGAAACCTGGTCATGCGCCGGACGAGGTTGCCGAATCCATCCAGCGCTGGAAGCGTTTGACGGTCTACACCCGGGCACAGATGGAAGACATCCTCGTCGGCAAGCTGATCGCCACCTCGGCCAAGCAGATCGGCATGTTCCTTGTGATTCTGGCCATCGTTAGCGCGGCCATCGTTGCCTTCATCATCTATTCGCTGACGATGGACAAAATCCGTGAGATCGCGGTGTTGAAGCTCATCGGCACACGCAACCGAACCATCGCCGCGATGATCATGCAGCAGGCGCTCGCCCTGGGCGTGATTGGCTTCGTGGTCGGCAAGATCACAGCCACCTTTTCAGCACCGGCTTTTCCAAAATATGTCCTGCTCACGCCAATGGATTCTGTCGCCGGTTTTTTTGCCGTGCTCGTGATCTGCGTTCTAGCTAGCCTCGTCGCCATTCGCATAGCACTCAAGGTTGATCCGGCCGAAGCCATTGGAGGTTGAGATGAGTAGCAAAGGGATACACATCGAAAGTTTAAGCAAGCGGTATGGCGATGGTGACACCGCTGTCTTTGCCTTGAGAGACGTGAATATGCATGTTGCGCCTGGTGAAGTGGTGGGACTGATCGGCCCTTCCGGGTCCGGCAAGAGCACGCTGCTCAAGTGTCTGGGTGCGGTGATCGAACCGACCGCCGGTCGCATGACGCTGGGCGATGAAGTGATCTACGCCGATGGCTGGAAAGTCCGCGACCTGCGCGCCTTACGGCGTGACAAGATCGGTTTCGTTTTCCAGGCGCCGTACCTGATTCCGTTTCTCGATGTCACCGACAACGTGGCGCTGCTGCCGATGCTTGCAGGCGTCGCGAATGGAGAGTCGCGCGCGAAGGCACTGGAATTGCTCACAGCGCTTGATGTGCAACACCGAGCTCGCGCAATGCCCTCGCAACTCTCCGGTGGCGAGCAGCAACGGGTCGCCATCGCGCGCGGACTGGTCAATCGTCCGCCGGTGATCCTGGCCGATGAACCCACTGCGCCGCTGGATTCCGAGCGCGCCATGGCTGTAATCCGCATCCTCAACGACATGGCCCGGAAGTTCGAGACCGCCATCATCGTCGTCACCCATGACGAAAAGATCATCCCCACATTCAAGCGCATCTACCACATCCGCGACGGCGTGACCCATGAGGAAGCTGGCGAAGGGCGGGAGTTCGAATGAGAGAACGATTGAATTACAGGAGAATTTCATGACCCACCGCAAACACAGCCACGCATTTGGAACTATCACCCTGACCGTTACGGCCTGCCTGCTTTTATGGGGTTTTCAGTTGCCAGCTTGGGCTGGTGACGCTACCCAGGTTGAGCCACTGGCGCTACGCAAGATCATGCAGGAACTCGGGCGCAACATGCAGGCTATTACCGGTGCGATTTCGCAGGAGGAATGGGTTCAGGTCGTTCAGCTCGCCCCAAAAGTTGCTGCACACCCCGAGCCACCGCTTACTGAAAAAATGCGCATCCTTGCTTACCTCGGCGCTGATGCGACCAAGTTCAGAAACTTTGACGCGCAGACTCACGAGGCGGCGCTGGCCATGAAGCTGGCTGCTGCGAGCAGCGACGGCAAGGCGGTGATCCAATCATTCGCCCTATCTGTCCCCGCTGGGGTGGGAGCATATCAACCTGACCGGCGATTACCTATGGCGCAGCAGTGCCAAGGTCGGTGCGGGGAAGTTCAGGCCATTGCGACCGCTGCCACCGGCTTAGCGTGCTTTATTTAATGAGATGGTCACTCCCTCCTTCCCGGTACTATGCTGAGGACAGGCTTTCATTCGGAGAACTATCATGGAAAACATTGCGCTCATTGGTATCGATCTGGGTAAAAACTCTTTCCATATTCATTGCCAGGATCGTCGCGGGAAGGCTGTTTACCGTAAAAAATTTACCCGGCCAAAGTTGATCGAATTTTTGGCGACATGCCCCGCTACAACCATCGCAATGGAAGCCTGTGGCGGTTCTCACTTTATGGCACGCAGGTTGGAAGAGTTGGGGCATTCCCCAAAGCTGATATCACCACAATTTGTCCGCCCGTTCGTTAAAAGCAATAAAAACGACTTTGTCGACGCCGAAGCTATTTGTGAAGCTGCATCGCGTCCGTCTATGCGTTTTGTGCAGCCCAGAACGGAATCTCAGCAGGCAATGCGGGCTCTGCATCGTGTCCGTGAATCCCTGGTTCAGGATAAGGTAAAAACAACCAATCAAATGCATGCTTTTCTGCTGGAATTTGGCATTAGCGTTCCCCGAGGAGCTGCCGTTATTAGCCGACTGAGTACCATTCTTGAGGATAATAGTTTGCCTCTTTACCTCAGCCAGTTATTGCTGAAATTACAACAGCATTATCACTATCTTGTTGAGCAGATTAAAGATTTGGAATCCCAGTTGAAACGAAAGTTGGACGAAGATGAGGTTGGACAGCGCTTGCTGAGCATTCCCTGCGTCGGAACACTGACAGCGAGTACTATTTCAACTGAGATTGGCGACGGGAGGCAGTACAGCACGGGAGGTAGGACGACATTGCTGGGAATTAGTAAGCGAGGTAATAAAAAGATCCGAACTTTGTTGGTTCAATGTGCCAGGGTATTCATACAAAAACTGGAACACCAGTCTGGCAAATTGGCCGATTGGGTCAGGGATTTACTGTGCCGGAAAAGCAACTTTGTCGTCACTTGTGCTCTGGCAAACAAGCTGGCCAGAATAGCCTGGGCCCTAACGGCACGACAGCAAACTTATGTAGCATAACGGCAGAAATACACCGGTTTAAAGAATTACTGATCTGGTTTTGCGAATACTGATATTGATGATACTAACGGCCCACCGGCCTGTTGAGGAACCTGTAAAACGGAAAGGCTCATTGAAGCCGTATATTTTCTGGAGGTTCATCAGGCGCGGAACTCATCAAGGCGCGGGAATAAAATCCCATTCAGACGCCGGATAGATTCAAGCAAGCCAACTTGTCGTCAAAATCGGTGTTGCAAAAACGGGAGTGACCATAGATTCCGTTTTCTGAGACGACCCCTGGCTGCGCGCCTACGACTTCACGACTGACCGCGGCGCCATGGCGCTCAATGACTACGCCCGCTCCAACGACCCCTTTACACGGGTCGGCCGGCAGCAGGTCGCTGTCGACGTCTCCAGCGTCATCCGCGCGTCCCCGGACAGCTTCCGCGTCGCCTGGGTCGAGCGCCGATACGAAAATGGCCAGCTCGCCGAGACCACGCGCTGGACCGCGATCCTGACGATCGTCGTGCAGATCCCCCGAAACGCCGACCGGCTCAGGGCGAACCCGCTCGGCATCTACGTCAACGCCATCAACTGGTCACGGGAGCTTGGGCAATGAAGCCGTATTTCCGTAAAGCCGGAAACCCGGCTTCACACACACACGTACTCCCGGCTCTCCGTAGAGCCGCATTCCCGGTCGTTCTGCTAGCGGCGACCGCGCTCGCGGGCTGCGCGACCACCAATCCGCCGCCGGAGATTTCCTACGACAATGCGGCTCCGGCGGTGCAGACCGTCGATCCACCCGCGCCGGTCACCGTGGTCGAGCTGCCCCGGCCGCTGCCGCTGCCTGGCCAATTGCAGCGTGTGGAGGAGACGCGGCGTGCCCCGGAGCCTTCTAATCCGACCGCTCGCGTCAACCAGGCAAACGAGGCGGCACGAGTCCAGCCGGTGCGCGACGGCTTCATTAACTCGATGCAGGTCTACCCGTGGACTCAAGGGGCGCTTTATCAAGTCTATACCGCCGTCGGGCAGATCACCGACATCGCGCTCCAACCCGGGGAGCAGCTTGTCGGCGCAGGCCCGGTGGCCGCCGGCGACACAGTGCGCTGGATCATCGGCGACACCGAGAGCGGATCGGGGGCAACGCGCCAGATCCACATCCTAGTAAAGCCCACCCGCGCCGACCTGATGACAAACCTCGTCATCAACACCAACATGCGCACCTATCACATGGAGCTGCGCTCGACAGAGCGCACCTATATGGCGTCGGTCTCATGGCAGTATCCGCAAGACCAGCTCATTGCGCTGCGCCGTCAGAACGCCGAGGCGCAGGCGGCCCAGCCGGTGGCGAGCGGCGTCGATCTCGCGAACGTCAACTTCCGCTATGCGATCGAGGGCGACCGTGCGCCGTGGCGGCCGCTGCGCGCCTTCGACGACGGACGCCAGGTCTTTATCGAGTTTCCGCGCGGCATCGGTCAGGGCGAGATGCCGCCACTCTTCGTCGTCGGCCCCGAGGGCAACACCTCTGAGCTCGTGAACTATCGCGTTCGCGGCCACCACATGATCGTTGATCGTCTGTTCGCGGCTGCCGAACTTCGCTTCGGCTCCGGCCGCGAGCAGAAGCGCGTCAGGATCGTCCGCACAGACGGGAGGCCGACCTCGTGAGCGAGAACCCGCCCCGGATTGAGGAAGTGCCGGACGACGATGCGCAGCCCCTGACCGGCGAGCCGGTCGGGCCTGCGCCGATGCGGCTGCGGGCCGAACCGCCCCGCGTCACCCGGTTGTCGCGGAAGGTTCTCGCCGGCCTCGGTCTTGTCGCCAGCGTCGGGCTCGGAGGTGCGCTGATCTACGCGCTTCAGACCCGCGACGCCGGTCGGCCGAACGACGAACTCTATTCGACCGAGAACCGCTCGACCGCTGACGGACTGGCCGGCCTGCCGCGAGATTACAGTGGCGTGCCACAGCTCGGTCCCCCTCTTCCCGGTGACCTCGGCCGGCCGATCCTTAGTACCCAGGATCGCGGACAGCCGGTGCCCACACCCGGGACGGCCACGCCCAATCCCGGCATCAGCCCGGAAGAGCAGCGCCGCCTTCAGGAAATCGAGACCGCGCGCACCAGCCGTCTCTTCTCCGGATCGGAAAGCCGGGGCACACCCGCTGCTGCGGGAGCTGCCCCAGCGCTCGCGCCGGTGCCGGATTTGGCGAGCATTGGCCTCGCTCCGCCGCCCGCCACGCCCTCGGCGCAGGACCGGCAGAACGCGTTTCTGAACGCCGCGGCCGATCGCAGGACGGTTGCGCCCGATCGCGTCGCTGCGCCAGTATCGCCGAACGTCCTTCAGGCGGGAGCAGTGATATCCGCGGCGCTGATCACCGGCATCCGATCCGATCTACCCGGCCAGATCACCGCGCAGGTCACCGAAAACATCTACGACAGCCCAACCGGCCGTATCTTGCTTGTGCCGCAAGGCACTCGTGTGGTCGGGCAGTACGACAACAACGTGCAGTTCGGCCAGAGCCGAGTCCTGCTCGTCTGGACTCGGCTCGTCTTCCCGAACGGGCGCTCGATCGTTCTCGAGCGCCAGCCTGGTGCTGACGCTGAAGGGTTCGCCGGGCTGCAGGATGGCGTCGATTACCATTGGTGGGATCTGGCCAAGGCTGCGGGATTGTCGACACTGCTGAGCGTCGGCGCCGAACTCGCGGTCGACAACGACGATCAGCTCGTTCAGGCGATCCGGAACGGTGGGCAGGACACCATCAACGACGCAGGGCAGCAGATTGTGAGGCGTCAGCTCAACGTCGCGCCCACGATCACTATTCGGCCCGGATTTCCCGTGCGCGTTCTCGTGACGCGAGACTTGGTACTGGAGCCATATGGAGGGTGATGATGTCGAAGCTTAAGCTAGGCCCCATCGCGGACGACAAGCCGCTTAAGGTACAGGTCGAGCTACCTGCAGCTCTCCACCAGGACCTTGTTGACTACGCCCACCTATTGGGCCGAGAGCAAGGTCAGTCCGCTGTTGACCCAGCTCGGTTAATCGTCCCGATGTTACAACGGTTCATCGCGACAGACCGTGGCTTCGCCAAAGCCAGGCGAACGTTGACGCCGGGGAGCGCCGATTAATCCGTGGTCCCCGCTCTAGAGGGGGTGTCGAAACACTTCAGCAGCAGCGGCAGAGTCGGGTTGTCGTTGTCACTGGAAGAAATTATAGCGGCCGTCGGCGCCCGCGCCGATGGGAGCGGGATCAACGCGATATCCGGCCGGTAGATCACGCTGGTGATGGTCAAGCCGAAGCCCTGTTCGACCATCGTCAGCAGGGTTTCTCGGCTGACTTGTTGGATCGAGAGTTGAACCGCTCCGTCTCCGGCGCCCACCATGCGCCGGAGTATGCCAGCGAGCTCACGCCCAGCGCCATCCGAGCGAACGAGGAAGACTTCGTCACAAACGTCCTCCCACGACAGCTGTGGCCGTGCTGCCAACTCGTGAAGCGGGGACAATGCCACGAACAGATCTGGTTCGCAGAGACGTCGAACTTGGAACTGAGGGCTCTTGCTCGCACTCAGGCTGATTGCTGCGTCCAGTAATCCGCGCTTCACCCCCAAAGTGTTTTCTTCTGAAGTGCCTTCCTCAAGCTTTACCTCGATCGTCGGATGTCTATTTCTGAATGCCGAGAGAATGTTGATGATCGGGCACGCCGGGAACGCTTCAAGCATTCCAAACCTCACGAGCCCGGTCTTGAGTTTCCGCGCGGAGCGGATCTCCGTTGCGGCGTTACGAAGGTAGCGCGCTCCCACCACCGCTTGTTGAAGGAAGCGCTCACCTTCTGGAGTCAGCCCTGCCCCCGCTCGCGTACGCTTGAAGAGAGAAAAGCCAAGTTGGCGCTCAAACAGCTGCACACGTCGGCTGACGGTGGATTGCGATATCGATAGGCGCTCCGCCGCTCGGCGGAAGCTGCCGGCCTCGGCGACCTGAACGGCGTACTTCAGGTATCGGAGATCAAGAGTCAGGTCGGGCATGAGACCCGTCCGATCATACCGGCGGTCTCATCGGCGAACCGCCTGCGCCCGGTGAGCGGCACCCATGCACGTCCACTTTCATCGAGCCCACCCCCGCTAGCGCCTGGGGAACGAGCACGTCCGTTGATCTCAGATGTGGAATCCGAGCTGAGCCCCTCAATGAGCATGACCATGTCCGAATCTGTCATAGATGCATGCGGCGGTCATACATTTTCACACGCTTGAAGTCTATGCGCGAAGCATATATTCTTGCGGTATGGAGCCTGAGGTCGCCAAGTACCATTTAGGTGCACTCGCGTTGGCCGTTGCAGACAGCATCGCCAGTGTCTCGGCCTCGTTTTCACCAAGCGGCCCGGGGACCGCCGTGATGGTGTTACTCAGCATGGAGCCCGGACTGCCGATCAGCGTTTTGGCTACCTCGATCGGGCTTTCTCATGCCGGGACGGTGCGATTGATCGATAGGCTCGAGCGCGAACAGTTGGTGGAACGACGAAGACAAATCACCGACAGGCGGGCGCGCTTCATTCACCTCACCAATTCGGGGAAGAAGATAACGGACGCCTTGCTCAAGGCACGGGAGCAGGTGATCTCCGAATGTATTTCGCCCCTGTCGCCCAATGACCTCGACATTCTAGGCATGCTGTCGGAGCGGCTCCTTGTGGCAAACGGCTTCGACAAAGATGGCTCGGTCAGCCTTTGCCATCTGTGCGGCTACAGCAGGATCGCGCCTTCCCGTGGTAAAGCTAAGCCGGGGCGCTCGCCACGCTGGAACGTCGCATCAGAAGGCTGACGATATGATCAGGCAGGCTTGAAATAATGGGATCGTTTGCGCTCGAACTTCTTCTATGCGTACTTGCCTTCGGGTTCGGATATGCGGCGAACCAAGGCGGAACCTGTTTAGTGGTGGCCGCTCATGAGTTACACAGAAGACAGCCGCCGAAAATGTTCGTCGGATTTCTCGCAGCGTCGGCAGCGGCAGGCCTGGTTGCGGTCCCGATAGTCTGGACGGGAACACTGGGCGCAACACTCGCACCCTCGACCAGCATCAATTTCCTCCTGCTCATCGGCGCCATCGCCTTCGGCCTCGGCGCACTCATTAATGACACATGCCTGCTCGGATCGCTGGCGCGGCTTGGGGATGGGGAGATGCGACTTCTAGCTCTACCCTTGGGATTAACGATTGGTATCTTGGCTGCCGACCATGGCAGGTTCGGCTACGATTCAACATGGCCAAGCTTAATCTCCAAACCGAGCGCAACAGGCCTCGTTACTCTCCTAGCCTTCCTAGTTGTGCTCGTGCTGGCACTCGTTTTCGTTTCCACGAAGAGCGTTCTGCGAACAAAGCCGGGTTGGTCGTTCGGCGCTTCGATGATTGGACTCGGTATCACTGGCGGACTTCTATATGCACTCTCGCCGGCCTGGACCTTCGCAGACGTGATTCAACGCGCCCTTCCTCTCAGAATGTCCCCGGCCGGCGAGGTCGCGCTCACTGCGGTGATCTCTTCGATCGCAGGCGCCCTAACCGCCTCCTTTCGCCAAGGCAATCTGCGTCTCCAACTGCCGACAGCCAATGGCATTCTGCGATCTGTCGTCGGCGGCACATTGATGGGTATCGGCATCGCGCTCATACCCGGCGGGAATGATGGGTTGATCCTCGCAGCGGTTCCGACTCTTTCACCTGGTGGGATAGTCGCCTACCTTCTGATGACGACGACAATCGTCTTCGGATTTGCAGCGCGTGGTAAGTTATTCCGGCGCTGCCTTTCACGGCCATGATAAGGGCAACAGAGGACTTGCCCTCCTGACATGAGCATTTATCCCGACCGGGAATATCGGCTGACTAGCTCGTATGCCTTTGCAGGCCCTTGGACCATGATGACCACTTCAAAGGCCGCCGGCCCCAGAATCCTGTAGGTTGCATGGTAGGTGTCGTCTCCGCAGGCATAGACGCCACTCGCTTCCAACCCGGTATCCGTCCGCGAGAAACTCAAGCTGAGGAACTGCGTCCCGATATGAGGTCCGTCTGCGAACTCGACGACAACACTGTCCTCGCTCAAGCGATAGCGATACTGCCGGCACGCGGAGAATACTCTGCCATCTGCCAGTGAGAGAATGCCGCTCTCTCGATAAGCGAGCGCGCCTTCGCCGATCGCTGCTACGATTTCGGTGGGCATGGTTATCTCGTCCAGGGCCGCGTCCATCCGTACAGGCTGGACGTTTGCCAACGGGCTATAGGCCCACCCGGAGCGCCAGCCCCATCAAGTCAAAATCCCGCAAAGGTCGCGCGTTTGCTGGGTAAAGGCATCGCCGATGAGGATGGCTTCGTGAGGCAGCGAAGCGCGAGCCAGCCGCTCGACATATCTCGCTTATTAGTATATGGTATATGCGTCGCGCATATACTGCAACGCCTGCCCGAAGCACGTAGACGACGTTCGTGACGTTCCCACGGGACCACTGTTGAGGAATTTTAGATGAGCATTTTCGACCGTTATGAATTTCTTGTCCCCGAGCACGGTCGGAGGGATCTTGGCCTGCTTAGATGGGCTCTCGTGATCGTATTTCTGTGGTTCGGCGCGATGAAGTTCACAGCGTACGAGGCCTATGGTATCGCCCCGTTTATCGAACACAGCCCGATCATGAATTGGCTCGGCATGTTCGGGACGCAGGGGCAAAGCTATTTCATCGGCGTTATCGAGTTATCGACCGGTCTCGTTCTGATCCTTGGTGCATTTCGTCCACTCTTCTCTGCGCTAGGCGCACTAATGTCAGCAGCGACCTATCTGATCACGCTGACCTTTTTCATCACCACTCCAGGTGTCGCGGAGCAGACTGCCGGCGGCTTTCCTGCGATTTCGGCTGCACCAGGGCAGTTTCTACTGAAGGACGCAGTTCTGCTAGCGGCGTCCCTCGTGCTGCTGCGTGCTTCGGTCCGCCACAGAGGGGCGCTTGTGCTCTCGTGACTGTGGTCCTCTCGTGACGGCGGGCGTGCAAATCCTGCAGAACCTCCGCGGGGCATGGATGCTCCGTCGCGATATCGAGCCCGGAGGCGCTCAGCTGCATGGCGACGCGGTCTTCGCCCGTTTCGCCGCAATCCCCGACGTCGTGGAGCACGGACTGTTCCTCAATGGGATTGATACAATCGTGATCGCGCGCGGTGACACGATGGAAGTGCGACGCCGGGGGCAAGCTAGGTCTCGCTGATCTGCACCTGCGCGGCCTGGATGACAGCGCTGACGCGGAGTGATTCTCGGGCGCGACCTACGGCGATTCCGAGCGAAAAGGCTTGCCCTATAGCCGCCAGGTATCAACGGTTCCGCGGCCTTAACGAGCCGGACCCGTTTTTTTCGGCGCGCTCGATCAGTCGAAATCCTCCGAAACCCTTCTAAAACAGGACATTTTCCACAAGCCGCGCGGAGGAAGAGGACCACGGTATGGCTTGCTGTCTATGCTCCGCGCACATATAGATGTGGCAATGGATGGACCTCGAGATCGAAACATTTTCGGGGCGTTCGCACTCATGATCAGCGACGACATCGTTCGCGCTAGTTCATCGCGGGCGCCGGAAGCTGGACCCGCCGCCTCAGCGCTGGCGTTGCTCGCGCACAAGCCCGGGCTCTCGATCCGTATGCTTGCGATCGGGGTGGGCCTTTCACATGCTGGAACTGTTCGCCTGGTGGATAGATTGGTAAGCGAGGGATTGATCGAGCGTAGGGAGCATTCGACAGACGGGCGCGCGCGATCCCTCTATCTTACTCCAACTGGCAAGGTCGCGAGCGACGAGGTCCTGGCCTCGCGCGATCAAGTGATTGCCGAAGGGCTATCGATCCTTAATCCAGACGAACTGAAAACCTTATCGGACATCGCTGAACGCGTTCTCCGAAATCGCTTGGAAAACCTCGAGCAGTCATACCGCATCTGCCGCTTGTGCTGCTACGAGGGCTGCACGAACTGCCCCGTCGATGCCGAATTGCATGAGCGAGGTGTGGACCGCGAGAAGAACGACGACGCGTAGGAGACTCGCAATTGCGGCAGCTCAACGCTGCTCAGATGGCGGGGCTTCATAATGTCAGCGAGCCTACCATCAGCCGCATTCTTTTGGCTACGCGTCAAGCCGGCCGATCGGGCATGGCGGTCTCATTCTAATATGTCGGTGATCGCCCCACTTTTAGCCGCTCAATTGATCGGAACGCGGTTTCGGAAGCGGCCGTTCAAACCACTCGCTGCATTCCCATTTCTCTATGTCCGATAGGTAGTTTCGGGGAAAAGCAGTCGGGAACAGGTTTCGGGAACGCATGCTCCGGCAGGAGCGCAGCGCGCGTCCCAAACGCGTTTTCCCGGTAGAGCTTCCCAATCGGCAAAGTGCGGGCCACCTCAGACTGCGAACGCGAAAAACCGCCTGGCTGGTCACTCAAGGCAGGGTAACGACGATTTTCGCTGCGGATACACCCGCCTTCAGGGCTTCCAAGGCAGCCTGGAGCATTTCAAGGCCCTGGCCCACGATCTTCGCCGGAGGGGCGGGGACGAACGTGCGCGCCGCGAGAGCCTGCGGCAGGAATTCGCGGTAGATCATTGGACCAACCTCGTCATCCTTGAGGCTCGTCCCGGAGATGTGCGTCGCCTCGACTCCAAATGAACGCTCGTCGGGCGGGGCCAGCGTCGCTGCCACCCGGCGCGAGCCCTCGCATCTCGCAACTACGGCAAAACAGTCTTTCATGTGACCGGTCGCGTGAAGCGTTCCAGCGAGACTGCGCCCGCGCATTGCCTCAATCACGTCTTCCACGATGGCTGGACTCGAGTGGTCAAGAACCTCGCTTGCACCCAGCTCCTTCAACAGGCCGACGTTGCGCGCCGAAGCGGTGGCGACGCACCTGTAGCCCGACGCCACCGCGAGCTGGATGGCGTTGCAGCCAACGCTCGACGATCCACCCCAGACCAGAACGACCTCTGGACGCGCGGTCGGCGAGTGTAACGGTGGCGCGAGAGCCAACTGTGTCCGTCCGTAGAGCCCGCTTGCGGCGGTGCCAAGGCCAAGCGGGAGGACTGCCGCATCAGCGAAGGCAATGTTGTTGGGGATCGGCGCCGCCATGTGGTCCAGCACGATCGTGTGGTGCTGGAACGCACCCTGCGCAGGTTGATTTACGGTTGTCCCGACCGCCTGTCCGATGACTCGATCGCCGACCTTGAACCGCTCGACCGCGCCACCGACCGCCGCGACCTCACCGGAGACGTCGCTGCCGAGAATCGCGGGATAGTCGAGCCATGGCAAAAGCGCGACGTCCTGCAGAATCCAGTCGAGTGGGTTGATCGCGATGGCCGCGTTGCGGATCAATATCTCGTTCGCCGCCAGATGCGGCAGAGCGGTGACACCGATCCTCAGTGGCTGCCCCGGCGCTTTCTGCCAGGCGGCCTGATTAGTCACGGTTTCGGTCATCATCAACTCTTTCTGTCAAGTATTACAGCTGGGCGTTCGTCTGAGCGGTCCAACCGCCAGGTCGGGCGCACGAAGTGGCAGCTATAGCCCCCAGGATAGCGCACCAGGTATTCTTGGTGCTCTGGCTCCGCCTCCCAAAAGGGTTCTTCTGGGTTGATCTCCGACACGACCGGGCCTGGCCAGCTTCCTGATGCCTCGATTTCCGCGATGGTTGTGAGGGCGACTTCCTTCTGCACTTCGGTGGTGTAGAAAATCGCCGATCGATAGCTCGGACCGACATCGCTGCCTTGTTGCTCGTAGGTCGTGGGGTCATGTATCTGGAAGAAGAGTTCCAAGAGCGAGCGATAGGCGAGAACGGAAGGGTCGAAGGTCACTTCCACTGCTTCCGCATGGCCGTAATGTCTCGCGTAGGTCGGATCAGGCATTTCTCCGCCTGTGTAACCGACACGCGTCGAAATGACTCCCCTGGCTCGGCGCAGCAAATCCTCCATGCCCCAGAAGCAGCCGCCTGCGAGAATTGCTCGCTCTGTCGCGGCCGCCCTATTGCCGGTAGGCGATTGGCTCACAGTCCGTTCGCCCTCCTCCGTGTGCGCCACGGTCAAGCCAGCCTCGCGGGATCCGCAGCCTGACTGGCGCTCAAGAGCTCGGTCTGCACGTCCGAACCCCGGATGAGACTCAGATCGACGGGACACCGATCAGCGATCGCGAGGATCCGAGCGCGCTGATCATCACTCAGCGGCCCATCGAGGACAATGGTGCGGGTGAACCGGTCGGGTGGCATCATGTCCGGCACCTTCTCGTGCTGCACGGTCGTGCTCGCCCGTTCGAGCGGAAAGCCCTTGCGGTTCGCATAGAGACGCATCGTCATCACCGTGCAGGCTGCGAGGCCGGCAGATACGAGTTCGTAGGGAGATAGTCCGGTCCCGAGGCCACCGACCGATGCTGGCTCGTCGGCGAACAGAGTGTGCTCGCCGCTGCGGACCTTGAGCTGGAACGTCCCTGCAAGAGTTTCGGTGGAGACGACGCCCTCCGCAACCTCGACCTGCGGAAGATCCGCGCTGAGTGGTGGGAGAAAGCGGCTCGCCCAAACCGCCACCATGGCCGCGGCGTAGTTCGCGTCCGCGACGTCGGTGAGAAGGTGATCCGCGTTGTCGAGCGAGATGAAGCTTTTAGGGTGCCTGGACGCGACGAAGATGCGCGACGCGTGGTCGATGCCGACCACCTGATCCAGCGGAGAGTGCATGACCAGCACCGGCCGTCGCAGGGAGGCAATGGCCTTCTCGACGTCGATCCCCTCAACCGCCTCAAGGAACCCTCGGCGAATGAGGAAGGGCCTACCGGCAATCTCCACCGAGGCCTCGCCCTCGCTCGCGATGGTGTCCAGATCATTCGGTCCGAAGAGGCGCAAGATATGCTGAAGGTCGGCCGGCGCACCAATCGTCGCTACCGCCGCAATATCAGGCATGTCGGCGGCGGCTACGATCGCAGCGGTGCCACCCAGGCTGTGCCCGACGAGGAGGGACGGTGACATGCCCGCCGCCGCCATCGCATTTGCGGCGGCCCGAAGGTCCTCGACGTCCGACGCGAAGTTCACAGGTTCTCCCGTCCCACCGCCGATCCCGGTCCCGGCGAAATCGAACCTCAAGACCCCGATGCCCGCACGCGACAGCGCGCGCGAGATGTGAACAGCGGCGCGACTGTCTTTCCCGCACGTGAAGCAGTGGGCGAAGATCGCCCAGCCCCGCGGCGTCCCTTCCGGCGGTTCGAGGTGCCCGGACAGCGGAGAGCCAGCCCCACTGACAAACGTAAATGATCTTCCTGCCATGTCCATCAAACCTCCAGCACGCGGCTTGGCGGTTGCGCTCTCAGAACCTTCGACGGAGCTGAGCGGAGCGCACCGCCAACCGGTAATCGTCATCTCAGGCTATCATTTATATGTCTGGCGCATATAGACAAGCCCCTATACCATGATTATATGCGCCAAGCATACTTCTGCGACCTGCTTTCCAAAGGCGGTCTCACGGAAGAGGTATCAGTCAGGCGCGTGGGCCAAAGGACTATGGAACTCAATCAAGTCAGCTATTTCATCAACTTGGCCGAGACGCTGAATTTCACAGCGGCCGCTCGCTTGAGCGGTGTGTCACAGCCAAGTCTGACCCGCGCGATCCGCCGCTTGGAAGATGAGCTTGGCGGGCCGCTGATCTATCGCGACGGGAAGAACAGCCGCCTGACTGGCCTTGGCCATGACGTCGAGGCAGAATTCCGGCGCATGGTGGTCGCGATGAAGAGCGTTCGCAATCACTCGGAGCACTGGGCGATGGGGGGGCACCGCGTGCTGGATGTCGCCGTCGCGCCCACCGTCGGACCAAAGGAATTTACGGCATTCTTCGAGAGCGCATTGGCGGAGATGCCATCCATCGAAATCAAGCTGCACTCGCTCCAGTCGAACGAGGACACATCGGAGGTGCTTTCAGGAAAATACCACGCGTGCATCATGCCGCGTGAAACAAGACCGGAACGCAAGCTGGATGTGCATCCTCTATTTCGGGAGCGCTTCGTGCTCGGCTGTTCTGCAAACCATCCCTTGGCTGCCAACGAGATCGTGCGCGGCGAAGACCTGCTCGAGTTTCCTTTCGTCGATCGCCTGAAATGCGAGTTTCGCGATCGGATCCTCGATCACTTCGCGCGACGGGACTTGCTCATGCGACCTCGCTTTCGATCAGATCGCGAGGACTGGGTGCAACGGGTCGTCGCTGACGGCCACGCCATATGCATTCTTCCGGAACGATCGCCGACCGTGCAAGGCCTCGTCACTCGGCCGATCGACGGATTTGTCTTGGAGCGCGAAGTCGTGATCGCGACAGTATCCGGCTCCACGGCAACGGTCGAGATACGGAACATCGCGCAGCTGGCAGCCCGGTATGAGTGGAACTGAATCACGACGTGAAGAGCTTCGGCGCTATGGAAACTATACGCGCAGCGTATTGGATAAATCTGGGGCGCACTGCGATAGTCGGCGCAATGACTGCAAAGATAAATGACAGTGTGTCGAGCTCTCTAAATAGCTGCGCCTAATACCGCTACACTTTTGCCTGACCATGTTTTCCTCCGGGGAATGGGCTGGCGGTTTCCATAAAATGGCGGACCTTTTTCAGTAACTGCCACATTGAGCGGCACTGATGATTACGGGTTATCGTGTCATGAAGTGCCTGCCATAGCCGTTCCACATGATTCACCCACGGCGAGTAAACCGGCTGGTAAATTACCCTGAACTTGGGATTTGCTTTCAACCAGCGCTGTGTTTCGCGGCTTTTATGGATAATGTAGTTATCAACGATCAGCGTGATTGTTTTCGCCCGCCGGTAAGTGGCTTTCAGGTGCTTCAGCAGAGCGATAAACAGCGCTGAACTTTTGCTGTTGCCGCCCACGTAGCTGACTTTACCCGTGCCACTGTGCAGTGCGCCGGCCAGATAGTATTTTTCGTTCTGCCCCGGCGTCACTACCCGTTTCTGCTGTCCGCGCAACTGCCAGTCCGCACCGATTTTAGGATTAAGGTGGATATCCACTTCATCTTCATAAAATACCGGATGCTCTGCGCTGCATTCATCCAGCGCTTTGTGGATTACCGCCATCTTTTCATCTTTATGTGGGTCACGGATACGCAGAGTTGGCGCGGCCCTGCGCCATACAAGCCCCGCAGATGGCAACCAGCGGCGAACGGTTCCTGCATGTAACTGGCAACCGGTTATCTCATTGATTTTTATTGCCAGTAATTCGGTGCTCCAGCGTGAACGTTGATAACCAAAATCGCCGGGAGAATGCTTTATCAGCTCACGTAACAGGGTGCAGATATGTTCAAAAGGCCAGCGTCGGGAGCGCCCTGCGGGTAAGGATTTCAGGCCTTCAATACCTGAGTGCGTAAACCAGTTAATCCAGCGACCAACGGATGAACGAGCACAACAGAGAGTTCTGGCAACATCGCTGACCCGTTCACCCCGATGAAGCATCAGCATGGCCGTGAGTCTGCGGGCATGATTTTTATCGCGCGTTTTATGAATAGCTTTCTGCATCAGGCGTCGTTCGCCACGGGGTATTGGTGCTATGATCGGCATCGCTCAGTCCGGTTGGTGGTTTTGGTTGGTTTGGCGATTGATCAGATCGCACAATCCGGGCTGAGTTCCCTTTCAGTGATCTACTATTCCGCGCATCTATTTAGATTAATTATTGGAGACTATCATGAAGTTTGAGAAGTCACAGGCAGCAGTTGACCGCCTGACCCCCGAGCAACGCCGGATTACCCAGGATTCGGGGACCGAAAGGCCCTTCACGGGTGAGCACAACGACAACAAGGAGCCTGGCATCTACGTCGACATAGTGTCGGGAGAGCCGCTGTTCGCTTCAACGGACAAGTTCGATTCGGGTACTGGCTGGCCCAGCTTCACCAAGCCGATCGTTCCGGCAAACGTGAACGAGGTGCGGGACAGTGCACACGGCATGGTCCGGACGGAGGTCAGGTCGGTACACGCCGACAGCCATCTGGGCCACGTTTTCCCGGACGGTCCTTCCGACCGCGGCGGTCTGCGCTACTGCATCAACTCTGCGTCCCTTCGCTTCATCCCGCGCGACGAGATGGAGTCCGAGGGATACGGTGAATATCTCGATCAAGTAGAGGAGGCTTAACATGCATCAGCGCGCTGTTCTCGCAGGAGGATGTTTCTGGGGCATGCAGGATCTGATCCGCAAGCGGCCCGGCATCATCTCGACCCGTGTGGGTTACACGGGCGGCGATATTCCGAACGCCACGTATCGTAATCACGGCACGCATGCCGAGGGGATCGAGATTGTCTTCGACCCGACAGTGACGAGCTACCGGCACATCCTGGAATTCTTCTTCCAGATCCACGATCCGACGACGCTGAACCGCCAGGGCAATGATCGTGGGCTCTCCTACCGGTCGGGCATCTATTATGTCGACGAGGAGCAGAAGCGCGTCGCCGAGGATACGATCGCCGATGTGGATGCCTCGGGGCTGTGGGATGGCAAAGTGGTGACCGAGGTCCAGCCGGTCGGCGAGTTCTGGGAGGCCGAGCCCGATCACCAGGATTATCTGGAGAAGCGGCCGGGCGGCTACACCTGCCACTTCGTCCGTCCCGACTGGGTTCTTCCAAAGCGGCATGAGGCCGGCGATGTGAGCCCTGCGGCCGGGGCTGCAGCGGAATAGGCTTCGCTGCCGTTAGTGCCGCGCCGATCCGGTTCGCAACCTCCGACGACCGCGTCAATCGACGCGGTCGTCGAACCCGGCCTTGAAGCAGATCATTCCATTCAGCCGCCGTCGCAGTGCCAGGATCCGGGGTTTGAGGGCCAATGGAACGAAAACGTACGCTAAGAAGTTAATTCATTGTTTAAATTGAAATTTAGTTCTCTCAGTTCCCCCTTCAAAATATCCTCCGGTAGCGTAAACGTATAATGCCCCAGCATATTGATATGCCCGTGCATCAGTGGGGACAACCGGGCGATATCTTCAACCCCGATTTCTTCTCCATTACTGCGTATCCAGCTCAGGGCTTCCTGCATATAAAGTGTGTTCCACAGTACCACTGCGTTAGTGACCAGGCCCAGTGCCCCCAGCTGATCTTCCTGACCTTCACGATAGCGCTTTCTGATCTCACCGCGCTGCCCGTAGCAGATCGCCCTCGCCACAGCATGGCGGCCTTCCCCCCGGTTTAGCTGCGTCAGGATCCGCCGACGATAATCCTCATCATCAATATAATTAAGAAGGTACAGCGTCTTGTTGACGCGCCCCACTTCCATGATCGCCTGTGCCAGCCCTGATGGGCGCGAGCTTTTCAGCAAAGAGCGAATGAGTTCTGAAGCATGAATGGTGCCCAGTTTCAGCGAACCGGCGGTTCGCATCATCTCATCCCACTGATCCTCGGCTTTCGACAGATCGGCACAACCACGTGCCAGTTCGTCCAGTGCACCGTAATTTGCCGATTTATCCACTCGCCAGAATACCGCTTCACCGGCATCGGCAAGCCGGGGGGAAAACTGGTATCCCAGCAGCCAGAAGAGGCCAAAAATAATGTCGCTGGTACCGGCTGTGTCTGTCATGATCTCAACCGGATTCAGCCCTGTCTGCTGCTCCAGAAGGCCTTCCAGCACAAAAATGGAATCTCGTAATGTGCCGGGGACAACGATGCCGTGGAATCCAGAGTACTGATCAGAGACGAAGTTGTACCAGGTGATGCCACGTCCGGAACCAAAATATTTTCTGTTAGGTCCTGAATTGACGGTTTTCACCGGCGTGACAAAGCGCATGCCATCAGCTGAAGCCACTTCGCCACCACCCCAGCGGCCAGCAAGCTCCAGTGTGGACTGAAAATCAACCAGGCGGGCATTGGCGCTGACCAGCGTTTCTGCCCGGAGGTAATTCTGTTTTACCCAGCTAAGCCGGTGGCGCGTCAGCGCCGGTATATTGTGCTTTATCAGCGGTTCCAGCCCGATATTGCAGGCCTCTGCCATCAGGACCGCGCACAGGCTGATGTGCAGATCCTGTGCCCGGGCCCCGGATTCACTGACATGCGTAAACTCACGTGTAAATCCCGTTCTGGCATCTATTTCAAGCAACAGTTCCGTCAAATCTACTGGCGGGAGTAGCAGCCTTACCCGACTGTTGAGACGATGCAACGATGTTGGCTCCTCCAGTTTCTCCAGGCTGCTGATAGTCAGGGAAGGATGTTTACCGTCATGGCAAATATGAACCTCCGCATTTCCTTCAAAGCGGGATGCGACGGTTTTCCAGGTTTCATCTAGCTGGACCGCCAACTGTTGCACGCCTTTATGTCCATCAGTGGGATGTCCCAGCGCCCGGCAAACGGGGACCCGCTGAGCCTGCCATTCTTCCCCCTGCAACAGCTTCTCGCGGGGATTTCCCCAGCGATCGCTGTTTTCGAGCCAGATGTCCCTTCGACGTAGTGCATCCTGAAGGCGCTCCAGCAGACAAAGCGAGTAACCGGCACGCTGTATCCGGCCCTCCGCATCGTATACCAGGCGTTTCCAGGGGCCGGTAATAATATGTTCAGGCGCATTGTCCAGGATGCGCTTTTTCGAGCAGTTCAGTTCGGTCAGATAATGAATGGCGGACAACGTATGTTCTCCGGCTGGCGCTGCCTGGAAATGCAGGTCGCGCAATACCGCCGGAAGAAAGCGCTTTACCCGCCCGTACTGCTCCACCATTTCGTCATGGAAATTGTTGTTCTGAGGCCGGGCCAGCTCATTTACCTTGCAGACGGATTCTGCCAGCCTGCTTTTCGGTATGCTGTTGAATATGGTCTCCCTCAGTTCAGCATCGTCAGCCTGTTCATCCAGCAACAATGAACATGCCCGCGCCAATATTAGCGCAGCACGATCAAGATCTTTAAGCGTCCTGAGCCGTTTTTTCTGCCCCGTTTTCTTCGCCGCACGAGTGATATCCAGTATCAGCATATCGAGCACATCAATGGCCTCATCCAGCGCCGCAGTCTCCTGCGCTTTAACGAATGCTGTGAGTACGGCCAGTTTTCTCTGCTGTGGCATTCGCGCGATATATTTTACCGACGCCATGCCTGCGTAACGGGCCAAATTACGCAGTTGTATAGCAGGCAGACCGGTAAAATTCAGTCGGGAAAATTCCAGGTTTCGCAGCCGGATATACCGCTCCAGCGCTTCGGTAAATGCCGGGCCGCTGACGGTGACCGGTCCCTTTTTCAGTTGCTCCAGCGGTGAAGTACGCTGCCCCTCAGGAATGTCCAGAAGCTCCGTCACGCGGGCGGTCTGCCAGCTGTCCGGCAACGCGGCCAGTTTCTTCCACAGCCGCTGATTTGCCCGTTCGCGTATTTCACTGACGAGACGTACAAGTGTGGTTGCTCCGGGCAGCAGGACCTTATTCTGAAGCAGCCACGCGGTGGCAAAATCAAACATAAGGCCGGGTCGCTCATTACTGAGCCATGCGCGGGTGTACAGCAGGCGCTTCAGGCGGAAAGACCAGGGGAAATCGCCAAATTCATGGTAACCGTAATATTCCTTAATCAGCGCAGTATGCTCTCTGAGGGTGGTAACCCGTTCTGCGTAGCGGGTAAGGACTTCTGGACGGCGAATATTAAGCTGCACCGCGACAAATTGCTGAACACCTGGCAGAACCCGGGTTAAGTCTGTCAGAAAGGTGCCCAGAAAACGGGCGGTGGTGAGCTGAAGCGCAATTCCCAGCCGGTTATGCCTTCCCCGCCGCTGGTTAATGAAGGCAAGATCCCGCTCATCAAGATGAAAATAGCGCGCCAGCTGCACGTCATTGGGTTCTGCAACATAGCGACCATAATTCAGTTCCTGCTCAGTGGTCAGAAAATCGACGGGCATACCGGCCTCCCTGCCTGATGGTCATGAATTAACAATTTCGCAACCGTCCGAAATATTATAAATTCTCGGACACACTAAAATGGTGTTGTCTAGGTGTCTATTAAATCGATTTTTTGTTATAACAGACACCCACTGTCCGATATTTGATTTAGGATACATTTTTATGCGACTTTTTGGTTACGCACGGGTATCAACAAGCCAGCAGTCCCTCGATATTCAGATCAAGGGGCTTAAAGAGGCGGGGGTGAAAGCCAGTCGCATATTTACCGACAAAGCATCCGGCAGTTCTACCGACAGGAAAGGACTGGATCTGCTGCGAATGAAGGTGGAGGAAGGTGACGTCATCCTGGTGAAGAAACTCGACCGGCTTGGCCGCGACACTGCCGATATGATCCAACTGATAAAAGAATTCGACGCTCAGGGAGTCGCGGTCCGATTCATAGACGACGGGATCAGCACCGACGGTGAAATGGGGAAAATGGTTGTGACCATTCTTTCAGCTGTAGCCCAGGCCGAACGCAGGAGGATTCTGGAGCGTACGAACGAAGGACGGCAGGAGGCCAGGCTGAAAGGTATCCGGTTTGGCCGAAAGCGCATCATCGACAGAAATAGTGTACTGGCACTTCATCAGCAGGGAACTGGTGCAACAGATATTGCCCGCCGGCTCAGTATTGCCCGTTCCACTGTTTATAAAATTCTGGAAGATGAGAGCCGGGTTAATCTGAGCAAAATTTGAGGACGAACATGAGTGATGTAAAGGCATTCAACAATTGCATGAGTGTGTTCTGGCGACAGCATGAAGCCGAATTCTCTCGCTTTCTGACATCGAAGACAGGTGATAGCGAAAAAGCAGCAGACCCGGAGAAGACGAAGGTGATTATCGTGACGCTTGCCGAAACGACACCTGTACTGGAAGCCGCTAACCTGCAGCAGGATCTACGCCGAGCTGGCATCGAGCCGTGGGCATGGGTCGTTAATAACAGCCTGGCAGCTGCTCAACCGTCTTCGCCTTTCCTGAAGATCAGGGCGAACCGCGAGCTGCCTCTCATCTCTGATGTGGAAGAGCAGTATGCAAAGCGTATTGCATTAACAGCGCTACAGAGCGAAGAGCCGGTTGGTATTGACCTGCTGGAAGAAATGGCGAAGTAATAATGAAGGGGGCAAATGCCCCCTTCGTCTTTATTTCAGTCTTTTACCTGAATCATCAACGACTTTTTCACCGTCTTCCTTGGTGAAAGCCGCTTTCTGGGCATCTGGAAGGATATCGAGAACAACCTCTGAAGGACGGCAAAGTTTAGTTCCCAGTGGCGTCACTACGATCGGACGGTTGATCAGAATCGGATGCTGTAGCATAAAGTCGATGAGCTGGTCGTCAGTAAATTTATCTTCTGCAAGACCCAGTTCCTCATACGGCTCGACGTTCTTACGCAGCAAAGCCCGGACGGAAATGCCCATATCCGCAATGAGTTTGAGCAGCTCATCGCGTGAAGGTGGAGTCTCAAGGTAAAGAATAACGGTCGGCTCGATACCGCTGTTGCGGATCATCTCCAGCGTATTACGCGACGTGCCGCAGGCTGGGTTGTGATAAATGGTGATGTTGCTCATATCAGTATCTCATTACAAAGTGAAAGAGAGACGTAGCGCCAGCGCGGCCAGCGTTACAAACAGCACAGGCAGAGTCATGACGATCCCGGTGCGGAAATAGTATCCCCATGTGATGGTCATGTTCTTCTGTGAAAGGACATGCAGCCAGAGCAACGTTGCCAGGCTACCAATAGGTGTAATTTTCGGTCCAAGATCGCAGCCAATCACGTTGGCAAAAATCATCGCCTCTTTGATAACGCCTGTTGCAGTGCTGCCATCAATAGAGAGAGCACCAACCAGCACGGTAGGCATATTGTTCATGATGGAAGAGAGGAAAGCCGTCAGGAAGCCAGTACCAAACGTCGCGGCCCAAAGTCCTTTATCTGCCAGCACGTTCAACACACCGGAGAGGTATTCTGTTAGTCCGGCATTACGCAGACCATAGACCACCAGATACATTCCCAGAGAGAATATGACGATCTGCCATGGCGCACCGCGAAGCACTTTGCCAGTGTTAATGGCATGGCCTCGCTTCGCCACCGCAAACAGAATGACAGCCCCTACAGCAGCAATCGCACTGACCGGGATACCCAACGGCTCAAGGACGAAAAAGCCAACCAGAAGAAGGATCAACACTATCCAGCCGGTTCTGAAGGTTGCCAGATCTTTAATCGCTTTTGCCGGTGCTTTCAGGAGAGCCAGGTCGTAAGTTGGCGGAATATCTTTGCGGAAGAACAGATGCAGCATCACCAGCGTGGCGATAATGGCTGCGATATCCACCGGCACCATTACCGACGCATACTCAGTGAAACCCAGCCCAAAGAAGTCTGCAGAAACGATGTTAACCAGGTTGGACACGATAAGCGGCAGACTGGCCGTATCGGCAATAAACCCGGCGGCCATGACAAATGCCAGCGTAGTGCCTTTGCTGAAACCTAATGCAAGCAGCATGGCGATAACAATTGGCGTCAGAATCAATGCCGCACCATCGTTGGCAAACAGTGCCGCCACCGCTGCGCCGAGCAAAACGATATAGGTAAACAGCAAACGCCCGCGACCGTTACCCCAACGTGAAACGTGCAGCGCCGCCCATTCGAAAAAGCCCGATTCATCGAGCAGAAGGCTGATAATAATCACGGCAATAAAGGTCGCCGTCGCATTCCAGACAATATTCCACACTACAGGGATATCACCAAAATGGACTACGCCAGAGATCAGCGCCAGTACCGCGCCCAGCGTCGCACTCCAGCCGATCCCTAATCCCTTCGGTTGCCAGATAACCAAAACGATGGTCAGGACAAAAATAGCGCCTGCCAGTAACATAAATCCTCCAGACAGGACGGCTTTGCCGCCCTGTATATACAAAAAAAATTAAACAACCAGCTCTCTGAGTTTCTCGATGCCAGTGGGCTCTGCAGCCATTACCGGTACTAACGCTATGCGGCTTGCATGCTGGTTTTTCACAACCTCGATTTGAGGACGCTCTTGTAGGGCGCGCTGGCAAAGCAGCGGCGATTGCGTCTGTGCAATCGAAAGGCTGTTATTGATAATCCAGCCCCAGGGATGAATCCCCGCACGTTCAAGATCGGACTGCAGGTTTGCCGCTTCCAGTACAGGTGTGGTTTCAGGCAGAGTGACCAGCAAAACTTTGGTACGTTCCTGGTCCTGAAGCTGCATCATCGGAGTGGTAAAATGACCTTTATCCCCCATCTTCCTGGCAATCTCACGGTGATAAGCCCCGGTAGCATCAAGCAGTAATAGCGTATGCCCGGTAGGTGCCGTATCCATGACCACAAACCGTTTGCCAGCTTCACGAATTACGCGTGAAAACGCCTGGAACACCGCAATCTCTTCTGTGCAAGGAGAACGTAAATCCTCTTCGAGCAGCCGTTTCCCAGCCTCATCCAGATCCCTGCCTTTCGTCTCAAGAACATGCTGACGATAGCGTTCAGTTTCATCGTGAGGGTTGATTCGGCTGACCTGCAGATTTTTGAGGCTGCCATTGAGCGTTGTACTGAGATGTGCAGCAGGATCTGAGGTGGTGAGATGCACATCAAAACCCTTATCCGCCAGACTGACGGCGATAGCCGCAGCCATTGTGGTTTTGCCCACACCACCTTTGCCCATCAGCATAATCAAACCGTGTTCACTGCGGGCGATATCATCAACCAGGACAGACAACGACATATTCTCTGGCTTGTTCTGTGGGCTTTGTTCAGGAAGCGATGTTATCTCAGCGTGTTCGTTGAGCAGGCCTTTCAATGCGGATACACCAACCATGTTCAGCGGCTGCAGGTATAAGTTGTCTGTCGGCAAATCAGATAACCCGGCAGGAAGATTTGCCAGCGCCTCTTGCTCCCGTTGCCATATTGCAGCGGCCAGTGCATCACGTTCTGCTTCGCTCGCAGGCAGGACACCGTTAATGACTAAATACTGATTTTTAAGGCCAATAGCTGATAATTCGTCATGAGTACGAGCGACTTCCTGCAGTGTTGATTTTTGCAATCGCGCGACCAGCACAAGGCGAGTTCGTTCAGGATCGGATAATGCCTCAACCGCATGAGCATATTGCTCGCGTTGTTTTTCCAGCCCAGCCATTGGACCAAGACAGGAAGCACCATCCGGGTTACTTTCGATGAAGCTGCTCCAGGCTCCGGGAAGCTGAAGAAGGCGAATAGTGTGGCCAGTTGGGGCAGTATCAAAAATGATGTGATCAAAGCGGGTCAGCAGAGAAGCGTCAGTCAGTAAGCCAGTAAACTCGTCGAATGCAGCGATCTCTGTCGTACAAGCTCCTGAAAGCTGTTCACTGATGCTGTTAACAACGTCATCAGGCAAAAGACCTTTAATAGGGTCAACGATTCTGGCGCGGTATTGCTGGGCGGCGTCCTGCGGGTCAATCTCCAGAGCCGAAAGACCAGACACAGCAGTCACGGGCTGGATAGTGTTACCGATAGTCTGATCGAATACCTGACCGACATTGGAAGCCGGGTCGGTACTGACAAGCAGAACACGCTTTCCCAGTTCAGCCAGACGTATAGCCGTTGCGCAGGAAATCGAAGTTTTGCCTACACCTCCCTTACCGGTGAAAAACAGGTAAGACGGGATATTCTCTAAGAATTTCATATGTCCTCCTGACATACTCAACAACAGGAAGTTTTACCACCACAGCAACTGGTGGAAGCTAAACCCACCTTTTCCAGCGGTATACCAAACCAGCGAGCCAGTTCAGCGCGTTTTGGGTATCGCCCGGCCATCACCGTTTCACCATCAAGCAACAGCAGCGGAAGCCCTTCAGCTCCAGAAGCCTCAAGGAATGCTTTCGCTTTTTCGTTCTCAACGAAGCTCATAGGCTGCTGCGCCAGGTTATAACGTTCGATCTGAACCCCACGCCCTTTCAGCCACTGCACATCAGCAGAAAAATTGACCAAAACCTGATCGACATCTGAACCACAAACGCCGGTACTGCAGCACATCGCCGGATCAAACACCGTTAACATTTTCATCTTTAACACCTCATATTCGTAAAAACATATATGTACAGGCAAAATTTTTAGATACAAACAGCCTTACCGCTGCCAGAGCAGTTGGCCGATGCCAGCTTACGGGCGATGGCCTGTACGTCGTCCTGTTGACTTAACCAGGCCTGCTCAATCACCAGGGCAGCCCAGGAAGGAATATGCGGGGATAAGCGATAATGAACCCATTTCCCCTGCTTGCGATCCAGCAACAGGCCACTTTCCCGAAGCATCGCCAGATGGCGGGAGGTCTTGGGTTGTGATTGTTCCAGCGCTGTGCAGAGATCGCATACGCACAGCTCCCCCATCTCCCTGAGCAGTAGCACGATACCCAGGCGGGTTTCATCAGATAGTATTTTGAAAAGTTGTAGGGATGCAATTTCTGGCATTATGTACTCCTGCTATGAATGGGTATTGTCTCTCCACCAAAACAAGAAGTCAAAATCATATGTGTTTTCTCGCATGTGAGTGCAGGTGTCACTATGCGGTTGAAAAACGACCTGATGTGCGATCGTTACGTTAGTTGGGTAGGTAAAAAAGTCATTTGAGGCTAAAACATTGCTTAGTGCGGGCTTTCAGTTCATAGAGAAGAATGAATAATATCAATTATAACAATTGGTTATTTCCTTAGCGTACGTTTTCGTTCCATTGGCCCTCAGACCCCTATACCGGATGGACGAGAAAGCACGTTAATCAGCTCTGTCATGGAAAAGTGGCCATAACAATAGATTCCGCGCTCATCCTTGCAAAAGTCTTTGGTAACAATCCTGATTTTTGGTTGGATTTGCAGAAGAAAGTCGATTTATGGGATGCACTGCATTCAGAAGATCGCCGCAGCAGAATAGATAAGGCGCGCCCTTTTCAATTACTGGCGGCCTAAAAAGGTAAAACCCCGATGCTGATCCGACTTGGCGGGAAGGTCAACAAACGGGGCTTAAAATTCAAAGTTGTGTTCTAAAGCTGGCAGGCTGCAACACAACTATTATTGCCTGACATAGGCTAAGGGTTACAACACCTCTATTATAGCGGTGTTGTGCCTCTTGGCAAGTCTAAGGGGTAGACGTGGCTACATCACAACTGGCACTTTTTAATCCAGCCGACGAAGCGGAGACCTATCACAATTCCGGGCGGCATGGTTTCTTTTCTGTACTGGCTCAGTGGCCAACGGGTAAACGCCAATCTTCTTACCCATTAAGTGAGATGGCCACCGTTCTTAGCATGGTCGATACCTCACGCGATACATGGATAACCCAAGCTGAATTTATGCGTCCTAACCGGCGTGTAGTAAACCTCTTACGTTTGGGGTTGCTTTTTGTCGATATAGATACCTACAAGATGAGTTGGGCGCAGGGTAGAACACCTGAAGCTTTGGCCGCTGCAATCAACTATTTCTGTCAACAAGAAGGCATACCAGAACCCTCCTTTATGGTCTATTCCGGGCGTGGTATTCAGGCTAAATGGCTACTTGAAGGAACCTTGCCACGTGCCGCGCTACCGCGCTGGAATGCTTGCCAAAAGCATTTAGTATCTAAACTTTCCTCGCTAGGGGCTGATCCCGCAGCTAAAGACGCCAGCCGGGTTTTACGATTGGTTAATACGGTTAACACTAAGAGCGGCAATATTTGCCGTGTAGTAAGCGTTCTAGAACGTGATGGCGCACCAATCCGTTATAACTTCGAGTACCTTGCTGAAATGTTATTGCCGGTGGCTCGCTGGGATATTGAAAAGCAACGCCAGACAAAAGCAGAACAGAAACTTCAATTGCTGCCCGGAGGCCGACAAAGCAACCTCAGAGGTTTTAGCGGTCGTCAGCTTGCATGGGATAGGCTTGAAGATTTGCGCAAGCTGGACGAGCTGCGCGGCGGGTTAGCGGAAGGGGAAAGGATGCGTCATTTATTTTGGCGTATTAATTTTTTGCTGTTGTCCGGGGCGACAAATTCAACGCAGATGTATCACGAAGCGGCCGCACTGGCCACGGAGATCTCCCCTGCATGGTCTTACCGTTCACAAGAGTTAATGACGCTGTACAGCAAAGCAAAGCAGTATGAAGCCGGTGAGAAGGTATCTTTCGGGGGCAAGGAATTTTCACCACTCTACACGCCAAAAAATGACACTCTAATCAACCTGTTTCAAATTACAGATGAAGAGCAACGCCAGCTAAAAACTATCATTTCTAAAAATGAAGCGTTAGAGCGTAGACGCGCACGAGACAGAAAGCGTGACGAGGAACGCCGCAGAGCTGCTGGAGCCGTTGAGCGTGATGTTTACGAAGCTAATTCACTGACTAAACAGAAACCGTGGGAAGTGTTAGGAATGAGCCGCGCTAAATGGTACAGATTGGGCAAACCATCAGGCAGTGAGACAACTCCCTCCCCTATTACTTGTCATGGCCAAATGGCCGCTAAATCAGCCTAGATCTATTGAGACAAGTTACCCCCCTATTACTAATGGCGTAGCCCCCTCCCTGTTACGCCTTGATCCTTTTTCCGATCTTTCAGGATCAATAAAGAGACTGGAGGGGGGCCGCTTGGAAAACGGAATCTATGGTCACTCCCGTTTTTGCAACACCGATTTTGACGACAAGTTGGCTTGCTTGAATCTATCCGGCGTCTGAATGGGATTTTATTCCCGCGCCTTGATGAGTTCCGCGCCTGATGAACCTCCAGAAAATATACGGCTTCAATGAGCCTTTCCGTTTTACAGGTTCCTCAACAGGCCGGTGGGCCGTTAGTATCATCAATATCAGTATTCGCAAAACCAGATCAGTAATTCTTTAAACCGGTGTATTTCTGCCGTTATGCTACATAAGTTTGCGGTAATGGTGCCAACTTACTGATTTAGTGTATGATGGTGTTTTTGAGGTGCTCCAGTGGCTTCTGTTTCTATCAGCTGTCCCTCCTGTTCAGCTACTGAAGGCGTGGTGCGTAACGGTAAAAGCACTGCCGGACATCAGCGCTATCTCTGCTCTCACTGCCGTAAAACATGGCAGCTACAGTTCACTTACACCGCCTCTCAGCCCGGTACACACCAGAAAATTATTGATATGGCCATGAATGGCGTCGGATGTCGCGCCAGTGCACGCATTATGGGGTCCGCTTGGAAAACGGAAATTTTCCTACGTTAAGCGTTTTGAGCTTAACGAGTGATTTCGTTCCATTGGGGTCAGTTTGGATATAGAGAATTATTGTACGGTAAGCCTGTTTTTTGAACAGACTTACCTATGGCAATAGGGTGTACTCCCGCGCTATACAGCGTTTTCAGGGGATTTTGTCTTAATCGGATAACCTAAATGCGATACAGCAAGAGCGACAACCTAAAAGCGATAGCCACTGACGATAAATCAATCACTTACGCATCCGAATTGGTTGAATAATGTGCTTAACGTACAAAAATTTCCGATCTCCAAACTGACCCCTGATCATCACTCAGCGGCCCATCGAGGACAATGGTGCGGGTGAACCGGTCGGGTGGCATCATGTCCGGCACCTTCTCGTGCTGCACGGTCGTGCTCGCCCGTTCGAGCGGAAAGCCCTTGCGGTTCGCATAGAGACGCATCGTCATCACCGTGCAGGCTGCGAGGCCGGCAGATACGAGTTCGTAGGGAGATAGTCCGGTCCCGAGGCCACCGACCGATGCTGGCTCGTCGGCGAACAGAGTGTGCTCGCCGCTGCGGACCTTGAGCTGGAACGTCCCTGCAAGAGTTTCGGTGGCGACGACGCCCTCCGCAACCTCGATCTGCGGAAGATCCGCGCTGAGTGGTGGGAGAAAGCGGCTCGCCCAAACCGCCACCATGGCCGCGGCGTAGTTCGCGTCCGCGACGTCGGTGAGAAGGTGATCCGCGTTGTCGAGCGAGATGAAGCTTTTAGGGTGCCTGGACGCGACGAAGATGCGCGACGCGTGGTCGATGCCGACCACCTGATCCAGCGGAGAGTGCATGACCAGCACCGGCCGTCGCAGGGAGGCAATGGCCTTCTCGACGTCGATCCCCTCAACCGCCTCAAGGAACCCTCGGCGAATGAGGAAGGGCCTACCGGCAATCTCCACCGAGGCCTCGCCCTCGCTCGCGATGGTGTCCAGATCATTCGGTCCGAAGAGGCGCAAGATATGCTGAAGGTCGGCCGGCGCACCAATCGTCGCTACCGCCGCAATATCAGGCATGTCGGCGGCGGCTACGATCGCAGCGGTGCCACCCAGGCTGTGCCCGACGAGGAGGGACGGTGACATGCCCGCCGCCGCCATCGCATTTGCGGCGGCCCGAAGGTCCTCGACGTCCGACGCGAAGTTCACAGGTTCTCCCGTCCCACCGCCGATCCCGGTCCCGGCGAAATCGAACCTCAAGACCCCGATGCCCGCACGCGACAGCGCGCGCGAGATGTGAACAGCGGCGCGACTGTCTTTCCCGCACGTGAAGCAGTGGGCGAAGATCGCCCAGCCCCGCGGCGTCCCTTCCGGCGGTTCGAGGTGCCCGGACAGCGGAGAGCCAGCCCCACTGACAAACGTAAATGATCTTCCTGCCATGTCCATCAAACCTCCAGCACGCGGCTTGGCGGTTGCGCTCTCAGAACCTTCGACGGAGCTGAGCGGAGCGCACCGCCAACCGGTAATCGTCATCTCAGGCTATCATTTATATGTCTGGCGCATATAGACAAGCCCCTATACCATGATTATATGCGCCAAGCATACTTCTGCGACCTGCTTTCCAAAGGCGGTCTCACGGAAGAGGTATCAGTCAGGCGCGTGGGCCAAAGGACTATGGAACTCAATCAAGTCAGCTATTTCATCAACTTGGCCGAGACGCTGAATTTCACAGCGGCCGCTCGCTTGAGCGGTGTGTCACAGCCAAGTCTGACCCGCGCGATCCGCCGCTTGGAAGATGAGCTTGGCGGGCCGCTGATCTATCGCGACGGGAAGAACAGCCGCCTGACTGGCCTTGGCCATGACGTCGAGGCAGAATTCCGGCGCATGGTGGTCGCGATGAAGAGCGTTCGCAATCACTCGGAGCACTGGGCGATGGGGGGGCACCGCGTGCTGGATGTCGCCGTCGCGCCCACCGTCGGACCAAAGGAATTTACGGCATTCTTCGAGAGCGCATTGGCGGAGATGCCATCCATCGAAATCAAGCTGCACTCGCTCCAGTCGAACGAGGACACATCGGAGGTGCTTTCAGGAAAATACCACGCGTGCATCATGCCGCGTGAAACAAGACCGGAACGCAAGCTGGATGTGCATCCTCTATTTCGGGAGCGCTTCGTGCTCGGCTGTTCTGCAAACCATCCCTTGGCTGCCAACGAGATCGTGCGCGGCGAAGACCTGCTCGAGTTTCCTTTCGTCGATCGCCTGAAATGCGAGTTTCGCGATCGGATCCTCGATCACTTCGCGCGACGGGACTTGCTCATGCGACCTCGCTTTCGATCAGATCGCGAGGACTGGGTGCAACGGGTCGTCGCTGACGGCCACGCCATATGCATTCTTCCGGAACGATCGCCGACCGTGCAAGGCCTCGTCACTCGGCCGATCGACGGATTTGTCTTGGAGCGCGAAGTCGTGATCGCGACAGTATCCGGCTCCACGGCAACGGTCGAGATACGGAACATCGCGCAGCTGGCAGCCCGGTATGAGTGGAACTGAATCACGACGTGAAGAGCTTCGGCGCTATGGAAACTATACGCGCAGCGTATTGGATAAATCTGGGGCGCACTGCTATAGTCGGCGCAATGACTGCAAAGATAAATGACAGTGTGTCGAGCTCTCTAGATTAATTATTGGAGACTATCATGAAGTTTGAGAAGTCACAGGCAGCAGTTGACCGCCTGACCCCCGAGCAACGCCGGATTACCCAGGATTCGGGGACCGAAAGGCCCTTCACGGGTGAGCACAACGACAACAAGGAGCCTGGCATCTACGTCGACATAGTGTCGGGAGAGCCGCTGTTCGCTTCAACGGACAAGTTCGATTCGGGTACTGGCTGGCCCAGCTTCACCAAGCCGATCGTTCCGGCAAACGTGAACGAGGTGCGGGACAGTGCACACGGCATGGTCCGGACGGAGGTCAGGTCGGTACACGCCGACAGCCATCTGGGCCACGTTTTCCCGGACGGTCCTTCCGACCGCGGCGGTCTGCGCTACTGCATCAACTCTGCGTCCCTTCGCTTCATCCCGCGCGACGAGATGGAGTCCGAGGGATACGGTGAATATCTCGATCAAGTAGAGGAGGCTTAACATGCATCAGCGCGCTGTTCTCGCAGGAGGATGTTTCTGGGGCATGCAGGATCTGATCCGCAAGCGGCCCGGCATCATCTCGACCCGTGTGGGTTACACGGGCGGCGATATTCCGAACGCCACGTATCGTAATCACGGCACGCATGCCGAGGGGATCGAGATTGTCTTCGACCCGACAGTGACGAGCTACCGGCACATCCTGGAATTCTTCTTCCAGATCCACGATCCGACGACGCTGAACCGCCAGGGCAATGATCGTGGGCTCTCCTACCGGTCGGGCATCTATTATGTCGACGAGGAGCAGAAGCGCGTCGCCGAGGATACGATCGCCGATGTGGATGCCTCGGGGCTGTGGGATGGCAAAGTGGTGACCGAGGTCCAGCCGGTCGGCGAGTTCTGGGAGGCCGAGCCCGATCACCAGGATTATCTGGAGAAGCGGCCGGGCGGCTACACCTGCCACTTCGTCCGTCCCGACTGGGTTCTTCCAAAGCGGCATGAGGCCGGCGATGTGAGCCCTGCGGCCGGGGCTGCAGCGGAACAGGCTTCGCTGCCGTTAGTGCCGCGCCGATCCGGTTCGCAACCTCCGACGACCGCGTCAATCGACGCGGTCGTCGAACCCGGCCTTGAAGCAGATCATTCCATTCAGCCGCCGTCGCAGTGCCAGGATCCAGATATGACAGACCTCTCCTCCTTTCCCATCACGCAGCGCTGGCCAGCATCTTATCCGGATCGCTTGCAACTATACGCGGCCCCCACGCCCAACGGCGTCAAGGTCTCGATGATGCTGGAGGAGACTGGCCTGCCGTATGAGCCCCACTTCGTCGACATCTCGAACAACGAGTCGAAGGATCCAGCGTTCGTGTCGTTGAATCCCAACGGCCGCATACCCGCGATCATCGATCCGGCTGGCCCTGACGGCCAGCCCATTGGCATATGGGAAACCGGTGCGATCCTCATCTATCTGGCCGACAAGACGGGGCAGCTCATCTCAACAACACCCGCCCAGCGGTACGAGACTCTGGCCTGGGTGTTCTTTCAGGTGTCGGGCGTTGGGCCGACCTTCGGACAGCTAGGCTTTTTCCTGCGATTTGCCGGCAAGGACTATGAGGACAAGCGACCTCGGCAGCGCTTTGTTGATGAATCCAGGCGTCTTCTCGGGGTCCTGGATCACCGGCTGGAGGGCCGCGAATGGATTGTCGATGATTACTCGATCGCGGACATTGCGACGTTTGGCTGGGTGAATGCGCTGGTCGAATTCTACGCAGCGGGCGACATCCTCGGCCTAAGCAGCTATTCGAACGTGCAGGCATGGCTCGAACGCGGGCTGGCGCGACCGGCTGTACAGCGTGGCCTGCGAATTCCTGCGAGGCCTGCATGACCATTATCGCCGCATATTATTACAACGAAGGTAAGCGAGTCCGTGAAATCAGGCTCGATGAGCACGTCGAACTAAACGAGAATCGCTCGGGCTTCTGCTGGATCGCGCTTAGCGAGCCCACCGCAGACGAACTCAGCGCGATCCAGACGACGTATAACCTCCATCCTTTGGCGATCGACAACGCCATGCACCCGCTGTGCCCGCCCAAGCTCGAGGTCTACAACGATGAGTTGTACGTCGTCGCCCAGACCGCCGAGCTGGTCGGCGACCGGATCAGCTACGGCAAGATGGCGATCTTCACCGGTCACAATCACCTTATCACCGTGCGGCACGGCAATGCCGGAGCGCTGGGCAAACTTCGGGAGCAACTCGAGGCATCGCCGACGCAGTTCGGCAAGGGTGTCGACTATGTGCTGCACGCGATCTTGCACCGAGTGGTCGACCAGTATCTGCCCATCTTCGAAATGATCGAGGACGACGTCCTGGCGATGGAGCGACGGTCGCTGCACGATTTCCTCGGGCCAGAAGAGGTGGCGCGAATCTTCGAACTAAGGTCCGAACTCACGCGGTTCCAGCGCACGCTCGGGGCTATGGCCGAGCTGGTGCGAAAGCTCGTTCGCGGCCACTTTCCCTGCATCAGCGCCGAAATGACACCATATTTCCACGACGTCGCGGACCATGTCCACCGCGTGCAGTCCATGGTCGACGGCCTCCTGCTTGTCCTGTCCACGGTCTTCGAGGCCAGCAGCCTTCTGGAAGCGCAAAGGATCGGTGTGGTCACTCGCCAGCTCGCGGCCTGGGCGGCGATCTTGACGGTCCCGACGGCGATCGCCGGAATATATGGCATGAACTTCAAGCACATGCCGGAACTGGACACGCCATATGGCTACTTCGTCGTGCTCGGAGTGATAGCGGTGTTCTGCCTTCTCCTGTTCATGCGCTTCAAGAAGGCCAAGTGGCTATGAGTAACGCACTTCGCGAGCTTCTCCGTCCGCCGAGTCACAGCGCGCTTTGTGCGCGAGCGTGTCCAATCCAGTTCAAGATGAAGGTGCTTCCATGACCTCCCAGGTGACCGACGTTCTAGAAGCAGTCCAGTCATTCATCGCCAACGGCTATGACCGCGAATACCGCGTCAAGGACGGCAATCTCGTCGATCTCGAACTAGGGTCAACCCTCGATGCATGCAGCATTCGCGTCGATGCGGCGTTGCGCCTCGAGAGCGGGGACGACGGCGAAGATGCCTCCAACATCTACGCGATCACCGATCCGGCGACAGAGCATAAAGGCCTGTTGATCGACGCCTTCGACGTGTTCCACGAAATCTGCCCCCGCGACTTGTCCGAGCGCCTTGTGGAGCATCGGGAAACAGCACCGGCAGGTGACCAGGACGCGCCGAGCAAGCACGGACTACGGAAAGTCTACAAGAGCGAGTTTCACAGCGATCCCGAGCGTTACGTTCTGCGCGAGGGCTTTCCAGACTTCCCGCCATGCCCTTTCGGCCAATCCTTCAGCATCCTCGGCTTCGATACCGCCGAGCAGGAATATGTCTGGCTCGTCACGAGCATCATTCGAGATCCTCGGCTGATCAGGGTTCCATACCAGGGCGAAGACGTCATCAGCGACGAATAGCGGTGTCGCTTAGCCGGAAAGGCTGGCCATCCTGGCCCACACATCTGCAGGCTGAACTTTAAGAACATCGAAAATTAGGAGGTGATTATGGACTGGAACAAGGACCACATACGAGAAACTATGCTCTTGCTGGAGACAGCAGCGTTGCACAGCGCTCGCGAAAACTACCTGGACTATGTCTCTACCGCTCGGCTCGATCGGAGCGAACCGATCGAAAACGACGAACTAGCTCAGGCCGAGGTCGCGAGCGACTTCGCTGAAGCGCTCGATGACACGCTCCATGACTACGCCAATAAACTCGAAAAGCTCAGGACGATCGATTTCGGCCCCAAGTTGGCCGTCAACGAAGGCGCTGTCGTCAAGCTGTCCGGCCGCCACTTTGTGATCGCGGTGTCAACGAGCAAGTTTACCTGTCAGGGGCGTGAGCTCATGGGCATTTCCACGATGGCGCCGATCTTCGAAGCGATCGAGGGTGCCCGAGCCGGGGAGACCGTGCAGTTCAACGGCCGGGACCTCACCGTAGAAGACGTGGAATAAAGCCCTCCACCGCAGCCGGCGCGCTAGTGCCGAACGCCCTGCATCTCTTTCTGCATGCATACGGTCACTTGCAGCCGCATTGACCTGGCTCATCAAAGGCAAACTCATGACAACACCTTCATTCTTCATCACCCCCGGATACGGGACGCGCCTGCATGACGCGCTTCATTATTCTCAGGCAATGCGCATTGGTGACCGCGTGGAGATCTCCGGACAGGGCGGATGGAACGACGATCTCGTCATTCCGGAGTCGATTGAGGAAGAGATCGAGCAGGCGTTCAAGAACGTGGAACGGACGCTCGCGACCGCCGGAGCACGCTGGCCGCATGTGGTCCACGTCAATTCCTATCACGTCGGTGGATTCCCTCCCGTGATCAACGAAACAATGGCCAAGCTGTATCGCCACTACATGCCCGACCGCGCTCCAATCTGGACGCAGTTGGGAATCGAAGCGCTGGGGCTTCCAACCATGCGTATCGAAATTCGCGTAACAGCTATCATCGCCTGACCCCGCGGTTCGTGCAGGCGCCGTGCCGCGCTAATCCCGCACGCCCTGCGCCCGCTTCTCCATGCATATCATCGTATCGAGAGATCCGGTTATCATCGGCGTGCTCGGAGAACGGGGGGCCGCCTTGGCCTGGTTGGCGCGCCTCGGCTGCCTGCGGGCGATGGCCAGCACTGCCAGGAGCGTGAGCAACGCCGCCGCATAAAGGAACAGGCCGCCAGGGCCGACGATATTCATTGCAGCTGCTCCTATTAGGGGTCAGTTTGGAGATCGGAAATTTTTGTACGTTAAGCACATTATTCAACCAATTCGGATGCGTAAGTGATTGATTTATCGTCAGTGGCTATCGCTTTTAGGTTGTCGCTCTTGCTGTATCGCATTTAGGTTATCCGATTAAGACAAAATCCCCTGAAAACGCTGTATAGCGCGGGAGTACACCCTATTGCTATAGGTAAGTCTGTTCAAAAAACAGGCTTACCGTACAATAATTCTCTATATCCAAACTGACCCCAATGGAACGAAATCACTCGTTAAGCTCAAAACGCTTAACGTAGGAAAATTTCCGTTTTCCAAGCGGACCCCATAATGCGTGCACTGGCGCGACATCCGACGCCATTCATGGCCATATCAATAATTTTCTGGTGTGTACCGGGCTGAGAGGCGGTGTAAGTGAACTGTAGCTGCCATGTTTTACGGCAGTGAGAGCAGAGATAGCGCTGATGTCCGGCAGTGCTTTTACCGTTACGCACCACGCCTTCAGTAGCTGAACAGGAGGGACAGCTGATAGAAACAGAAGCCACTGGAGCACCTCAAAAACACCATCATACACTAAATCAGTAAGTTGGCACCATTACCGCAAACTTATGTAGCATAAGGGGTCGGTTCCGGCTGAGGGCGAAATGACACCCTAAGCGTTAGCTCTGTGTCGTTGCACGATGTCAGCGACGGTATTCTTGCTGATACCGAGCTCGCGTGCGATCCAGCGATAGCTGCGTCCCTCGGCCCTCATCGCAACCACCTTAGGCAAAAGTCGGTCTGATTTTGGTCGCACTCCGGCCTGACGACCAAGCCTCTTACCACGTGCCTTCGCAACAGCAAGGCCTGACTTGACCCGCTCGCTGATGAGATCCCGCTCAAACTCCGCAATGCCGGAAAGAAACGTCGCCAGCATTCGTCCATACGGCGACGAAAGATCGAACGCCATTCCATTCATGGCTATCACGGAAACCTTCCAGTTCTCCAGTTCACGTAGCGTATTGAGCAGATCGAGCGTCGAGCGCCCCCACCGGGAAAGCTCAGTGACCAGGATTGCATCAATTTGTCTGGACTGGGCAAGCGCCAGGACTTTCTTTCGCTCGGCCCGGTCGAGTTTAGTTCCTGAACCTGTTTCCTTAAATATTCCCACCACGTCGTAGCCGGCACGGCCGGCGAAGGCTCGCAGATCAAATTCCTGGCGTTCACAAGACTGATCCGCTGTTGAAACCCGGCAGTAAATGGCGGCACGATGTCCCAATTGAACCCTCCTGGATTTTTGTATCGGAACGCCCTGATTTATATGGGCTGGCTGTTGTCCAAAACAGACTATACTTCAAAAGGGACGAATTTGTATGTCACGACGCCATATTTTCACCGAACGGCAGCGAGCAGCGCTGTTCGATCTGCCCACGGACGAACTGTCGCTACTGAAGTTCTACACGCTGGGCGATGATGACCTGGAAAACATTAGGCAGCGCCGCAGACCGGAAAACAGGATTGGCTTTGCCCTGCAACTTTGTGCCTTACGATATCCGGGCCGTGCACTGGCTCCTGGTGAGATGATCCCGCGTGAAGTCCTTTCCTTCGTCGGTGCTCAGCTTGGAGTTCCGGCTGATGCGCTTCTCACTTATGCCACACGGCGCCAAACCCGTCAGCAGCACATGGACACGCTGCGCGAAATTTACGGCTACAAGACCTTCACGGGCCGTGGTGCCCGTGATCTGCGGGAGTGGACTTTCGGCCAGGCCGAAGATGCCAGATCAAACGAGGATCTTGCTCATCGTTTTATTGTGCGGTGTCGGGAAACTTCCACCATTCTGCCCGCAGTATCGACAATCGAGCGCTTGTGCGCGGATGCTCTGGTCGCCGCTGAGCGGCGGATTGAAACGCGGATTGCGGAAAATTTAACAGCGGATGTTCGCGATCACCTGGACAAACTTCTGAGTGAAATGCTCGCCGGCAATATCAGTCGTTTCATCTGGCTTCGCAACTTCGAGGTTGGTAACAACTCGGCTGCTGCTAACCGTTTGCTCGACAGGCTCGAATTTCTGCGTACCCTGAATATCAATCATAGTGCTTTGGCCAGCATACCTGCCCATCGCATTGCCCGGCTGCGTCGGCAGGGTGAACGCTACTTCACCGACGGTTTGCGTGACATCACTTCGGACCGCCGCTGGGCGATCCTTGCCGTCTGTGTTGTGGAGTGGGAAGCGGCGATTGCTGATGCCATAGTCGAAACCCATGACAGGATCGTAGGAAAAACCTGGCGGGAAGCGAAGCGCCAGCATGACGAAACAATTTCCGGCTCTAAAGCCACACTCACGGATACGATCCGTACCTTCACCGCGCTGGGAGCTTCGTTGCTTGAGGCCCGCAGTGACGGAACCCCGCTGGAGATGGCTGTCGCCAGTTCGGTTGCATGGGACCGGCTCGCTCAACTGGTAGCGACAGGGACTCAACTCAGCAACACGCTAGCCGATGAGCCTCTTGCATATGTCGGGCAGGGATACCATCGCTTTCGTCGTTATGCGCCCCGCATGTTGCGCTGTCTGAAGCTCGAAGCCGCGCCGGTCGCCGGACCATTGGTAGCAGCAGCTTTGTCGATCGGAGAGATGAAAGGTGTTGCATCGCCAGAAAGGCGTTTCCTGCGGCCCAGCTCCAAATGGAACCGTCATTTACGAGCTCAGGAAAAAGGAGATACCCGTCTTTGGGAAGTGGCGGTACTCTTTCACCTCCGGGATGCTTTTCGTTCCGGAGATGTCTGGCTCGCTCATTCGCGCCGCTATGGTGACCTCAAGCAGGTACTGGTGCCGATGATCGCGGCGCAGGAAAATGCAAAACTGGCCGTGCCTTCCAACCCACAGGATTGGCTGGCAGACAGAAAGGCGCGACTCACGATCGCTCTTAAGCGGCTGGCCCGGGCTGCCCGTAACGGCACTATTCCGCACGGTAGCATAGAAGATGGAACGTTGCGGATCGACAGGTTGACAGCAGACGTGCCGGATGGTGCCGAGGCACTCATACTGGATCTGTATCGCCGAATGCCGTCCGTTCGGATTACCGACATGCTGCTTGAAGTTGATGCAGCCCTTGGTTTCACAGATGCGTTTACCCATCTGAGAACCGGGGCTCCATGTCGCGACCGGATCGGTCTGCTCAACGTCCTGCTCGCTGAAGGGCTCAATCTGGGCCTGCGTAAGATGGCGGAAGCTACAAACACGCATGATTACTGGCAGCTCTCACGCCTTGCCCGCTGGCATGTTGAAAGCGAAGCCATGAACCAGGCATTGGCAATTGTGGTGGCCGCGCAGGGTAAACTGCCGATGTCACGCGTCTGGGGGATGGGCACGTCAGCATCGAGCGATGGTCAGTTTTTCCCGACAGCGCGGCATGGCGAAGTCATGAACATGGTCAATGCCAAATATGGTTCTGTTCCCGGCCTCAAAGCGTATACTCACGTAAGCGACCAGTTCGCGCCATTCGCTTGTCAGTCGATCCCGGCGACCGTGAGCGAGGCACCGTATATTCTCGATGGACTACTGATGAACGAGGTCGGTCGCCATGTTCGCGAACAGTATGCCGATACAGCAGGATTCACCGACCATTTGTTCGGAGCCAGTAGCCTGCTCGGCTACAATCTCGTTCTGCGAATCAGGGATCTGCCATCGAAGCGGTTGTACGTATTTAATCCCGATACGACCCCCAGGGAGTTACGCAAGTTGGTAGGTGGAAAAGCCCGGGAGGATCTTATCGTTGCGAACTGGCCTGATATTTTCCGTTGTGCCGCGACGATGACCGCTGGCAAAATCAGGCCCAGCCAACTCCTGCGCAAGCTCGCTTCTTACCCACGACAAAACAACCTTGCAGTTGCGCTTCGTGAAGTTGGTCGTATTGAACGGACCCTTTTCATTATTGAGTGGATCCTGGATACGGACATGCAGCGGCGTGCTCAGATCGGTCTTAACAAGGGAGAGGCCCACCATGCGCTCAAAAATGCGCTCCGTATCGGGAGGCAGGGGGAAATTCGCGATCGCACGACAGAGGGGCAGCACTACCGAATCGCTGGGCTCAATTTATTGACTGCGGTGATCATTTACTGGAATACCGTCCATCTTGGTCATGCCGTCACGGAGCGGCGGAACGAAGGGTTGGATGTTCCCCCTGAATTTCTTCCCCACATATCCCCATTGGGCTGGGCGCACATTCTACTGACTGGCGAATATCTTTGGCCCAAGGAACCGAAAGCTTAGGGTGTCATTTCGCCCTCAGCCGGAACCGACCCCAAGCTCAAGGATGTGCGCGAGAAGATGGCCGACTTGGCACGCATGGAGGCCGTGCTGTCTGAACTGGTGTGCGCCTGCCATGCGCGGAAAGGGAACGTTTCCTGCCCGCTGATTGCGTCACTGCAAGACGGAACGAAGCTCGCTGCATCGGCGCGGGGGAGTCACGGGGTGACTACGCCTTAGCGTGCTTTATTTTCCGAATTCTGAGACGACCCCCACACGGCACCGGCGCCCGGCAAGGTGGGCCGATTCCCACACGGCAGCGGCGCCCGGCAAGGTGGGCGGATTCCCACACGGCAGCGGCGCCCGGCAAGGTGGGCGGATTCCCACACGGCAGCGGCGCCCGGCAAGGTGGGCGGATTCCCACACGGCAGCGGCGCCCGGCAAGGTGGGCGGATTTCCACACGGCAGCGGCGCGGGGCCAGTGGGATTCAGGAGAATAGGTGTTTTACCGAATGCCCTGACGAGGCGTAAAAAAACCGCTTGGCGGCGGCCTCATAAAGCAGAAAACCCGCTCAAGGCGGGTTATCTGCTCTGTAGCCTGTGATGCTTCGCGGGCATCCGGCATACAGCGAGGTGAAATTCTTCTTTTGGTTAAGTGAATGGCATAACCGGATGGGCGGATTAGAGGAAAGGGGATTGCCTAGTAACCTACGCGCCACAGAGATGGAGGTGCGGGGAATGATTGAGCTGATTATCGCTATTCTGACCTTAATTGCGGCTGTATTGCAGTTGATCAACTGGTTCCTTTAATGGTGCCGGAGTCTGTGAAGGTGAAAGCCTGAACGGGCAAAACTGAAAGGTTTATAGCCGTCCTTCGGGGCGGCTTTTTTTCGGCAAAATTAGGGTTTTACCGAATAATGCAGAGTTTTAAGGTGAGAATTTGCAGACTTGGCGTTTTACCGAACATAGATACTCCCTAGGCTGATAGGTGCATTAGTTATCACCCTACCTGAACATATTGTAAAAGATGTCAGTCTCCAGTGACTTGTGTACTATCAACTGACAAGACTCTTACACGCAACGCAGGGGGATGGAGTTTTATGCTTAGAAAAATAATCAGGGGTAGCGGATTCACTCAGTCAGAAGAAAAACTGATAGAGTTCGCTGATGATGCTTTTTTTGGTCTTTGGTCTTATCCTAATGTTTATAGCGATGAGGGTTACTCTAAAAATAAAATTGGGAAAGAAGTTAGTGACTTATTAGTTATTTTTGATAAAGATATAATAATTTTTTCCGATAAAGCTATTACATACAATAAAAACAAAGATCCTAAGGTTGCATGGCAGAGATGGTTTAAAAAATCAGTCATACAGTCTTGCACACAGTTATTTGGCGCAGAGAAGTTTATAAAAGATCATCCCGAAAGACTTTTTGTTGACAAAGAATGCTCAGTTAACCTCCCCATTAAAATAGATAATTCTTTTAATTTTCATTTGGTGGCCGTCACTAATAATATTTCAGATCCGGCGATCTCGTACTTTGACAAAATAGAAAAAGGCAGCTCTGCTACTTTAGTTAACATATTTCCTTTAAACGCCCATCAATGTCTAGAAAATCCATTTTGTGTCGGAGACGTTTATCCTGATAAGACTTTTGTCCATATACTTGATGAGACTGCCCTAAAACTACTGTTAACCGAGTTAAACACAGCAACTGATTTCATTGGCTACCTTAACGAAAAAGAGAGGGTTGTAAGAGAAAGAACATTATTGGTCAGCGCTGGGGAAGAAGAGACTCTTGCTGCTTACATTATGGGTGATAAAACCATAATATCAAAAGAAATTATTGGAAACGATCAAGGGATGACCATACCGGAAGGTGAATGGAAAAACTATAAAACCACTTTCAATTATCAATATCAGCTCTCAATGAAAAAGGGTAGCGTTTTCTGGGATAACCTAATCCACAACTTCTCGACAAGTATATTGTCAGCTAACGTTGGTTTTTTTAGTGAAATTGAATTTTCTACACATGAATTAGGTGTTAGAGAATTAGCCAAAGAAAGTAGGCAATCTAGATATTACCTTTCAAAGAACTTTAAAGAGAAATTAAAAACAACTCAGCCTCATCTAAGAACGTCAAGAATGGTCGAATCAATCGATGAGCCTGGAAAGTTTTACTTATTCCTTTTTTTTCCTAACGATAGCAAGTTGAGTTACTCTGATTACAGAATTCAACGTATATCTTATATAAATGCTTATGCTGAGGTTGCCTTTAATAAATACAGACATATTAAAAAATTAATTACTATTGCAACAGAGCCGCAAAATACAGAAGGAAGATCTGAAGACCTAATATATAGCATATCCCCAGAGAAATTTACCAAAGAGCAAAATGAAAAAGCCAAAAGATTATCAAGAGAATACAAAATACTAAGTGATTTTTTACCTACTAAAACGACAAAGAGCGATAACTTTAAATCAGTTATATCAAAAGGTGAAAAAATAGGGCGGAATACACCTTGTCCATGTGGCTCCGGTGTTAAATTTAAAAAGTGCCATGGTGCGAATAATTAGCATTATTGTATGTATAACGGTAATGGCGCGGCAGAGAAACCGGCGCGTTCTGCCCTAGTGTTGGCCTGCGGGTTCCCCCGCACCCGCTGTATGTAGTATCGGCAGCATCTGAGAAAACCACTACATGTAGTTATCAGCGCCACAACGGCGCGGGGACGAGTGCGGTTCGGAAAAATTGGGGTTTTACCGAATCCGGCAAAAGATTGCTTCCTATAACGTCCGCTTCTGGCACACAGCAGCCGTTAAGATGTAAGGCCTTACGCCAACTAAATCTAATGGGACAGATTTAGTTGGTGATGGTCAAGTAATCTGCAAACGGTCACCAAGTAAAATGCAAATGGGTAGTCAAGTCCGATGCAATTACGCACCCGGCAAGGTGGGCCGATTCCCACACGACAGCAGCGCCCGGCAAGGTGGGCGGATTTCCACACGGCAGCGGCGCCCGGCAAGGTGGGCGGATTTCCACACAGCACCGGCGCCCGGCAAGGTGGGCCGATTCCCACACGGCAGCAGCGCTCGGCAAGGTGGGCCGATTCCCACACGGCAGCGGCGCCCGGCAAGATGGGCGGTTTCCCACACGGCAGCGGCGCCCGGCAAGATGGGCGGATTTCCACACGGCAGCGGCGCCCGGCAAGGTGGGCCGATTCCCACACGACAGCGGCGCCCGGCAAGGTGGGCCGATTCCCACACGACAGCGGCGCCCGGCAAGATGGGCGGATTCCCATATCGACATGTATGTAGCTTGTGTTATCCGTGGATTGTGCAGCTCAGCGGGTCGCTTGTCGTATGGCGTAGTGTCCCCCGTAACCGGCCGCGTGCGGCCGCTAACGCGCAGTACGGCGCCGCGACCCGAAGGCGGGCCGCCGTTCCCGCGCGCAGGCGCGCGGCGCCCACTGCGCACCCCCGTGGGGGACGTACGGCAGCTGTGTGGCGGTGAGCGGGATTAGGGCTTTGCAGGGAGGGGGCTGGGTCGGGCGATACGTTCAGCATTGCGGTTTCCGGCGATTTGCGGCCGGTGCCCGTTTAACTCCGGCGTGGTCGCCTTCCATGCCCTGACGGCATAAGAAAATAAAACCGCCATGCTGCGGTCATTCATGATTTTGTGGTGTAGCGATAAATAGTCATGCGAGAAACGTTGAAGCGCTTAGCAACTGCACCAACTGTCATTTCAGGATCAGCAAGTAAGATTCTAATTTGTTTAACATCTTCTTCAGAAAGTGACGGTTTTCTCCCTCCCACACGGCCCCTTGCGCGTGCAGCTGCAAGGCCTGAGCGCGTTCTTTCAATATTGCGGTTGCGTTCAAAGCTAGAGAATATCGCCATCAGATGAGTATAGATTTCCCCTATAACTGGCGCATTTGTGTCTATTCTGTCCTTGATGGCTATGAAAGTTATTCCGCGTTTCTTCAGGTCGTCGAGTAAAGTAATGACTTGACCCAATGAACCACCGAGCCGATCTAGTGCCCAAACTACTAGGGTATCTCCCTCGCGCAATGCTTTCAGGGGCACTGTTGCAAAGTTAGCGATGAGGCAGCCTTTTGTCTTATTCAAAGGCCTTACATTTCAAAAACTCTGCTTACCAGGCGCATTTCGCCCAGGGGATCACCATAATAAAATGCTGAGGCCTGGCCTTTGCGTAGTGCACGCATCACCTCAATACCTTTGATGGTGGCGTAAGCCGTCTTCATGGATTTAAATCCCAGCGTGGCGCCGATTATCCGTTTCAGTTTGCCATGATCGCATTCAATCACGTTGTTCCGGTACTTAATCTGTCGGTGTTCAACGTCAGACGGGCACCGGCCTTCGCGTTTGAGCAGAGCAAGCGCGCGACCATAGGCGGGCGCTTTATCCGTGTTGATGAATCGCGGGATCTGCCACTTCTTCACGTTGTTGAGGATTTTACCCAGAAACCGGTATGCAGCTTTGCTGTTACGACGGGAGGAGAGATAAAAATCGACAGTGCGGCCCCGGCTGTCGACGGCCCGGTACAGATACGCCCAGCGGCCATTGACCTTCACGTAGGTTTCATCCATGTGCCACGGGCAAAGATCGGAAGGGTTACGCCAGTACCAGCGCAGCCGTTTTTCCATTTCAGGCGCATAACGCTGAACCCAGCGGTAAATCGTGGAGTGATCGACATTCACTCCGCGTTCAGCCAGCATCTCCTGCAGCTCACGGTAACTGATGCCGTATTTGCAGTACCAGCGTACGGCCCACAGAATGATGTCACGCTGAAAATGCCGGCCTTTGAATGGGTTCATGTGCAGCTCCATCAGCAAAAGGGGATGATAAGTTTATCACCACCGACTATTTGCAACAGTGCCGGCAGATTTACCCGCTGATCTGGTTACACAGGCCAGTGCTTCTATCAGTGAAACCATTCAGGTGGTCAATAGCCTTGGTGGGGACGAGCATCTACTGAGCAGCGCCAAACTGGCCTTTTCTGCCTCACATAGTCTGGTATTAGGTACTGCCAGCGTACTGTTAATTCTGCTGGCGGTAGTCGTTTGGTTTACCCTGCCAGAGAGGAAAATACGGCAATTGGGCAAACAGCGTGCCACACCTCACTGATTAGGGTGTGGTTAACACTTCATTAATTAAACAGTCATTACTCTTACTTAACTGTGTGATATACCTATTTAGGGTTTGAAACATTAGAGTTTGAAATAGGTAAGGTCTGAGCAATGACTGAGCAAACGTCCCCCGCACAACTTGATCTCGATAGCGCGGCTCAGCCCCCCAGAGTTTATATCCGGGGGGACTGGGTGTTGGCGCATTACTGCGTTTTGGAGCCGCGCGTTGCGCAATTGCGCGCTAATATGCCCAGTGGGGGGGTATTTGATCTCAACCAACTGGGGGCGTTAGATACCGCCGGTGCAACGTTGTTAGCTCTGCTTCTGGGTGAGGACCGTGTAGCAAATTTACGCGAACTTGCGCCTAAATTGCCAGAAGAGCGGAGGATATTACTTGAAACGGTAAGCCATGTATTGCCTGACTTAACCCCTGAGTTGTCTGAAAAACCCACACGGTTTTGGCTTGAGATGCTGGCTAATACCGGCCGTTCGGTAGATAACTTATGGCAAGATATTAAGTCACTATTGGGCTTTATTGGTCTGGCGCTGGAAACCTTGCTGGGAACACTTTTTCGCCCCTCCCGCTGGCGCATTACCTCATTAATTGCCAATATTCAACAGATTGGCCTCAATGCTGTGCCGATCATTATGTTGCTCACCTTTTTGGTGGGGGCAGTTATCGCCTTTCTCGGTGCAACCGTACTCACTACTTTCGGCGCGGGCATTTTTACCGTCGATTTGGTGGTATTTTCTTTTCTACGTGAATTTGCGGTACTGCTTACCGCGATCCTGATGGCAGGGCGAACAGCCAGTGCTTTTACCGCTGAAATTGGCTTGATGAAAGCCAATGAAGAGATTGATGCTATCCAAACACTGGGCTTGAATCCGGTCGAACTGTTGGTGCTACCGCGCGTCTTGGCACTATTGATCTCTCTGCCGATGCTAACCTTTATTGGCATGGTTTGCGGTATTTTCGGTGGCATGGTGGTGTGTGCCTTAACACTGGATATCTCTCCCACTATGTTTTTGTCGATTATGCAAAACAGTAATGGGTTGCAGCATTTTCTGGTGGGAATAAGTAAAGCCCCTATTTTTGCTTTCCTGATTGCTATTATTGGCTGTCTGGAGGGGTTCAAAGTAACCGGTAGTGCTGAATCAGTCGGGGTTCATACCACCACCAGTGTGGTGCATTCGATCTTTGTGGTGATTTTGCTTGATGCCGTGGCAGCGCTATTTTTCATGGAAATGGGGTGGTGAGCCAAATGACGCAAGATGCAATCATTCAAATTCGCGATCTGGTTAACTGCTTTGGCGTACAGTGCGTGCATCAAGGGTTGAATCTTGATGTTAAGCGCGGCGAAGTTCTTGGCGTGGTTGGTGGCTCGGGTACCGGTAAATCTGTTCTGTTACGCAGTATTGTTGGGTTACGTCGTCCGACTGACGGGAAAATTCATGTTTTTGGCAAGGATTTAATGGCACTGTCAGGTCAATCCCGCGCCATGGTCGAGCGCCGATTCGGCGTATTATTTCAACGAGGCGCACTGTTCAGTTCTCTAACCGTGACCGAGAACGTGGCATTACCATTAATAGAAAACGCCGGATTACCCCGGTCTGAGGCTGAGCGATTGGCTCAGGTTAAACTGGCACTGGCTGGGCTACCGCCGGGCACTGGCAGTAAGTATCCAGCATCTCTGTCGGGTGGTATGGTCAAGCGTGTTGCGCTAGCCCGTGCCTTAGCACTGGACCCGGATATTCTGTTTCTTGATGAACCGACTGCGGGTCTTGATCCCATTGGTGCGGCGGCGTTTGACAGTTTGATCCGCACCCTGCGGGATGCCCTCAATCTAACGGTATTCTTGGTGACCCACGATCTGGATACGCTGTATACACTGTGTGATCGTGTGGCGGTGCTTTCGCAGAAAAAAGTGCTGGTGGTTGATACTCTGGATAAAGTTGCAGCGACTGATGATGGCTGGATTCAGGCGTATTTTCATGGCCCACGTGGCCGGGCTGCTTATCAGGCAGCGGCAATTAACAGTGGAGAGAGGTTGTAATATGGAAACCCGTGCTCATCATGTCGTTATTGGTTTGTTCACTCTTATTGTGGTGAGTGCCGCGCTGCTGTTTTGCCTATGGCTGACAAATTCCGGTTCTGATCGCCAGTTCAGATTGTACGATATCGTTTTCAATGAGCCTGTGAGTGGCCTGTCACAGGGTAGCACCGTTCAGTACAGCGGGATTCGAGTCGGTGAGGTGACGCAATTACGCCTGGACCGAGACAATCCGAATAAGGTTTGGGCACGTATTCGCGTTTCTGCATCTACTCCGATACGCGAAGATACCCAAGCTCGTCTCACCGTCGCGGGTATTACCGGCACCTCAAATATTCAATTCAGCAGTGGCAGCCAGACCAGCCCGTTGCTGGAGGGCAAAGATGACGAGGTTCCTATCATTATTGCTACCCCTTCGCCGATGAGCCAGTTACTGGCTAACGGTGAGAATTTCATGACCAATGCGAATGAAGTGTTGGTGCGTTTGAACCAGTTGCTGGCACCGGATAACCAGCAGCGCCTAGTAACGACACTGGATAATCTCGCGCTGGTCACCCAAACTGTGGCTGATCAACGTGGTGATCTCCGTACCCTGTTGCAGCAGTTGGCGCAGGCCAGTAAACAGGCTAATGAGACACTGACTCAAACCAATCGCCTGCTGCGTAATGCTAACGGCTTAATGGATGGGCAGGGGAAACAACTGGTCAGTGATGCCGCCAAAACCATGGCATCGTTGCAAAATACCAGTACCATCCTCAATAAATTGGTGAGTGAAAATAAAACCTCACTCAATAACGGGATGCAAGGGATGAATGAGCTGGGGCCGGCAGTAGATGAGCTGCGCAGAACATTAGCGACATTACGTGCCGCCGTTTCTCGTTTGGAAGAAAACCCAGCGGCCTTGTTGCGCGGCCGTGAAAGAACACAGGAGTTTACGCCTTAATGCTCTCTTTTAATGTGATGCGCTATGCAGGCCGCCGCGTGTGGCTATTGATGATATCCGGGGGGGCGATACTGCTCTCTGCCTGCACCATTTTACCTTCGGCCCCTGTATCACAAGTTTATCTTCTGCCGGTGCCACCTGCAGTCAGTGTGCCACACGCGCAGACAGTAAACTGGTCATTACGGGTTTCACAACCGGCGACGAACCAGTTTCTTAATAGCTCACGCATAGCGGTGCAGCCTCAGGGCCAGGAGATTGCGGTTTATAAAAACTCCCGTTGGAGTGATTCGGCGCCGATTTTGGTGCGCAATCGTCTTATTCAGGCGTTCCGTAGCGATGGGCGAATCCGTGCAGTCAGTAGCGACGATGATAGCTTGCAGGCTGATGTGGAGTTGAGTGGTGATCTGTCCGCGTTCCAAGGGGTATACCATGTTGGTAGCAGCGAAGTGCTGATCCGTTTTGATGCTCGGCTGGTAAGAATTTCAGATCGTAGGATTATTGCGACTCGCCAGTTTGACATTCGCCAACCGATAAAAGGTAACGAGATGAACGAGGTGGTTCAGGCCTTTGGCCTGGCCAGTGACCAGTTAGCCACTCAAGTGCTCAACTGGACGATGCAGCAATCCCCTGCGCAGGGTTGATATCTAAACCAGCACCGGTTGGTTTTATCTGAGGCGAGTTGGCAGTAGCTAACTCGCCTTTTTTATCGTCTAGTTTAATGATTCAAGGCGAATAATTGCGTCTAAGGGGAAAATATTCTCTTTATTGTTTTGTGATTAGTATCTCATTGAGTAAGGGATTAATGGTGTTTGAGTTATCTATTTCATTGTTTTTAATATGTTTTTATTTAAATTGTTCTGTGGTTATCTTTTTTGTTAAAGAGAACAATATTCTCCAAGCATTAAAAACAACAAGAAAATAGGAAAAGTATTTCTCCCCGTAAAACCCTAAGATAAAAATAATCCAAATCACTGATTAATTACTTCAAATGCAAAAAATAACACATCAACAATTACTCGATTGGTTGAAAAAGGAAGTGAAACTTTCATTAGGTTGTACTGAGCCTATTGCTATTGCGTATGCTGCCGCAGTGGCTGCTAAATATCTCAACGCACCGATATTAAAAATAACGGGGAATATATCGGAGAATCTGTATAAAAATGCGATGGGAGTCACTATTCCGGGAACAAGCTATTGCGGAGTCACTCTTGCGGCGGCAATAGGGGCTATTGGTGGTAACGCGGATGCCGATTTAGAAGTATTAAAAGATATTACTGCGACACAAATTACCGAAGCCTATATATTTAATGAATCAGGTAACGTGTGTCTAAACGCAGTAGATGCTACGGATTTTATTTTTATCGATATTACGCTATATAGTCTTAGTGATCAGTGCCGGGTAGTGATTCAAGGTAGCCATACTAATGTCACTGAAGTTTATATTAATAATATAAAGCAAATATTAGTCCGAGACCTAATTGCCGCCAATGATAGTGGGGTACTACCCGAATTTTCCCTTAACGACGCATTTAAATTTGTAACCGATGTCGCCGCTAAAGACATCATGTTTATGCTGAAAAGTGCTGAGATTAATACCGCGCTTTCTGACGAGGGGCAAAGGAAGAACTATGGTTTGAACGTGAGTGGCGCGTTGTCGCAAGCCAGAAAAAATGGCTTTATCAGCACTGACTTACTGAGTCAAATGTTGATCAACACCACTGCGGCATCAGATGCCCGTATGGGCGGCGCACCCTTACCCGCGATGTCAAATTATGGCTCTGGTAATCAGGGGATTACCGTGACAATGCCGGTAGTGACACTTGCCCGACATCTTAATACAGATGATGAAACACTGGCCCGGGCATTAGCGTTGGCCCATCTAGCCGCAATCTCAATTCATATGCGTTATACCCGATTGTCTGCATTGTGTGCGGCGTCAACGGCAGCAATGGGGGCGGCGGCAGGTATGAGTTGGTTATTGACCCAAGATTTTCAAACTATCTCCTACGCGGTCAGTAATATGATCAGTGATATTAGTGGCATTATTTGCGATGGTGCATCAAATAGTTGTGCCATGAAAGTGTCTACCGCTACCGCCTGTGCATTTAAGTCGGTGTTGATGGCGCAACAAAATAGTGTTGCAGGGGAGCGTGATGGCATTGTTTCCTGCGATGTTGAAGGTTCTATCAATAATTTATGTAAATTAGTGTTATCGCCAATGAGGCAAACAGATAAAGAAATTATCAGTATAATGACACGTAAATAAATATTACGGTTTAACCGCGTGGCCTAACGTCATTATTAATAATGATCGGCGGGCTATCGTTAAAATTTAAAGGGACAAATAATGAGCAAATCAAAATCGATCGCGACTCTGGTTATCCATGCCGGAGATCAAGTTGACCGGGGCAATAATGCTATTTTTCCACCGATTACTACCGCCAGTTCCTTCATTCAGCCAAATTTAGGCGAAGAAGGGGAGTTTTGTTATTCCCGTTGCAGTAACCCGACAAGATATGCATATGAAACCGCCTTGGCTGAGTTGGAAGGAGGTATCTATGCTACGGCAACCGCTTCCGGTATGGCAGCAACTGCACTTATATTGGAATTGCTACCTAAGGATTCCCATGTATTAGTAATGAAAGGGGTCTATGGCGGTACTTATCGGTTGTTTGAACGTCTGCGTAAACAAACTTCAGGTACGACATTCAGTTATGTCGATCTTAATGATCTGGCGTCAGTAGAGCGCCATATTCAAGAGAATACAGGTCTAATCTGGATCGAAACGCCCACTAACCCACTGTTGGAATTAGTTGATATTGAAGCAGTATGCCAGGTTGCCAAAAGCAGGGGCATAATGAGCTGCGGGTGATGCTGCCAACTTACTGATTTAGTGTATGATGGTGTTTTTGAGGTGCTCCAGTGGCTTCTGTTTCTATCAGCTGTCCCTCCTGTTCAGCTACTGACGGGGTGGTGCGTAACGGCAAAAGCACCGCCGGACATCAGCGCTATCTCTGCTCTCACTGCCGTAAAACATGGCAACTGCAGTTCACTTACACCGCTTCTCAACCCGGTACGCACCAGAAAATCATTGATATGGCCATGAATGGCGTTGGATGCCGGGCAACCGCCCGCATTATGGGCGTTGGCCTCAACACGATTTTCCGCCATTTAAAAAACTCAGGCCGCAGTCGGTAACCTCGCGCATACAGCCGGGCAGTGACGTCATCGTCTGCGCGGAAATGGACGAACAGTGGGGATACGTCGGGGCTAAATCGCGCCAGCGCTGGCTGTTTTACGCGTATGACAGGCTCCGGAAGACGGTTGTGGCGCACGTATTCGGTGAACGCACTCTGGCCACACTGGAGCGTCTTCTGAGCCTGCTGTCGGCCTTTGAGGTCGTGGTATGGATGACGGATGGCTGGCCGCTGTATGAATCCCGCCTGAAGGGAAAGCTGCACGTTATCAGCAAGCGTTACACTCAGCGCATTGAGCGACATAACCTGAATCTGAGACAACATCTGGCAAGGCTGGGACGGAAGTCACTGTCGTTCTCAAAATCGGTGGAGCTGCATGACAAGGTCATCGGGCATTATCTGAACATAAAACACTATCATTAAGTTGGAGTCATTACCCGCTATCTGGCTATTATTGTTCCCTTACTTACGTTGCTCTCTGCCTGTAGTAGCAAACCGACACCTCCTGTTGCTGCCGAGCCCTCGGCGGGCCTGATACAGAGCGGTTTCTTGCTTGAGCCGCAACATGTGGGGCATTTGCAAAACGGTGATTTTGCTTATAAGGGGTCCGCTTGGAAAAAGGAAATTATCCTACGCTAAGCGCATTTTTTGCACAGATGGCTACCGACTGAACGTAACGTGTGAGTCATGATCAGAAATGTGTTAACTCTAGGAATTGACACGACTTACTGTTCGATGGGGAAATCATGTTTAGCTATCTCAAGGCTATGTATCATCAATCAAAAATTCAGGCTGAACTCAAGGCACAGATACATGAACAAACTACGGTTAATGCTATCTGTCATCACCCTGAATCAATCGAGATCATTGCGGTTTGTTCGACTGATGCGTATTACCGAAAACGTAAGGACGCTGCTTTTCTGACAACCTGTTCTGTGCTCATGCGTACTTTAAAAGATGAATCCGTACCGATGGTACTACGGAAAACAGCATGGCGATTATTGAACGAAAGATACCAACGAATTAAGTTAAATCAGGCTTATAGGATAGAAAATTTCTTGCTTGTTGCCGATTTTGAATATGCTCTCGAAGAACATGATGAACTAGCAGAGTAGTACTAGTGAGGCGATGAATACCGACAGTTAACGTGCATGTGACTTAAACGTCCGAAACCGAACGATTACGTACAGCATGTAGACAACATGTCCGAAAGTAAGCAAAACCATTAACGGACAGCCGGATCATTTCGTACATCCCTTACGGTCAGGGGTTCGCGCTCAATGGAACGAAATCACCCGTTAGCTTAAAACGCTTAACGAATGGAAGGGACTTCCCCTAGATATGTGCCTGATTAACTTTCGTGCAATCATAGGATAAACATTGACCCAGAGGGATTCGTTATGACCATCACCACAGTCGGTATCGATCTTGCTAAAAATGTGTTTGCTGTTCACTGCATTGACCAAAATGGTAAAGCTGTTCTGGTTAAACCCAAGGTGTCGCGTGCAGCACTTTCTGAACTCATCGCAGGTTTACCTCCCTGTGTCATTGGAATGGAAGCCTGCTCGGGTGCCCACTATTGGGCAAGATTATTCAGGCAGTATGGCCATGATGTCCGGTTGATGGCTCCGAAATTTGTCTCACCCTATCGCATGGCGGGTAAGACCGGGAAAAATGATGCAGCTGATGCAATAGCTATTTGTGAGGCAGTGCAGCGGCCGCATATGCGCTTTGTACCAGTCAAAGACGAAAGCCAGCAGGCAATGCAATGCTTACATCGGACAAGACAGGGATTTATCCAGGAAAGAACAGCAACGTATAACCGTCTTCGGGGCCTGATATCTGAATTCGGGGTTATTGCCCCACAAAGCACTGATGCTCTGCGTCATGTTGTTTCTGACCAGAAGGAAACTCTGCCAGTACAGGTTAGGCTGTGCATTGATGATCTATTGACACATGTCACTAATATTGAAGAGAAAATCGCCGAATATGACAGGGTATTATCTCGTGTGGCCAAAACAGATCATCGCAGCCAGCAGTTAATGGAACTGAAAGGTGTTGGGCCCACCACAGCGAGTGCGCTGGTCGCCAGTATTGGCAATGCCCATGATTTTAAGAACGGGCGCCAACTGGCAGCCTGGTTGGGGCTAACGCCATCACAATACAGTAGTGGCGGAAAATCAAAGCTTGGCAGGATAACAAAAGCGGGTGATGCCTATCTGCGAACCCTACTGGTCCAGGGAGCCCGTTCTGTAATGGTAGGGGCAGAGAATAGAACGGACCCGTTTAGCCGTTGGGTCTGCTCGTTGATTGGTAGGCGGGGATACTGGCGTGCTGTCGTTGCAATCGCCGCCAAGAATGCGAGGTTGTGCTGGGCATCATTACATTACGGCGATGACTTCAGACTGTATTCAACAACATGAAAAATTTAACTGAGTAGTAACTGAACTGTAAATTGTTGATGGTAAAGGGTTAGACCCCCGTGAGAAGTATCTGCATATCCTACTGGATATCACTATCCGATTAACGAAGGAGGATCTCACGAGCGTCTTTCATCAGGGTCCGAATCACTAGCGATTCAGCATGACCGTTTATAGTAGCGCAGTCTTATCCCTTGCCTTTCATTGATGAACAGACAGAAATTAAAAACCGGCGTTGACTGTTCGGGGAAGCCCTTATAGTAGGATAATTAATGAGATGGTCACTCCCTCCTTCCCGGTACTATGCTGAGGACAGGCTTTCATTCGGAGAACTATCATGGAAAACATTGCGCTCATTGGTATCGATCTGGGTAAAAACTCTTTCCATATTCATTGCCAGGATCGTCGCGGGAAGGCTGTTTACCGTAAAAAATTTACCCGGCCAAAGTTGATCGAATTTTTGGCGACATGCCCCGCTACAACCATCGCAATGGAAGCCTGTGGCGGTTCTCACTTTATGGCACGCAGGTTGGAAGAGTTGGGGCATTCCCCAAAGCTGATATCACCACAATTTGTCCGCCCGTTCGTTAAAAGCAATAAAAACGACTTTGTCGACGCCGAAGCTATTTGTGAAGCTGCATCGCGTCCGTCTATGCGTTTTGTGCAGCCCAGAACGGAATCTCAGCAGGCAATGCGGGCTCTGCATCGTGTCCGTGAATCCCTGGTTCAGGATAAGGTAAAAACAACCAATCAAATGCATGCTTTTCTGCTGGAATTTGGCATTAGCGTTCCCCGAGGAGCTGCCGTTATTAGCCGACTGAGTACCATTCTTGAGGATAATAGTTTGCCTCTTTACCTCAGCCAGTTATTGCTGAAATTACAACAGCATTATCACTATCTTGTTGAGCAGATTAAAGATTTGGAATCCCAGTTGAAACGAAAGTTGGACGAAGATGAGGTTGGACAGCGCTTGCTGAGCATTCCCTGCGTCGGAACACTGACAGCGAGTACTATTTCAACTGAGATTGGCGACGGGAAGCAGTACGCCAGCAGCCGTGACTTTGCGGCGGCAACAGGGCTTGTACCTCGGCAGTACAGCACGGGAGGTAGGACGACATTGCTGGGAATTAGTAAGCGAGGTAATAAAAAGATCCGAACTTTGTTGGTTCAATGTGCCAGGGTATTCATACAAAAACTGGAACACCAGTCTGGCAAATTGGCCGATTGGGTCAGGGATTTACTGTGCCGGAAAAGCAACTTTGTCGTCACTTGTGCTCTGGCAAACAAGCTGGCCAGAATAGCCTGGGCCCTAACGGCACGACAGCAAACTTATGTAGCATAACGGCAGAAATACACCGGTTTAAAGAATTACTGATCTGGTTTTGCGAATACTGATATTGATGATACTAACGGCCCACCGGCCTGTTGAGGAACCTGTAAAACGGAAAGGCTCATTGAAGCCGTATATTTTCTGGAGGTTCATCAGGCGCGGAACTCATCAAGGCGCGGGAATAAAATCCCATTCAGACGCCGGATAGATTCAAGCAAGCCAACTTGTCGTCAAAATCGGTGTTGCAAAAACGGGAGTGACCATAGATTCCGTTTTCCAAGCGGACCCCTAAACGTACAATAATTCTCTATATCCAAACTGACCCCAATAATTTCAATCTCCAAACTTGTCTATGCAGTGCTACGCAAAAAATCCGTTACTTTCCCCCTACCCTTCCCTCCGATTTCACGTAGTACACATATGCTGTTAAGAGATTCAAAAATATTGATGTTTTAATGTTGTGTAGTAAAATATGTAACCTAATGAAAATTATAGAAACATTAAAGCGCCGGTGGCACACATCAGGAGATGGCCAACACATCAGCGTGTGGTAATCACAACAATATAATTGAATGATAATTGCAGGAATAGCACTTTTTGACACGAAACTGGTTGTGGCATTTGCTATAACCTCGTAACTATGTCTGTAGACTGCAATAGGTGACTTTATGGGTGAAATTATTCGAGGCAACTATCCTGAACTGGATAAAGTGCTGTGGGATTTTCACACTCAGAAAATTCCCGCAATGTTGGCTTTTCGTATGTACGAAGAGCGTTGGAATTTTGTTGATGAAAAACATATAGGTCAAAATGAACGCCAGTTGATTGATGCCTTAACTGATTTTTACGGTAACGGTGTCTTTATGGCTGCATAAGGATTCATTCTGTAGTGAACGAATATAAGATTAAGCATCATAAACTAATCAGGTCGGTATTGAATAATTTCAATGCCGACTTTTTTTTTGCTAACTCTATTTATTTCGGAGGGGGAACTCGTATTGCCCTTGAAATAGATGAGTATAGAGAATCGATCGATGTTGATTTTTTGTGCCCTGATAAATCATCTTATCGAGCCGTACGGGAACAAGTTACATCCAACTCACTTGGCAACTTAGTAAAACAAGACTTCCAGTATGCCAGAGAAATAATGTTTGATAGATATGGAGTTCGCACCTTCATAAAAGAACAGGACGCAACGATAAAGCTTGAGATAGTTAGTTTCGATAACTACGATTTAGTAGCTGATACGCGCAAGTTGTTCCCTATTCCTTTCATAGATCAAGAAAGCTGTTTTTATACTAAATTATTAGCAAATTCAGATAGATGTATGCATGGGCAGTGTAAGGATATTTTTGATATTTTGGCTATGTATGATGCGTGGGGAGGCATACCACAAAGCGCAATTACAAAGGCCGAAAAACATTATGGTTCTTCTGTTTTAAGCGATCTAATCCGCTCGCTTAAAGATATACAAACCAATAGTGCTCATTATTATGAGCTTGCCGATGCTATGTTAATTCAACATGATTTTGCTCAAAAACTCATTGGTGATGTTGCTCCACAGGTACTAGCAAATCTATCTTAAAATGGTGGAGGCTAAAGATGCTAGCCTCCATTAACAGCACCTATCTACGCTTCGAGGCTGACACTTCATCAGCTTCTAATTGCTCTCTGTGTAGATAATCCCCTGCAATTGGAGGTGGAGTTGTAAGTATCCCTGAAAAACGAACCATTCACTTTTAGAGATCTTCCGACATACTGATTATGTCCCCTGAGGAGATCGCTATGCGTAAGATCCGATTCACCGAGCACCAGATCATCGCCGTCCTGAAATCCGTCGAAGCTGGCAGGACCGTCAAAGATGTGTGTCGCGAGGCCGCTATTTCCGAAGCCAGTTACTACAACTGGAAAGCGAAATATGGTGGGATGGAAGCCGCTGATATCAAAAAAATCAAAGATCTTGAGGACGAGAATCGTCGTCTGAAGCAGATGTTTGCCGATCTCAGCCTTGAATGTCGGGCACTGAAAGACGTTATCGAAAAAAAGCTTTAAAACCAGCGATAAAGCGGGAGCTTGTCAGCTATCTGACGGCACAATTTGCCATGAGCATCCGCCAGGCGTGCAGGACATTATCGCTGAGCAGGACGGTATATTTTTATCAGCCCGATACCCGGCGCGATGAACCGGTGATAGAGACGCTGGCAGAGGCGGCTGAACGCTATCCCCGCTACGGATTTAAGAAGCTTTTTCAGGTGCTGCGCAGGCAGGGCAATACCTGGAACCATAAAAGAGTTCACCGTATTTACTGCCTGCTGAAACTGAATTTTCGCCGTAAGGGAAAACAGCGCCTGCCGGTACGTAATCCGGCTCCGCTGGCGACGCCAGAGGCGATGAACCAGAGCTGGTCCATCGATTTTATGCACGATGCACTGGTGTGCGGCAGACGCTTCCGGACCTTCAACGTGGTGGATGATTTTAACCGCGAAGCACTGGCGATCGAAATTGACCTGAATATCCCCGCGCAGCGGGTCGTGAGAGTGCTGGAGAGGATCGTGGCGAACCGCGGATATCCGCTGAAAATGCGGATGGATAACGGTCCGGAGCTGATCTCGCTGACGCTGGCACAATGGGCAGAAGAGCATGGTGTGATGCTGGAATTTATCAGGCCCGGCAAGCCCACGCAGAATGCCTTTATCGAACGGTTCAACCGGACGTACCGGACAGAAATACTGGATTTTTATCTGTTCAGGACGCTGAATGAAGCACGGGAAATCACAGAGCGCTGGCTGGCTGAATATAACAGCGAGCGTCCTCATGAATCCCTGAATAACCTGACGCCGGAGGAGTACCGGCTGATGGCTGAAAAAACGGAAATCTCAAAAAGTGTGTGGAACTAAAACGGGTATGCTTACAAGTGGTATTGCCAATTCCTGGCAACACTGCTGCGCAAACGCATCCAGGCTGGAGAGCTCCTGGTCACAATCACTCGATGCACTCAGTCCCCCAACGGCCGTAATATCACAACAAAAACTTTCTGAGGTCTCGCTGTTTATCAGCCCATCCAGCTGAGGAATATGGCGCTGGAGGTAATCATAATCACCGTCGTGGCCGAGACGCAGGTAGCGAATACAGTGTTTTTCGTATTCGAGCCAGGTTTGCCAACAAACCACGGAACGCAGCCAGAACGTGTTCCGCAGTTGCGGGTGACTCACTGGCAAAATCCCGTTGTTTAGGCGACGGCGCAATGTGGCCGGATATCCCAGCGAATTTAGCAAGTCATCCAGGATGCCGTGGAGGATTTTACGCCACAGGGGCGGTGAGCTGCTTATTTCATCATCCATCATATCAATGATCCCAATTCAGTTCAGTTGCAACTGACCAACAGTTGTTGCTGGCCACCACAACCAGACTACCGCAGAAAAATTTAGGCCGAAGGGCCTCCAGACTCTAAAAGTAACTTTTAGAGAAATTTATTTTTGGGCATCATGAAATTCATGTAACTAACTGATATTTAACATAAAACGCATTAAGCGAAGTTGAGTTGTAATGGCTCAATAGTAATGTCCGCCTGTGGCTCAATTCAGATGTCCGCGCTATGGTAAGCTTCACTGGTCCGTTTAAACTACCGGGAGGCATATCATGAGCGCAGAAAGCTCAGGAGTGTTTACTTTGAAAGAGATCAACCGGATCAAGATTATACAGGACGTCATTGAACGTCGCATCACAACGCGCCGTGCGGCCGAGCACCTCGGTATCAGCGACAGGCAATGCCGCAGACTTCTTGCCCGTTACCGTGAAGGCGGACCGCTTGGTATGGCCAGCAGACGATGTGGCATGCGTGGTAACCGCCAGTTGCCACCCGGGCTCGCAGATCAGGCTCTGGAACTGATCAAGACGCGTTATGCTGATTTCGGTCCGACTCTGGCGCGTGAAAAGCTCGAAGAACTCCACGGACTGTTTCTTGGCAAAGAAACTGTCCGGCGCATCATGGTGCGGGCTGGCTTATGGGTTCCCCGTAAACAACGTGCCGCAAGGATCCCTCAACCACGGTACCGGCGTCCGTGTACTGGTGAGCTGATACAAATAGATGGCTGTGATCACGACTGGTTTGAAGGCCGTGGCCCGGCCTGCACCGCGCTGGTCTATGTTGATGATGCAACCAGCAAACTGATGGAACTGTTGTTTGTTAAATCGGAGTCCACGTTTTCTTACTTCGAAGCCACGCGGCGCTATATCGATAAGCATGGTAAACCGCTGGCACTGTACAGCGATAAAGCCGGTGTTTTTCGTGTTAACAATAAACACGCCACAGGCGGAGACGGGCATACTCAGTTTGGGCGAGCCATGCATGAACTGAACATCCAGACTATCTGTGCAGAAACCAGTCCCGCCAAAGGGCGTGTAGAACGAGCTCACCTCACTTTACAGGATCGTCTGGTCAAAGAGCTGCGGTTACAGGGCATTTGTTCAATGGAGGCTGCAAATGACTTCGCTGAGGCCTATATGGCTGACTATAACCGCCGTTTTGGCAAAGTACCGCGACATGATTTTGACGTACACCGTGCTGTAGAACATGATGAGGACCTGGGGCTTATTTTCACTGTTCGTGAAAAACGTAAAGTCTCAAAATCGTTGACGATACAATATGATAAAATGTTGTACCTGATTGAAGACAGCGAACTGAGTCGCCGTGCAATAGGTAAATATATCGATGTGTATCACTATCCTGATGGCAGAAAAGAGCTGCGCCTGAACGGTACGCTACTTCCCTACTCTACCTACGACCGACTGTCAGAAATCGACCAGGGCGCGATTGTCGATAACAAGCGTCTTGGCCGAACCCTGGAGTTTATCAGTCTGGTGCAGAGCAAGCGGGATAACACGCGCTCTCAGTCAATTCCCGCTGGAGATGGCCCTTCCCGACGACGGCCAAAGCAGGAAGGGAAGAAATCCCAGCGCTCACTGGATAATGATGACATGCTCGAAGCACTCAAACAGCTTCAGTCACGTTCAGAGGACATTTTTGGTAAAAGAGCCCGCTGATGGTACTCACTGGCCGGACAGTGGTTGCTCACCAGTTGATATTGTCCGGCCAGACCCATGATGTATTATTCATTTCGTTCAGCATCTTTATGTCCTGCTTTTCACGGGCATACTTACCCCATAATGAATGAAAAGAACGAACAATACTGATTAACTGCTTTTTTCTTTGCTCCGGAGATAGGCTGATAAAATAGCAGCACCTGCTGTCAATATTATCCTCAATGAAATTAAAATCAGAGTCTGATGCATATTTTACTGTTAGCATAATATCATTCGACGTTGTTCTCTCAGACTCTGTTAATGCTGATTCTATCAGGTATTCAAAGGCATACATGACAGACAGCTGGTTTTTGTCTGTCTGAATATAACCCATTGAGTTTCTGAGTATTGAGGACTGTACCAGGACCAGAGGCCATAAAAGCTCAACACCATAAAGCTTATATGTATCATGTTGATCATACTGATGTTGCTCAACACGACGATTACCTTCCCGTGCTTTACGAATATCATAGGCAAGGGATAACATAAATCCGTCTTTAACTTTAATCAGTGGGCTTTCATCCACGATGTAATGAATGAGTTCATGTAATTCATTCAGGGCTTCTGAATCTCCCCACAGTATAAAACCTGCATTGTTCGGCGTTAACTCGTATCGAAGCATGGGCTCAATCATCCTGTTGTTTCAGTCGGAGGAAAGTCTATCAGTAAAGAGAATGAGAGATCAAAGTGGTCATTTTAATTGAGCTGGATAACGGACATTTCAATTGAGCCTTGACATGAGTCAACGATAAAAATTCACATTGTTCGCTTTGAGTTGTGAGTTGTGAGTTGTGAGTTTAACCGATGCAACGATATCAATCGGTTAAACTCATAACGGGAAGCGGAGTTTCAAAAAATATTACTTACACTACTGTACAGTAAACAGGTAGACCGAAATAAACTGAGCACAACATTCAATCTTCCTCATGGTTTTCGCTCTTGCTCCAAAGCGGCTTTATATTATTAATTGCGCCGTTAAATGGATGTCTAGAATTACTTTTTCGCTGTCTTAGCAGCAAAGCATCAATGTCATTTTTAATGATTTCTTTTACGTCGGAATAGTATCGCTGGAGGGACATGTCACTGATGGTGTTATCTAAGCGCACGTTGGAGTCCTGTTTCACTAGATTGTAAATACCATCTTTGAATTTCATACCGTTACCGTCAAGTAAGCCCATTTTCAGATCATAGCATTTCAACCCGGCCAGGCGGGCTTCAACACTGATTAGGCTTATACGTTTTTTATTCTTCTTAATAAGAAGTACTTTATTATTTTCGTACCATTCTTCAAAAAAATGCAATCTATCTATGCACTTTTTATAATTGACTTGACTAGTGTTGTTAAAGTGATAACTGTTCGTATTGTATACGCAACTTTCCTGCTCAGAGATTTGCGGAATGGCTCCCTTCTCTTTGCGCATTTCATATGCAGACAGGCCATAAATACTCAATAAGCAGTCTGCGAGGGTGTCGGCGGCATCATGTAGTGCGTTGGCCTGAATGAGTTTCAGGAGGGTATCTCGCTTGATAGAAATTTGGCAATAATCGCTCTCCCATGCCACGGTCTGTTGCTGCTCTTCCGCCTCCGAGGAGCCGTCGATATCGGGCATAACGGTGGTGAACTTCCATGTAAATGGTAATGATTGTGTATTATTGAAATACATCTGAAGCTTAGTCACCCACTGCATTATTTCAGCAGCATAGATGCCCATATACTGGTGTAAAAGGTAGTCGACTAAGTCGAGATCGCTCTGTTTAGCAATCCTGTCAATAAACTCATTACGCCCTTCTTCGTTAATTAATTTTATGATTTTATGAAATGAACTCGTTTGCCGAATTTCTCCTGGCTGAAAATTTGTGTGACCTTTTTTAAATTCTGACAGCCAGTCAGGAGTGGTAACTTCGGTATCATGCAAATCGGTAATTAATTTGTAAATTGCTTCTGCGAGTATCGATAAAGAATCTATTTTATGGAAATCGTTTAAACGGGAAAGCAGTTCGTTGCTACATGAGTGAGCAATTGAAAGATCTTGATGGCAGTAGCCTTTTCGTGCCTCAGGAGGAATTGGTGTACAAAATGTCGGCCCCTTGACCAAGATGGCAAACAAGTCATCGTGAACAAATTTCTCTATAAGTTTGTATTTTTCCGCAAAGCGGACTCCTTGATTCGATTGCTGTCGGTTCATCTCTCCCCATGTTTTCAGGCTGACCTTCCCCTCATCAAAGCCTGTATAGAGTGGTTGCATGAAAATGAGTGCATTCATGATGCTGTCCTCTTTTTGTTCATGAAAAAAATATAAAGCATTGTTATAATTTAATATTTTTTTTATTTCATTACTTAAGGAACGCAATTCTGTCAGTGCTTGGTGCTGCTCAGAAAACCATTTGCTGAACTCAGTATCTTCATTCAGTTTCCGGGCCTTAAGGATGAGGAGAAGTATCTGTTCGCTAATTGCATCATAAATGTACGGAAATGGTGTGGCGGCGCCAGAGAGATACGTACAGAACTGGTTTCTTTTATGTTCAGAAGGGTGCATTAGCAGCTCCTTTATGTGATGCGGATCACAATTAATGATTGTTTTTATGCCACTCAGTTTCAATAGAGATAGCAAGTTTCATCAAGGTTACTACAAAGCAAGTTTGTACACCCTAAATTTCCAGCAATTAATAATCATCAATATATTTATCTTGGTATATATCATTATTTAATAATTATTAATAAAGTATATCTAATTTTACTAGATGCATTAATTAATATATCATCATTTATTCATCAAGTTATTTGATTGTTTTTATAACTTGATATATCCACTCACTGAATCAATCATGTTTCCGGCGAAGGATGTTCGTCGAGTTTCAAGAGAGAGTTAGAGATGAGTGATGTAACGATGAAAGAGATTGATGATGCACTGGATCGTGCTCAGGCGTTAAAGGGAATTGCTGAGGAATTTATAAGCATCGCTGATGCCATCAATAATGCCGAGCGTATAAGATTGGAGGACGTACGGGGTATTGACATCGATAGTAAACGTTGGGTTCCTCTCGAGGACTACCCTCTGGGTGAAGAAGTGCTTCGCGTTAAAGGGGATATGCCCGGCCTCGAAACCGCAATCCAGAGTTTGGAAGACTTGGCCAATGCTAAAAATCCAGATGCTGATGTTATTGAAGAATTCAAAGACGCTATGGAAGACTTGGATACCATCGAAGACACGCTTCAGGATGTCGGCGCAGAAGAAGTTATTAAGATCTCTCAGGCGTCTGACGACAACGACTTATATCATGAACAAGATGACGCAGAATACAGTGATGAGGAGGATGAATAACGGGTATAGCGACCCTCTAGCCTTGTAATCAATTTATGTAGGGCTTTGTTGAATAAATCGAACTTTTGCTGAGTTGAAGGATCAGATCACGCATCTTCCCGACAACGCAGACCGTTCCGTGGCAAAGCAAAAGTTCAAAATCACCAACTGGCCCACCTACAATAAAGCCCTCATCAACCGTGGCTCCATAACTTTCTGGCTGGATGATGAAGCTATTCAGGCCTGGTATGAGTCAGCAACACCTTCTTCACGAGGCAGACCTCAGCGCTATTCTGACCTTGCCATCACGACTGTGCTGGTCATTAAACGCGTATTCAGGCTGACCCTGCGCGCTGCGCAGGGCTTTATTGATTCCATTTTTTCTCTGATGAACGTTCCGCTACGCTGCCCGGATTACAGCTGTGTCAGCAGGCGGGCAAAGTCGGTTAATGTCAGTTTCAAAACGCCCACCCGGGGTGAAATCGCACACCTGGTAATTGATTCCACCGGGCTGAAGGTCTTCGGTGAAGGCGAGTGGAAAGTCAAAAAGCATGGCCAGGAACGCCGCCGTATCTGGCGTAAGCTGCATCTCGCCGTTGACAGTAAAACACATGAAATCATCTGCGCTGACCTGTCGCTGAACAATGTGACGGACTCAGAGGCCTTCCCGGGTCTTATCCGGCAGACTCACAGAAAAATCAGGGCAGCATCGGCAGACGGCGCTTACGACACCCGGCTCTGTCACGATGAACTGCGCCGCAAAAAAATCAGCGCGCTTATCCCGCCCCGAAAAGGCGCGGGTTACTGGCCCGGTGAATATGCAGACCGTAACCGTGCTGTTGCGAATCAGCGGCTGACCGGGAGTAATGCGCGGTGGAAATGGACAACAGACTACAACCGTCGCTCGATAGCGGAAACGGCGATGTACCGGGTAAAACAGCTGTTCGGAGGTTCACTGACGCTGCGTGACTACGATGGTCAGGTTGCGGAGGCTATGGCCCTGGTACGAGCGCTGAACAAAATGACGAAAGCAGGTATGCCTGAAAGCATGCGTATTGCCTGAAAACACAACCCGCTACGGGGGAGACTTACCCGAAATCTGATTTATTCAACAAAGCCTTTATGTAGTTTAAATTCGCGGGTCTGCTGTGTACAGTCAGGCCCCGAATTTCTAAAGAATACATAAAAATGTTGCTGGCAGTTACCTTTCGCCCCTGTTCCTGCCGTAGCTGGTCTGCAGCATAAGTGCAATGTGGGAAAAGTCAGTGACCTTATCAAACAGCTGCTTGATCAGATCTTCCATCAGCAAGCAGGCGCACTCGATGTGTGCTTGATTGATAGTGGCGTCGGAGTGGCTGGCGTGGTTACCTATGTCTTTCAGCGCGTGGAACGTTTCGTAGTGTGGCCCCAGCCTATCCTTGAATCGCTCAATCCGGTTTCCCAGCTTGATCTGCCACTCTTTCCCGCTATCCGTGTTGAAGCGGGGGATATTTATACTATCCAGCAGCAGTTCCAGAGCGATGCGCATGGAGTTTAGCGCGGCGCTGCCGCTGATGGGCAGTAAAGACGCCGCCAGCTTCAGCTGGCATTTCACATCTTCCGGGCAGTCTTCCGGAAGGCTGAAGACCGGTAGCGGTGGGTTGAAAGATTTAGCCCTGTAACGCTTGTAGTAAACCATGTCCTTCTGTCGTTTATCCGATTTACGCTCTACCCAGCCAATGCCAGATACTGCCACCGACTCCCTGCAACTGCTGCGCGAGCACAGCAGAATGCAGGTGAATACTAACTCTTCATGATCATAGTCGTACCAGTCCTCTCGCCGGTTGTGCTGCGAAAACGCAGAATACTGCGAATGGAAGCTACCGGGCAGCAGTTCCAGTGATGGTGCCATGCATGCTGGGCAGCACCATTCCGGAATTCTGTCTTCAGTAAACGCAACGGTTGGAAAGGGAGCTGGCATTAGTGATTTATCCGGGCAAAGTACGTATCGACACTATACACAATTTAAGCTCTGGTATAATCGGTCTCTCCACTGAACAAGATCAAAGTTCAGTCTTAACGGGGTCAGTTCGGATATCGAAAATTATTGTACTATAAGGGCTTCCCCGGCATGTCAACGCCGGTTTTTACGGTTTTTGTCTGCACTACAGTAAAAATAAAGGGGAGAGACTGCGGTACTATAAACGGCCATGATGAATCGTCATCGATTCGGACCCTGATGAAAGACGCTCGTGAGGTTCTTGTTCGTTAGTCGGGTACTCTTGCCCTGTACAATAAGCAGATATACCTCACGGGGTCTAACCCTTTATCATCAACGAGTTGCAGAATATATGGTTATACAGTGTTGTGCTTTATCCAACTGAATACAGCCTGAAATCATCACCGTAATGCAATGATGCCCAGCACAGCCTTGCATTTTTGGCAGCGATGGCCACCACAGCACGCCAGTATCCTCTTCGCTCAACCAGGGGTCAGTTTGGATATCGAAAATTATTGTACTATAAGGACTTCCCCGGCATGTCAAAGCCGGTATTTATGGTTTCTGTCTGCTCTTCAGTAAAAATAAAGGGGAGAGACTGCGGTACTATAAACGGTCATGATGAATCGTCATCGATTCGGGCCCTGATGAAAGACGCGCGTGAGGTTCTTGTTCGTTAAGCGGATACGTATATCCTGTACAATAGCCAGATAGGCCTCACGGGGTCTAACCCTTTATCATCAACGAATTGCAGGTCAGATGGTTATACAGCTTCGAGCTTTAGTTGACTGAGTACAGCCGGAAATCATCACCGTAATGTAGTGATGCCCAACACAGCCGCGCATTTTTGGCGGCGATGGCCACAACAGCCCGCCAGTACCCTCTGCGCTCAACCAACATACAAACCCAACGGCTGAATGAGTCAGTCCTTTTCCCGGCGCCAATAAGCACTGAACGAGCCCCCTGAACCAGAAGCGTTCGCAGATACGAATCACCGGCTTTTGTGATCCTGCCGAGTTTCGACTTTCCCCCGCTGCTGTATTGTGATGGCGTCAGCCCCAGCCAGGCTGCCAGTTGACGTCCATTTTTAAAATCATGTGCATTACCGATACTGGCGACCAGTGCACAGGCCGTTGTGGGACCAACGCCCTTTAGCTCCATCAGCCGCTGACTGCGATGATCTGTTTTGGCTATGTGGGACAAAATTCGGTCATATTCAGTGATGTTAGCTTCAATGCGATCAACGTGTTCCATCAAATCATCAACACATTGCTGAACCTGAAGCGGTAAAGAGCTCTTCTGCACAGAAACCATGTGGCGCAGGGCATCAGCACTTTGTGGCGCGATGACACCGAATTCAGATATCAATCCTCGCAGACGATTATACGTTGCTGTTTTCTCTTCGATAAAACCCTGACGGGTACGATGTAAACACTGCATGGCCTGCTGGCTTTCGTCTTTCACTGGTACGAACCGCATATGCGGACGACGAACAGCTTCACAGATAGCCTGAGCATCAGCTGCATCATTTTTTCCTGATTTTCCGGCCATACGATAAGGCGATACAAACTTAGCAGCCATCAGACGTGGCTCATGACCATACTGCCGAAACAATCTTGCCCAGTAGTGAGCCCCGGAGCATGCTTCCATCCCGATAACACAGGGAGGCAAACTTGCAATTAACTCAGGAAGTGCAGCACGCGATACTTTAGGCTTAACCAGAACAGTTCTACCATTTTGATCAACACCGTGAACAGCAAACACATTTTTAGCAAGATCGATACCGACAGTCGTGATAGTCATAACGAATTCCTCCGGGACGATGTGTACCCCATGATTGCACAAGAGTTAATCAGGCGCATAATCAGGGGAAGTCCCTTCCATTCGTTAAGGTTGTTTTTTGACCTTTCTACTTTAGCTGGCCTCAGCCGACGAAACTTACCGGAAGCGGGTATCCGGTTGCTTTTCCAGATATAATCACCTGTCAGATTGATGTGCTCCCAGCCTAAGGGCGACAAATGCGACAGCAGTTGCTCGTTGATCTTCACCCCTTTACGCTTCAGCGCATCGACCGCTCTTTCCATATAGACGGTATTCCACAGGGATATGGCAGCTGTCAGGAGCGTCAGTCCACTGGCGCGATAGCTCTGATTTTCCGGTTTTCGGTCCCTGATTTCACCCAGCCGGTGCAGGAATACCGCACGCGCCAGCGCGTTACGGGCTTCTCCTTTATTCAGTCCCGCCTGTACACGCCGACGCAGTGCCGGATCGCGGAACCAGTCGAGCATAAACAGAGTTCGTTCAATACGGCCAATTTCTCTCAATGCTTTGGCAAGTCCGTTTTGCTTGGGGTAGCTGGCAAGCTTTTTCAGCATCAGGGATGCCGTCACGGTTCCCTGCTTTATCGAGGTTGCCAGACGCAGCACTTCACGCCAGTGAATTTCGATCTCTTTCAGATTCAGGCTGGTCGTTGATATCAGTGACTGAAGCGCCGGGTATTGGTCTGCTTTCCCTTTGATAAACAGTTTCTTGTCGTGGAGATCCCTGATTCGTGGACAGAACGCAAATCCCAGCAGATGCATCAGGGCAAAGACATGATCGGTGAAACCCGCAGTATCGGTGTAATGCTCCCTGATTTCCAGGTCGCTTTCGTGGTACAGCAAGCCATCGAGAACATGGGTTGAATCCCTGACCCGGCTGATTATGCAGGTGTAAAACGGGCTGTATTGATCCGATATATGGGTATAAAACTGACGTCCAGGCTCCTGCCCATATTTCGGGTTAACCTGCCCTGCGTAGCGGCCTGAGCTGCCTGTTCTGAAATTTTGTCCGTCTGATGATGACGTTGTCCCGTCTCCCCAGAATGCCGCCAGAGACCTTTTTCCCTGCGCATTTACCAGCTCTGCAAGAGCGGCTGAATAAGTTTCATCACGGATGTACCATGCCTGAATATCTTCGAGTGATGATTTGGTGCTCCCGGGGCAGGCTTCTGCCATTTTGGTCAGGCCAAGGTTGATGCCATCCGCAAGAATGGTGGTGAGCGGGTCCGCTTGGAAAAAGGAAATTATCCTACTATAAGGGCTTCCCCGAACAGTCAACGCCGGTTTTTAATTTCTGTCTGTTCATCAATGAAAGGCAAGGGATAAGACTGCGCTACTATAAACGGTCATGCTGAATCGCTAGTGATTCGGACCCTGATGAAAGACGCTCGTGAGATCCTCCTTCGTTAATCGGATAGTGATATCCAGTAGGATATGCAGATACTTCTCACGGGGGTCTAACCCTTTACCATCAACAATTTACAGTTCAGTTACTACTCAGTTAAATTTTTCATGTTGTTGAATACAGTCTGAAGTCATCGCCGTAATGTAATGATGCCCAGCACAACCTCGCATTCTTGGCGGCGATTGCAACGACAGCACGCCAGTATCCCCGCCTACCAATCAACGAGCAGACCCAACGGCTAAACGGGTCCGTTCTATTCTCTGCCCCTACCATTACAGAACGGGCTCCCTGGACCAGTAGGGTTCGCAGATAGGCATCACCCGCTTTTGTTATCCTGCCAAGCTTTGATTTTCCGCCACTACTGTATTGTGATGGCGTTAGCCCCAACCAGGCTGCCAGTTGGCGCCCGTTCTTAAAATCATGGGCATTGCCAATACTGGCGACCAGCGCACTCGCTGTGGTGGGCCCAACACCTTTCAGTTCCATTAACTGCTGGCTGCGATGATCTGTTTTGGCCACACGAGATAATACCCTGTCATATTCGGCGATTTTCTCTTCAATATTAGTGACATGTGTCAATAGATCATCAATGCACAGCCTAACCTGTACTGGCAGAGTTTCCTTCTGGTCAGAAACAACATGACGCAGAGCATCAGTGCTTTGTGGGGCAATAACCCCGAATTCAGATATCAGGCCCCGAAGACGGTTATACGTTGCTGTTCTTTCCTGGATAAATCCCTGTCTTGTCCGATGTAAGCATTGCATTGCCTGCTGGCTTTCGTCTTTGACTGGTACAAAGCGCATATGCGGCCGCTGCACTGCCTCACAAATAGCTATTGCATCAGCTGCATCATTTTTCCCGGTCTTACCCGCCATGCGATAGGGTGAGACAAATTTCGGAGCCATCAACCGGACATCATGGCCATACTGCCTGAATAATCTTGCCCAATAGTGGGCACCCGAGCAGGCTTCCATTCCAATGACACAGGGAGGTAAACCTGCGATGAGTTCAGAAAGTGCTGCACGCGACACCTTGGGTTTAACCAGAACAGCTTTACCATTTTGGTCAATGCAGTGAACAGCAAACACATTTTTAGCAAGATCGATACCGACTGTGGTGATGGTCATAACGAATCCCTCTGGGTCAATGTTTATCCTATGATTGCACGAAAGTTAATCAGGCACATATCTAGGGGAAGTCCCTTCCATTCGTTAAGATGAGCAAACAACCGAGTTGTCTTTGGTGTCAGTTTGGAAAGTGTATGTAAGACGAACGGCCACCTGATCGGCGGCCTAATCTGGAGAATTTAATCTTTGCAGGCTACTACAGCGTTAATGATGTTTTGAACATCGCTGTTGTTAAGCATAAAGACCGGCAATCCCTCACTAGCATCTTTGCTACTCATGACGCAAAGCCCCGCATACATGCCGCGTGTACGGTCAAAATCACTGCTATCTGGGGCGAAAAAATCCCCCTTGTTAACCATCCCAGCAGCTTCGTAAAATGGTACTAATTCAGAAGAGCATAACAAGCCCATTTCATAGGGTTGAGAGAGAAGCGCCTCGAGCATTTGGCTACCGATACCATGCCCACGATACTGCTCATGTACATAGATTTTATGGCAGTAGCGTATCAGTGAGGCTTTTGGATGCCCGAAAATCAAAGCATACCCATAAAACTCACCCTCATTCGCTGCCCCCATAACTTGCAGGTGTCCAGCCTGATAGCATTCCTCAAGCACTCCCACGACGTACTTTTTTGCAACCTCCATTTGAGCTTCTGTAGCCATAAACATCAAAGCTGATAGCTCAGAAGAAAAAATAAGGTCTTGCAGGATGCCACCTGCTTCACTATCAAAAATTTCGGGTAGGTACGGTGCAATTTCTAATGCTGCGGAATCGGTCATTTTTACAGCCCCTGTTGTTATGGTTTAAGCAAATTAATCATACCAGCGAAGCAGAAAACTTTACCCGTCATTTCAAAGTCATCGGGGTCAATATGCGGGATCTTAACCCTCGGTTTCGGAAACAAAAACCCCTAGCCCCGCCATTCGGCAGTCAACCAGAAGCATTCTGGTTAAAAAGCAGCCTTAGCGTGGTTTATTTAATGAGATGGTCACTCCCTCCTTCCCGGTACTATGCTGAGGACAGGCTTTCATTCGGAGAACTATCATGGAAAACATTGCGCTCATTGGTATCGATCTGGGTAAAAACTCTTTCCATATTCATTGCCAGGATCGTCGCGGGAAGGCTGTTTACCGTAAAAAATTTACCCGGCCAAAGTTGATCGAATTTTTGGCGACATGCCCCGCTACAACCATCGCAATGGAAGCCTGTGGCGGTTCTCACTTTATGGCACGCAGGTTGGAAGAGTTGGGGCATTCCCCAAAGCTGATATCACCACAATTTGTCCGCCCGTTCGTTAAAAGCAATAAAAACGACTTTGTCGACGCCGAAGCTATTTGTGAAGCTGCATCGCGTCCGTCTATGCGTTTTGTGCAGCCCAGAACGGAATCTCAGCAGGCAATGCGGGCTCTGCATCGTGTCCGTGAATCCCTGGTTCAGGATAAGGTAAAAACAACCAATCAAATGCATGCTTTTCTGCTGGAATTTGGCATTAGCGTTCCCCGAGGAGCTGCCGTTATTAGCCGACTGAGTACCATTCTTGAGGATAATAGTTTGCCTCTTTACCTCAGCCAGTTATTGCTGAAATTACAACAGCATTATCACTATCTTGTTGAGCAGATTAAAGATTTGGAATCCCAGTTGAAACGAAAGTTGGACGAAGATGAGGTTGGACAGCGCTTGCTGAGCATTCCCTGCGTCGGAACACTGACAGCGAGTACTATTTCAACTGAGATTGGCGACGGGAAGCAGTACGCCAGCAGCCGTGACTTTGCGGCGGCAACAGGGCTTGTACCTCGGCAGTACAGCACGGGAGGTAGGACGACATTGCTGGGAATTAGTAAGCGAGGTAATAAAAAGATCCGAACTTTGTTGGTTCAATGTGCCAGGGTATTCATACAAAAACTGGAACACCAGTCTGGCAAATTGGCCGATTGGGTCAGGGATTTACTGTGCCGGAAAAGCAACTTTGTCGTCACTTGTGCTCTGGCAAACAAGCTGGCCAGAATAGCCTGGGCCCTAACGGCACGACAGCAAACTTATGTAGCATAACGGCAGAAATACACCGGTTTAAAGAATTACTGATCTGGTTTTGCGAATACTGATATTGATGATACTAACGGCCCACCGGCCTGTTGAGGAACCTGTAAAACGGAAAGGCTCATTGAAGCCGTATATTTTCTGGAGGTTCATCAGGCGCGGAACTCATCAAGGCGCGGGAATAAAATCCCATTCAGACGCCGGATAGATTCAAGCAAGCCAACTTGTCGTCAAAATCGGTGTTGCAAAAACGGGAGTGACCATAGATTCCGTTTTCCAAGCCGACCCCTACTCCGTCAATCAGTTTACCAGTATGATTTTTATGATTGGCTACGGAATAATCCAGGATAAACTCGGCCTCAAAAAGCATCTGATCTGGCTCCTGAGTGTCATTTTAGTTCTCACTGGTCCGTTCCTGATTTATATATATGAACCGCTGCTGCGGCACAACTTCTCGTTAGGTTTAGCGATCGGCTCATTGTTCTTTGGTATTGGCTACCTCGCCGGTTGCGGGTTACTGGATAGTTTCACTGAGAAAATGGCACGGGCATTTTGCTTTGAATACGGTACCGCCCGGGCGTGGGGCTCGTTTGGCTATGCGATTGGAGCCTTACTCGCCGGGATCTTTTTCGCCATCAATCCGCATATTAACTTCTGGCTGGTATCGCTGTTTGGTGTGTGCTTTATTATTATCAATATGTTATTTAAAAGCGAACAAACGGTCAGCGGTACTCACCACCTTGAAAAAGTGCACAAAGACGATTTTATCGCCGTCTTTAAAGATATTAAATTCTGGATTTTCGTGCTGTTCATCACCGGGACCTGGTCATTCTATAATATCTACGATCAGCAGATGTTTCCCGTGTTCTATGCCGGGTTGTTCTCATCCGTCGAGACCGGGACCCGGGTCTACGGCTATCTGAACTCCTTCCAGGTGGTGCTGGAAGCCATCGGAATGGCCGTCATCCCCTTCTTTGTAAACAAGGTGGGAGCGAAAAAAGCGCTGATTGCAGGAGGCATGATCATGATCTGTCGCATTCTGGTGTCAGCAACCTCAGAAAGCCCTTACATCATCTCGCTGATTAAGCTATTTCATGCGATTGAAGTACCGCTGTTTGTGATCTCGGTATTCAAATACAGCGTGTCCAACTTTGATTCTCGCTTATCTTCCACCATCTTCCTCGTGGGATTCCAGATCGCCAGCTCGCTGGGTATCGTGTTGTTATCGATCCCGGTGGGGATGTTGTTTGATGCGTTTGGCTACCATTTTGTATTCTATCTGTTCTCCGCCATCGTCTCGGTGATTCTTCTGTTTGGCGTGGTCTTCCTGAGCAATGGACGTAATACAGGCTCACGCAGTGCTGTGGTGCAAAACGAAACCTTATAATATTCGCGAGGCAATGTCGCCGCAGACATTGCCTTTTTCTTTGTCGTTTATCGATGGATAGTGTATCAGGAAAAATCCGTATCTCATTGAAGATGCAAATTTTTCCTGGCAAAGCTGTCAATGATGAGGCTTTTACAACGGTATATTTCACTTATTTTTGTGGCATTCAGTTTATGCAAAATAATATTGACATAAGACTGAACCGTTTTTATGGAGATTAGCAGGCGGCGGGAAATTTCCACCAGCGAGTAGCCATTTAAAATCAGATGGATGATATGCGCTTCTCTTTTGGTAAACGCCAACTTTTCCCTCTTCAGATGAATCCGCATTTTTTTAAAAACCTGCCTTATCATGAGATATTCATTACCTGTTAATTCGGTATCAATGAATACCGCTTCGCGATCTGCCCCCCTCATTCCTGACCGCGGTTTTAATAAAAAGATGATATTGACTGGTGAAATGTGCAGGTGTTTGAGACGCCCGGCATCGCAGGTTTTCAGCTCTGACTCCACAATCACCACATCGCTGTTGCTGAAAGCAATTTCGGTGATCCGGGAAAATAAAACCCTGTTGACGGAGAGGCTGTTGTCGCTAAACATACATTTCAGACCTTCAAGCATGAAATTATTATTGGTAACAACATAGATATTCATAGAGTCCCCGCAGCAATAACCTTTTGCGAATCGTACCGTTCCTTACGTTCTGACAAAGTGACGCCTGTACTGGTTGAATCGCCACGGGTTTAACAGACACCTCAGAGTCATTTAAGATGGCTTAAAGAGAGGTGCCCATGAGCGGTAAGCGTTATCCCGAAGAGTTTAAAATTGAAGCAGTCAAACAGGTTGTTGATCGCGGTTATTCTGTTGCCAGCGTTGCAACACGTCTCGATATCACCACCCACAGCCTTTACGCCTGGATAAAGAAGTACGGTCCGGATTCTTCCACTAATAAAGAAGAGTCAGATGCTCAGGCCGAGATCCGCCGTCTCCAGAAAGAGCTGAAGCGGGTTACCGACGAACGGGACATATTAAAAAAAGCCGCTGTAGATTCAATTGGTCAACGCAACAGTCATGTGAAAACATGGAGTTGCGGAGGATTTTTGAATGAGACGGACATTTACAGCAAAGGAAAAAGCATCTGTTTTTGAACTGTGGAAGAACGGAACAGGCTTCAGTGAGATAGCTAATATCCTGGGTTCGAAACCAGGAACAATCTTCACCATGTTAAGAGATACTGGCGGCATAAAACCCAATGAGCGCAAGCGGGCTGTAGCTCACCTGACGCTGTCTGAGCGCGAGGAAATACGAGCTGGTTTGTCAGCCAAAATGAGCATTCGTGCGATAGCGACTGCGCTTAATCGTAGTCCTTCGACGATCTCACGTGAAGTTCAGCGTAATCGAGGCAGGCGCTATTACAAAGCTGTTGATGCTAATAACCGGGCCAACAGAATGGCGAAAAGACCAAAACCGTGCTTACTGGATCAGAATTTACCGTTGCGGGAGCTTGTCCTGGAAAAGCTGGAGATGAAGTGGTCTCCAGAGCAAATATCCGGATGGTTAAGGCGAACAAAACCGCGTCAAAAAACACTGCGAATATCACCTGAGACAATTTATAAAACCCTGTACTTTCGTAGCCGTGAAGCGCTACACCACCTGAATGTACAGCATCTGCGCCGGTCGCATAGCCTTCGTCATGGCAGACGCCATACCCGCAAAGGTGAAAGAGGTACGATCAACATAGTGAACGGAACGCCAATTCACGAACGCTCCCGGCATATCGATAACAGACGCTCTCTGGGGCACTGGGAAGGCGATTTAGTATCAGGCACAAAAAACTCGCATATAGCCACACTTGTAGACCGAAAATCACGTTATACGATCATCCTTAGGCTCAGGGGCAAAGATTCTTTCTCAGTGAATCAGGCTCTTACCGACAAATTCCTGAGCTTGCCGCCTGAACTCCGGCAATCACTGACATGGGACAGAGGAATGGAGCTGGCCAGGCATCTGGAATTTACTGGCAGCACCGGAGTTAAAGTTTACTTCTGCGATCCTCAGAGTCCCTGGCAGCGGGGAACAAACGAGAACACTAATGGGCTAATTCGACAGTACTTTCCCAAAAAGACATGTCTTGCCCAATATACTCAACATGAGCTGGATCAGGTTGCAGCTCAGCTAAACAATAGACCGAGAAAGACACTGAAGTTCAAAACACCGAAAGAGATAATTGAAAAGGGTGTTGCGTTGACAGATTGAATCTACAGCGGCGTACTTCGCAAAGCTGTCCGACTGAGGTACGCCTTTATCCGTGACAACACCTGTTGCTGGCCTGTTCGCCTGCTCTGTCGGGTGCTGGATGTTCATCCCAGTGGTTTTTACGCCTGGCTTCAGCAGCCGCATTCACAACGCCATCAGGCAGACCTGAGACTGACAGGACAGATTAAACAGTTCTGGCTGGAATCGGGATGCGTCTATGGTTATCGCAAAATCCATCTGGATCTGCGGGACAGCGGGCAACAGTGCGGAGTGAACAGAGTCTGGCGACTGATGAAACGTGTCGGGATAAAGGCTCAGGTCGGATACCGGAGCCCGCGGGCACGTAAAGGCGAGGCCAGTATCGTGTCGCCCAACAGGCTCCAGCGACAGTTCAACCCGGATGCTCCGGATGAGCGTTGGGTAACGGACATAACCTACAGTGTGCCCGGAGTTCAGGGCGGGCATGGATGCTTAAATGAACCGCGAGTCTGTCTGGAATATTGAACCGGTAACTCACGATGAGAAACCCAACAATCCCACCGGGTGTGACGGTGGAGAACCTGAGCGGCAGTGACCTGCGGCATGCCCGCAGGGTGATGTAACCCGCTGACAACGGGGATTGAGGCGAGATCACTAAGCCGAGATGATCCTCAAGGTTAAGTACTGAAAGGCTGAAGAACATGAACCCGTTAATCCGCCTCTGTGGGTTGAAAACGTCACCACGGCCTACGTGATCTGACAGGCCGTGCAGGAGGAACTGGCAGTGATACGTAAGCACTGCCGGTCGAAGGTGTTTTGACATGTATGCGAAACACCGGGGCAGCAGCGTCTATCACGCTTGCGTTGCTGACTTCTGCCAACTTGCGGCAAGCAAGGATAAAGAGTGCGACGGGCAGCCTCCTCAGTATGCCTGAGTCCAGGCAGGTAAACCGGGGAAGGTCAGCGACGGATGTTAAGGGGGCATGGCTCCGATGACGCGCTGGCTGGCGGAGCTTCCGTAGTAGTCCGCGATGGGGAAAGCCCATTACATGGCGAAGGGAAGCAGTTTGAATGTGTTTGCGACGTGAATTAACTGACCTAACGAGGTGAAGACCTTTGATAATCAGCGAAATGCAACGCAAGCTTGCCACATGGGCAGCCACCGATCCGTCCCTACGGATTCAACGGCTGCTGCGTCTGATAACACAACCAGAATGGCTGGCTGAAGCGGCGCGGATCACGCTTTCATCAAAGGGGGCCCATACCCCCGGCGTTGATGGCGTGAACAAAACAATGCTACAGGCCAGACTGGCTGTTGAGCTGCAAATCCTCAGGGATGAATTACTCTCAGGCCACTACCAGCCCTTGCCCGCCAGACGGGTTTACATCCCTAAAAGCAACGGCAAACTGCGACCACTGGGTATCCCCGCGTTGCGGGATCGTATTGTTCAGCGGGCCATGCTGATGGCGATGGAGCCGATATGGGAGAGTGATTTTCATACGCTCTCATATGGCTTCCGGCCTGAGCGCAGTGTCCACCACGCGATCCGCACGGTGAAATTACAGCTCACAGACTGTGGTGAAACCCGGGGACGCTGGGTGATTGAAGGCGACCTGTCCAGTTACTTCGACACCGTACATCATCGACTGCTGATGAAGGCTGTACGCCGCAGGATCAGTGACGCACGTTTCATGACTCTGCTGTGGAAAACCATCAAGGCGGGACATATCGATGTCGGTCTCTTTCGGGCGGCCAGTGAAGGTGTACCACAGGGCGGTGTTATATCGCCGCTATTATCGAACATCATGCTGAATGAGTTCGATCAATACCTGCATGAGCGCTACCTGAGCGGGAAAGCCAGAAAAGATCGGTGGTACTGGAATAACAGTATCCAACGGGGCCGAAGTACGGCGGTCAGAGAAAACTGGCAGTGGAAACCCGCGGTGGCGTACTGCCGCTATGCCGATGATTTTGTCCTCATCGTCAAAGGCACCAAAGCACAGGCGGAAGCCATCAGGGAGGAGTGTCGGGGTGTGCTCGAAGGCAGTCTGAAACTCAGGCTGAACATGGATAAGACTAAAATCACCCATGTTAATGACGGCTTTATCTTTCTGGGGCACAGGATCATTCGCAAACGCAGTCGTTATGGCGAGATGCGAGTGGTCTCAACGATCCCGCAGGAGAAAGCCAGAAACTTCGCCGCATCGCTGACAGCACTGTTATCAGGCAACTACAGTGAAAGCAAAGTCGATATGGCTGAACAACTCAACCGAAAACTGAAAGGCTGGGCCATGTTCTATCAGTTCGTTGATTTTAAGGCCAAAGTCTTCAGTTATATCGACCGTGTCGTGTTCTGGAAGCTGGCTCACTGGCTGGCCCGCAAATACCGTACAGGTATCGCTTCCCTGATGAGGTGGTGGTGTAAATCACCGAAACCGGGTCAGAGCAAAACGTGGGTTTTATTTGGTAAAACCAATCACGGCAAGCTCAGCGGCGAAATACTGTACCGGTTGGTGGGGCAAGGCAAGAAGCTGTTCCGCTGGCGGCTACCCGAAGGTAATCCCTATCTGAGGACGGAGACCAGAAACACGTATACATCGCGCTTTACAGAAGTGGCAATGGCGTTCGCCAGCATTTAAATGGAGAGCCGGATGCGCTGAAAGGTGCACGTCCGGTTCGGGGAGGAGAGGCAGGGAAATAGTCCGACTACGCCCTGCCTCTTACTCTACTCAGGACCCACGAAGGCTGGCTGTATCTTGCCGTGGTTGTTGATCTGTTCTCACGCAAAATTATCGGCTGGTCCATGCAATCCCGGATGACAAAGGACATTGTCCTGAACGCACTGCTGATGGCTGTATGGCGGCGTAATCCCCAAAAACAGGTGCTGGTTCATTCGGATCAGGGCAGTCAGTACACAAGCCATGAGTGGCAGTCGTTCCTGAAATCACACGGCCTGGAGGGCAGCATGAGCCGTCGCGGTAACTGCCATGATAATGCGGTTGCAGAAAGCTTTTTCCAGTTGTTGAAACGCGAACGGATAAAGAAAAAGATCTACGGAACGCGGGAAGAAGCCCGCAGCGATATTTTTGATTACATCGAAATGTTTTATAACAGTAAGCGTCGGCATGGTTCTAGCGATCAGATGTCACCGACAGAATATGAAAACCAGTATTATCAACGGCTCGGAAGTGTCTAGATTATCCGTGGCGATTCAGGTGTCGGCGTAGAAGTGAATTTCATCGCCGGTTAACTGTGACGTACCCCGGCTCCCCGGAGTACGTCAGTTGCTCTAATGGTGCGCTGCTAGCACGCTATTTACGATTTCCACCGCTTCTTTCTCGATCTGCTTACGATGTGCTTCACCGAGGAAGCTCTCGCAGTAGATCTTGTAAGCGTCTTCCGTACCTGACGGACGTGCGGCGAACCAGCCGTTGTCGGTCATCACTTTCAGACCACCAATCGATGCGCCGTTGCCCGGCGCGGCGGTCAGACGTGCGGTGATCGGGTCGCCGGCCAGCTGGCTGGCGCTGACCATTTCCGGCGACAGCTTCGACAGCGCCGCTTTCTGTGCGGAAGTGGCCGAAGCCTGCAGACGGTTATAGCTTGGCGCGCCGAAGCGGGCAGCCAGCTCGTCGTAGTGCTCCTGCGGGTTTTTACCGGTGACGGCGGTGATTTCTGCCGCCAGCAGGCACATGATGATCCCGTCTTTGTCGGTCGACCACGGGGTTCCGTCAAAACGCAGGAACGAGGCGCCCGCGCTCTCTTCGCCGCCGAAGCCGAAGCTGCCGTCGAACAGACCGTCAACAAACCATTTAAAGCCCACCGGCACTTCCACCAGCTTACGGCCGAGGTCGTTCACCACGCGATCGATCATCGCCGAGGAGACCAGCGTCTTACCGACGGCGACATCCTGGCCCCACTGCGGACGATGCCGGAACAGGTAGTTAATCGCCACCGCCAGATAGTGGTTCGGGTTCATCAGACCTGCCGGCGTGACGATGCCGTGACGGTCATAATCCGGATCGTTAGCGAAAGCCAGATCGAACTTATCGCGCAGCGCCAGCAGCCCTGCCATCGCGCACTCCGAAGAGCAGTCCATGCGAATGGCGCCGTCTTTATCAAGGTGCATAAAGCGGAAGGTTTGATCGACGTGATCGTTGACGATGGTCAGATCGAGCTTGTAGTGCCCGGCGATACGCTTCCAGTATTCGATACCGGACCCGCCCAGCGGATCGACCCCGAGCCTGAGGCCGGCTTTCTGAATCGCCGCCATATCGACGATATCCGCCAGTCCTTCAATAAACGGCTGCACCAGATCCTGCTCTTTGACATGACCGGATGCCAGTGCCGCGTCGAGGGAGAGGCGCCTGACGCCCTGCAGACCCGAGGCCAGCAGTTCGTTAGCGCGATTCTCGACCACTTTGGTGACGTTGGTATCCGCCGGGCCGCCGTTCGGCGGGTTGTACTTGATACCGCCATCTTCCGGCGGGTTATGCGACGGCGTAATCACGATGCCGTCCGCCAGCGGACCGCCTTTTTTGTTGTGCACCAGGATGGCATTGGAAATGGCCGGCGTCGGGGTAAAACCGTTGTTTTCCTGCACGATAACATCAACGCCGTTGGCTGCCAGCACTTCAAGAACCGAAATAAAGGCCGGTTCGGAGAGCGCGTGGGTATCTTTACCTACGTAGCAGGGACCGGTAATCCCGTTCTTCGCGCGGTCTTCCGCAATCGCCTGAGCGATCGCCAGAATATGCTGCTCATTGAAGTTATGGCGCCCTGCGCTGCCACGATGGCCAGAGGTGCCAAACTTCACCGCATGCTCCGCGTTGCCCGCTTCCGGCTTCAGTACGTAGTACTGCGCGGTCAGCTGAGCGACGTTAATCAAATCACTTTGTTGCGCAGGCTCCCCTGCGCGTTTACTGTCCGTCATTTTTCTCTCCTGTCATATCCGTCAGGCTTATTAATGTGTTCCTGCTGGGTCGCTCACCGATGGTGCCCCCTTTCCCCCGGCGCTCCCGGGGGCGTGAATGTGGCCTAGAGCTGCGTTTTGTCGATATACCAGATCTTTTGCGCATACTCCCGCACCGTACGGTCCGATGAGAAATAGCCCATGTTGGTAATGTTGTGCATTGTTTTGGCAGTCCACTCTTCCGGGGTTCGGTAGAGCGCATCCACCCTGTCCTGACAGTCAACATAGCTGCGGTAATCGGCCAGAACCTGATAGTGGTCGCCAAAGTTAATCAGCGAATCCAGCAGACCGCGATAGCGGTCCGGCTCCTGTGGGCTGAACACCCCGGTCCCCATCTGGGTCAGCGCCTGGCGCAACTCTTCATCATGGTCGTAGTAATCATGCGGCTGGTAGCCGTTGCTGCGCAGCGCCTCAACCTGTTCGGCGGTATTACCGAAGATAAAGATATTCTCCTCCCCCACGAGCTCCAGCATTTCAACGTTGGCGCCGTCCAGCGTGCCAATGGTCAGCGCGCCGTTGAGGGCGAATTTCATGTTACTGGTCCCGGAGGCTTCGGTCCCTGCCAGCGAAATCTGCTCAGAAAGATCCGCGGCCGGAATGATGGTCTGCGCCAGACTGACGCTGTAGTTGGGAATGAACACCACCTTTAACTTGTCGCCGATCTGCGGATCGCTGTTGATGACTTTGGCTACATCGTTAATCAGATGGATTATCTGTTTTGCCGTGTGGTAAGCGGATGCGGCTTTGCCGGCGAAAATCACCACTCGCGGCACCCAGTCGGCCTGCGGGTCAGCCTTGATACGGTTATAGCGGGTGATCACGTGCAGCACATTCATCAGCTGGCGTTTGTATTCGTGAATGCGCTTAATTTGCACATCAAACAGCGCCTTCGGATTAACCACCACCCCCAGCTGGCGGGCAATATAATCGGCCAGCCGCTGTTTATTCGCCAGTTTGGCTTCGCTGACGGCCTGGTTAACCAGCGGATAATCCTGATATTCCCCCAGTTCACTCAGCTGACTTAAATCTGTGCGCCAGGTCTGGCCAATATAACGGTCCAGAACCCCGGAAAGGGACGGATTAGCGGCCGCCAGCCAGCGGCGCGGCGTGACACCGTTGGTGACGTTGGTGAAGCGTCGCGGAAAGATTTTGGCGAAATCGGCAAATAGCGACTCCACCATCAGCCGGGAGTGCAGTTCCGACACGCCGTTAACCTTGTGACTGACCACTACCGCCAGCCAGGCCATCCGCACGCGGCGACCATTGGACTCATCAATAATCGAGGTCCGGCTCAGCAACGCCATATCATCGGGATAGTGCTCCTGCATCGTTTTCAGAAAATAGTCATTAATCTCGAAGATAATCTGCAAATGGCGCGGCAGGATTTTCCCCAGCATATCGACAGGCCAGGTCTCCAGCGCTTCGCTCATCAGGGTATGGTTGGTGTAGGAGAAGACCCGACAGGTCACCTCAAACGCGTCATCCCAACTGAAGCGGTGTTCGTCAATCAGCAGACGCATCAGCTCCGGGATCGACAGCACCGGATGGGTGTCATTGAGGTGGATAGCAATTTTATCCGCCAGGTTGTCATAGGTTTGATACAGCTGGTAATGACGGGTGAGGATGTCCTGTACCGTCGCCGAAACAAGGAAATACTCCTGACGCAGGCGCAATTCACGCCCGGAATAGGTCGAGTCGTCCGGGTAAAGCACGCGGGAAACGTTCTCAGAGTGGTTCTTATCCTCCACGGCGGCGAAATAGTCCCCCTGGTTAAATTTACCGAGATTAATTTCACTGCTGGCCTGGGCACTCCACAAACGCAGGGTGTTGGTGGCATCGGTGTCATAACCCGGGATAATCTGATCGTAGGCCACGGCAATAATTTCTTCAGTTTCCAGCCAGCGTGAGTTTTTGCCCTCATGTTGAACACGTCCGCCAAAGCGCACGGTATAGCGGGTTTTATGGCGCTCGAATTCCCACGGGTTACCGTACTCCAGCCAGTAGTCCGGTGACTCCATCTGCCGGCCGTCGATGATGTTTTGCTTGAACATACCGTAGTCGTAGCGGATACCATAGCCGCGGCCTGGCAGCCCCAGTGTGGCCAGGGAATCGAGAAAACAGGCCGCCAGACGACCGAGACCGCCGTTGCCCAGCCCCGGATCGTTCTCCTCATCAATCAGCTCTTCCAGATCCAGCCCCATCCCTGCCAGAGCCGTTTTCACATCCTCATAGATGCCCAGCGACAGTAAGGCATTAGAGAGGGTTCGGCCGATGAGAAACTCCATCGACAGATAATAAACCTGCCGGGCCTGCTGCGAGATCCGCGCCCGATGCGCCCGCAGCCAACGTTCTACCAGCCGATCGCGCACGGCGAACAGCGTGGCGTTGAGCCATTCATGCTTATTGGCAAGTGAGGGATCTTTACCAAGAATAAATATGAGCTTATAAGCGATAGCATGCTGTAGCGCTTCTTCATTCAGACTGGGTGAAATATAACTTAAGCGTGGTTCCATTTTTCTTATCCGTAGCAATTAAATAATACGCTGATACAACTGGTGGAAAGACTTAGCGGCAATTTGCCAGCTAAAATCCATGCTCATTGCCTGACGTTGCACGTACCGCCACAGCGATGGACGGGACCACAGGACAAAGGCCCGGTGGATGGCATGTAATAGTGATTCAGTCTCGCTGTCGGTAAACACAAATCCGCTCGCGATCCCGTCAGCAAGGTTTTCGAGCGAACAGTCGGCGACGGTATCCGCCAGTCCGCCGGTGCGACGAACCAGCGGCAATGTGCCGTAGCGAAGGCCATAGAGCTGGGTCAGACCGCAGGGTTCAAAACGGCTGGGCACCAGGATGACGTCGGCGCCGCCAATCATCTGATGCGACAGCGCCTCGTCGTAACCGATCCGGATACTCACCTGCCCGGGGTATTGCGCCGCAGCGGCAAGAAAACGGGCCTGCAAATCCGGGTCGCCGGATCCCAGTAGCGCCAGCTGCCCTCCCTGCGCAATGATTCCCGGCAGTGCGCCAAGGAGCAGATCCAGCCCCTTCTGGCTGGTGAGCCGGCTCACGACGGTGAACAACAGCGCCCGGCCGTCCTCCTTCAGCCCCAGCGTCGTCTGCAACTGCTGCTTGTTCTTCGCTTTCTCAGCCAGCAAGTTCCGATCGTAAGGCGCAGCCAGCAGCGGATCGCGGCGCGGATCCCAGATGCTTTCGTCGACGCCGTTAAGGATCCCCGACAGTCGCCCTTCCCGCTGACGTTGCCGCAGCAACTCTTCCAGACCGAACGCGTACTGCGGTTCGGTAATTTCACGGGCATACGTCGGGCTGACGGTGGTGATATGGTCAGCGAAATAGAGGCCCGCCTTAAGGAAGGAGATCTGTCCTTTAAACTCCACCCCATGCATCTGGAAGAATGACCACGGTAAAGCGATCTCCGCCATATGCCGGGCGAGGAACAAGCCCTGATAGGCAATGTTGTGCACCGTAAACACTGACCTGGCGGGGTTGCCGCGGGCGGCCAGATAAGCCGGCGTGAGGCCCGCATGCCAGTCATGGGCGTGGACGATTTCAGGCCGCCAGAACGGATCCAGACCGCCAGCAAGCTCAGCCGCGACCCAACTCAACAGCGCGAAACGCAGGACGTTATCGGGATAATCCTGCATCTGCGGGTCATGATAAGGATTACCCGGTCGGTCATAGAGATGCGGGGCATCAATCAGATAGATGCCCACGCCGTTAAAGTCGCCAAACAACAGTGTCATCGGCCCGGCGAAGGTCTCCCTGCTGGCCACCACCTGCGGTTCCCCGACTCCGTCGCGGATCGCGGGAAACCCCGGCAGCAGCACGCGGGTATCCACGCCCTCGGCTATTTGCGCCGCCGGGAGAGCACCGGTCACATCAGCCAGCCCCCCCGTTTTCAACAGAGGGAACATCTCCGCTCCTACATGTAAAACTCGCATGGATGCTCCTTAATTATTCAGGCATGAAGGCGACGCGATGCCAATGACGGCAATCACAGCTGCGGCAGCTTTTATTTCCGCCAACGGCTTCATAGTTCAAGTCGGTTCAGCATTTCCTGGGTAACGAGGATGATCCCCTCTTCCGAACGATAAAAACGCTGCGCATCCTCAACGGCATTTTCGCCAATCACCATTCCCTCCGGAATAACACATCCCCTGTCGATCACGCAGCGTCTTATCCGGCAGGAGCGACCGACCCAGACGCCCGGTAATAAAACCGACGAATCAATATTACAAAACGAGTTAATGCGAACTTTGGAGAATAAAACCGACTGCACCACCACCGAGCCGGAAATAATACAGCCGCCGGAGACCAGAGAATTCATGGTCATGCCATGACTGCCGGAACGGTCCTGAACAAATTTAGCGCTGGGTAGCGACTCGACATAAGTCCGGATAGGCCAGTTACGATCATAAACATCCAGTTCAGGTACCACAGAGGCTAAATCCAGATTCGCTTTCCAGTACGCCTCCAGTGTCCCGACATCGCGCCAGTATGGCTCGGCATTATTATCGGACTGTACGCAGGAGCGCGGGAACGGATGCGCATACGCTTCACCTGCCGCCGTTATTTTGGGAATAATATCTTTGCCAAAATCATGGCTGGAGCCTTCATCCCGATCGTCTTCTGCCAGCAGCTGGTAGAGATATTCCGCATCAAACACATAAATGCCCATACTGGCAAGCGAGCGGGTTTCATCGCCAGGCATGGTGGGTGGATTAGCCGGTTTTTCAACAAATTCAATGATTTTGTCATTCTCATCCACGGCCATGACGCCAAACGCGTTTGCCTCTTCAACCGGGACCGGCATGCAGGCCACGGTGCAGCGCGCCCCTTTTTCAACGTGATCAAGCAGCATCCGCGAATAATCTTGTTTATAGATATGGTCCCCGGCCAGAATAACGACATATTCCGCATCATAGCGGCGGATAATATCCAGGTTCTGGGTCACAGCATCCGCCGTCCCCCGATACCAGTTCTCCCCATGCACCCGCTGCTGTGCCGGTAATAAATCCACGAACTCATTCATTTCTTCGTTAAAGAATGCCCAACCGCGTTGAATATGCTGCACCAGTGAATGCGACTGATATTGTGTAATAACCCCAATACGTCTTATTCCTGAGTTAATACAATTTGATAAGGCAAAATCAATAATTCTGAATTTACCGCCAAAATGCACCGCAGGTTTTGCGCGAATAGTGGTCAGGTCTTTTAATCGGGTTCCGCGCCCGCCGGCGAGGATCAGGGCCACGGATTTAAGCGGTAACTGGCGCGACAGCATTACGTTGTCAGTATATTCAATTTTACTCATAATTATGTCCTGCTATTTAATAAAAGCCATAAAAGAAAATAATGAAGAAAAAGCCTCACTCTTCTGCAAATGAATTCAGAAGTGATCACCTCCGGTAATAAGTAAACTGCAATAGATCGACTGCGTGTTTTATTGACCAGCAGACTCCCGCACCAGCCAGATTGTCGCCAGCGGCGGCAGCGTCACCGACAGCGAATGCTCCCGACCGTGGCTGGCGATCGCCTCGCTTGCCACGCCGCCGCCGTTGCCGGTATTGCTCCCGTGGTAGTGCATCGAGTCGGTGTTCAGCTCTTCACGCCAGCGCCCCGGCTGATTAACCCCGAAGCGATAGCCGTGACGCGGCACCGGCGTGAAGTTGCTGGCCACGATTATCTCGTTCCCGGCTTTATCGCGACGGACAAAGATAAATACCGACCGTTCGTGATCATCGACAACCAGCCACTCAAAGCCGTACGGGTCAAAATCCAGTTCGTGCAGCGCCTTATGATGACGATAGGTATGGTTCAGATCGCGCACCAGACGCTGCACCCCGTGATGCCAGTTGTCGTCCCCTTCCAGCAGATGCCAGTCGAGGCTGGCGTCGTGGTTCCACTCCCGTCCCTGGGCGAATTCATTGCCCATAAACAGCAGTTTTTTCCCCGGGAAGGCGAACATCCAGCCGTAGTAGGCGCGCAGGTTGGCGAACTTCTGCCAGGCATCGCCGGGCATGCGGTCAAGAAGCGATTTTTTACCGTGGACCACTTCATCATGCGACAGCGGCAGGACGAAGTTTTCGGTGTAGTTGTAGAGTATCCCGAAGGTCATCTTGTCGTGATGATGCCGACGATGGACCGGGTCGAGTTGCATATAGTCGAGGGTGTCATGCATCCAGCCGAGGTTCCATTTGAACCAGAAGCCGAGGCCGCCCGTCGACGCAGGGCGCGAGACACCGGCAAAATCGGTGGACTCCTCCGCCATCGTCACTGCCCCCGGCGTCTGCTCGCCCAGCACCCGGTTGGTATTGCGCAGGAACTCGATCGCTTCGAGATTTTCCCGGCCGCCGTACTCGTTGGGCACCCACTCACCCTGCTTGCGGCTGTAGTCGCGGTAGATCATCGACGCCACCGCATCCACCCGCAGCGCATCGATGCCGAAGCGCTCGATCCAGTACAGCGCGTTACCCACCAGGAAGTTACTGACTTCACGGCGGCCGTAGTTATAGATCAGCGTGTTCCAGTCCTGGTGATAGCCTTCGCGCGGGTCGCTGTGTTCATACAGCGCGGTGCCGTCAAACAACGCCAGGGCGAAGTCATCGGCCGGGAAGTGGCCCGGCACCCAGTCGAGGATCACGTTCAGGCCCGCGGCGTGCGCGGCGTGGAGGAAGTAGCGGAAATCTTCCCGGGTACCAAAGCGACGGGTCGGCGCGTACAGCCCGGTGGGCTGATAGCCCCAGCTGCCGTCGAACGGATGTTCGTTAACCGGCAGCAGCTCGAGATGGGTGAAGCCCATCCACTTCACGTAGGGCACCAGCCGATCGGCCAGTTCGCGGTAGCTCAGCCAGAAATGGTTATCGGTATGACGACGCCAGGAGCCGAGGTGGACTTCATAAATCGAAATCGGTGCATCAAACTGGTTGGCCTGCTTACGGGCCGGCGGTTGCTCAACTTTCTCCGGCAGGTCGCAGATCAGCGAGGCGGTTTCCGGGCGCATCTGCGCTTCAAAAGCATAAGGGTCGGATTTCACCCGCAGGTGCCCGTGGGCGTCAATCAGCTCGAACTTATACAGCTGGCCGTTGTGCGCGCCGGGAACAAACAGCTCCCAGATGCCAGACTCTTTGCGCAGGCGCATCGGGTGGCGACGGCCATCCCAGTAGTTGAACTGACCGACCACCGACACCCGACGGGCGTTCGGCGCCCAGACGGAAAAGCGCGTCCCGGTCACCCCGTCCATGATGTCGGCATGGGCGCCCAGGGTTTCGTAGGGCCGTAGATGGGTTCCTTCGGCGAGCAGCCAGGCATCAAGCTCCTGCAGCAGCGGGCCAAAGCGATAAGGGTCGTCAATCAGGTTTTGCTGGCCGTGCCAGGTGACCGCCAGCTGGTAACGAAAAGCTTTTTTTCGCCGCGGCAGAACGCCGCTAAAGAATCCGCGTGAATCGAGGCATTCGAGCTTGCCAGCTTTACGCCCGGTTTTCGGCTCAATCACCCATACCTCGGTGGCATCGGGTAATAATGCGCGCACTTCCAGACCAGCAGCGGTTGAGTGCATGCCAAGCACAGAGAATGGATCGGAACAATGACCTGCGAGCAGTGCTGAAATCGCACTTTTTTCATTATAATCAGACATGTCAGTCACCCTACTATCATCCTGCGGAAAGAATTAAAACGCCTCTTTCTGCTTTATTGATCCGGTAATATTCCGCTGCAATGCTGCGCATCGAAATATCAACACGTTATTCCAGAGCCTTAAGACATGTCGGTCGTCCACAAATATAGAGCGATTAACCTCCTGAAAAGTGAATTAAATGCGCCGTACGCTTTTTGTATTATCTGACTCCAGAATAATTACTCCTGATTTTCTTTCTGTGAGTAAGTACTCATTTCTTTATGAATTGAAAAACTTATTTTTAAGTTATTATCAGAGGGGCAGCACCCTTAATGGCAAAACCACTCGAATCTCATACAAAAAAATGAAAACAGGCCATCTGAGTAGAATAAAAAACCTTTTAACCACGCATTCAATAGCATTTATAACTGGTTGATGGGGCGTGCGGATACTCTGGAAACGGCAAGAACTCTATGCTAGAATTTTTTCGGATTTTTTTGACGGCCTCTCAGTATACTCAGTACTCAGGCAGTTCGCGGAAAGCCCCTTCCTTTTAAGCACGGGATGCAAAGCGGAGCCTCCGACAGGACGCCAGTGAAGGCGATTTGGCTCTTCAATTTATTATTTGCTCATCACTTCCAACGCAGTAAGGCGGTGGCCAGAGCGCGTCTGATTTCCACACGGGTTTATGCCATTCGGGTCGTGTCATTTGATCTTGCGACGGCTAACCCCCTTTCAAGCTGTTAGCTTGCTGATAGCCGCTTTGGGAGGAGTTAATCAGCAGATGCGCGTGATCTCGCTCGTCGTCCATTTCAACCAGCTCAACATCAAAATCAGCGCCCACACTGGCAAAGTATTTGCATAGCTTTTCGATGGCATCCAGATTAAATATATTCCGTCGATATTGGGTAACAAACCGCGCGGTCGGGAATGTAAAGAATCAGGGAGCAGTATGGCGTTTTTTTTGCACTGGGATTATGCGCTTTGTTTTTTTATGCATTTGGCCTGTTGGTTTGATTAATAGCTGAAACCGTTAACCGAAAGAAAGTAAAAAAGGAGCGGACATGGATATAGTCCGCGAATTGATCGCAATTTAAATCTTTATATTGAATGTCGCAGTGGTGATTTTAGTAAAAACGACGACATGTGAGTCAGGACTGCTGTGGCGGTGCAAATTTTGCAGCAATCATTTGAGATGTGGGTTGCATTCCTCCCAGACTCCACTGCTCAGGCTCATGCTCATCAATCCGGATCCATACCGAACGCCGAAACTCCGGATCACCTTTCCCCTCAATTTCAACAATGAGGTCAGTCATACGACGTAACAGCTCATTTTTTTGTTCCGAACTCATAATTCCTTTAATGGTTTGCACATTTACGAAAGGCATATTATTCTCCTTAAATATCTGGGTCTAAAAATCATACTTATGGTAGAAGGCAAAAGAACACATGTCAAAAGATAATTCATTACCCTACTTGTCACCTGAGCTTTGCGGGCTAGCAGCGGCGGCGGAACTACTTGGAGATCAATGGGTGTTGTTGATCCTAAGGGAGGTTTTTTACGGGGTTACTCGCTTTGAAACGATGCGTTCTCATACAAAAATGACGAAGCAGACATTGGCAAACCGATTAAAAAAAATGACTGAGCTCGATTTACTTTGCAAAATCCCCTATCAAGAAGAAGGCTCACGTGAGCGCTATGAGTATGTACTCACGCCAAAAAGCCGCAGTTTGGCGCCGATCCTTTTTTCCATAATGGAATGGGGGCATAAAAACCTATTGCACGATGAGCCGCATATTTCTTTAGTTGATAAGGAGAAAGGGGAATTAGTATACAGCGCTTTTATCTCAGCAACGGGGGCAGTTGTTGATGCTAAAAATATCCAGATAGTTCCTTTTAGACGTTAATTGCCACTAAGAACCTTTTTTAGGAAGAGATGGGCGTCGCCCTTGTACCTGAATCCGCCCTGCCGGAAACGTTGCGCAACCTCTGCGTAGTGCCTGTGACACCCGCTATACACCGTGAATTTGGGCTGGTTTGTTCGTCATCCGGAACCTCTTCTGATGCAACGCAGGCGCTACTTAATGCACTACGTAAACGAGGATGAACCATCAAGAGTTAATCATTTCGCCTTGCTAAACGACCGCTCCTGGCACAAAGCAGACATTAAAGACTACAGCATCGGATGCCGCGTTAGCGGCATGGAGGCGCCAGATGAAGCTGCATGTATTTGTGGAGTCAAATGGCGCCGAAAGCCCGGCGTAGCCGGTTGCCGGGCTATAAATTCTGCCACCCTACCCCCTGCCCTGATTAGCCTTAACCCGCTAACAGCAATTAAGAAGTTAAAGTAATCCCTTTTAACCCCGGTGAGCGGGCTTTACGGCGTTTACGACGTAAAGGGCGTGATTTCCGGGGCCTTGGCGGCGGCAGCTTGCTGCTGACGCTTAGGGGGATGTTCTTCAGTTATTTCAGCGGCACCAGGGAACCTAACACGGTAGCTGCAAAGCTGTACCCGCTTAAATCGGCGCAGAAGCCTCTGTGCGCGGTCGGAGTGGTCCCGACAAGGCGTTAGCCGCAGTCGGGGCGTATCTCCGCGTTGGCGCCGTTCAGGCGCTTACGAGCGTGTACTCCGGACCTCACCGCAGCACTACTCACAGCGATGACCAACCTGTAGTTACAACACCCATCATTAAAAGCGATGTCTTCCCCGGCCTTCGGCCGGGGCGGCTTCGCTTTTCAGTGGTGGGGAGGGGCTGTGATGGTTCAGGTGTGCACGGTTCACGTCTTTGCGTAAATATTTTGGATGTTGTAACTATTTGCTTCTGACTGATGCCCGCCGCGTAGTGGCGGGAGGTACATTTGTTGTTTCCGAACCGGCGCGGACGTAGTCCGCTGCAAGCGGCGGACATTATCCCCGTTTTCCACAGGAAAGCGGGGCTGAATAAGATCCGTTTTTTAATTGAATGTTTAAAAAGGGCAAAGGCGCGTAAGCGTTCGTTGGTGAGAAAGAGCCAAGGGCTTCCAGAAGATTAAGAAAAACTTGCGGGTAATACTTCCAGTCATTGCGGGTAAAAAGTCCTCTATATTTGCGGATATTTGTGCATAACTACTGAGACATGACCAGTTTGCTTCACCAGGGGGTTTTTAGCCGGTTATGCGTGTCGTAACGGCAGGTTTTATTGATGGTTTTTCAGCCAGTTTTTAAACGCGGGGAAGCACAAAAACCGCCAGCGGCGGTAGAGGAAAAACGTGGAGTGAAAGTTAAGTTAGCCTGGTGGCTCAGCGTCAAAATTGAGCTTGATCTGACGCAGGTAATGATAGACCAGCAACTCGAAATCATCCGGAGTCATGCCTGAGACTTCCGGCCGCGTGTTGATCAGCCAGGCTGCAATCTGGAACTGCCGGTCATCGAGCCGGGTAGAACGCGCAATTCTGGAAAGGCGCTTCTGTTCTATCGCTCGCTCGCGGCGAACCTTCAGGGCCTGCGCCACTTTCTCGTCAAAGAAGCGCTGTCGGGCCGCTTTTACGGACATCACTTCGCCTGGGGCAAGAATCCCCTCAGCCAGCGCGCGCAGACGTTCTTCACGCTCTTTGAACAGCAGATCGAGATTGACCTGGAGGAGCTTGAAAAACTGCTCTGTTAACGTGACATGACGCGGGAGGTATGTTTTTGTGTACGGGTCCAGGCGACGCATGTACGGCTCGATAAGGCCGTAATTTTCTAACAGATCGAGTGCGCGGCAAATGCGGGAAGGCGTGACCTCTTCACCAGGTATTACCTCACCCCGGGAATCTTTTGGACTTAATGCCTTGCATATCTGTGAACTGTTGAGGGCGACGTTAAACGTGGCAATGTCGCAGCCGCTGACCAGCAGAACGGCCAGTGCATCGAGGAGATGCTGGCGTTCCTGTCGGAAATCGCGCTCACGGCCAGCATTTGTGCGCATATGCACGAAATACGGATGCCACGAGAAACGGCGTTTCTGGGCACGATGATACCCGTCCCGAAGTACTTTCGGGAGCTCGCTAAAGTTCGCAGGTCGAAGATATTTAGGATCAGCACACTTACACACCGTCGAGTGTGTTCCGCGACGACGGCGAGTACGCTTCGGAGAAACAACAGCAGAATCGCGTACTTCACGCTGATTTACTGAGTCGTATTCCGACCAGTCGAAATAGGTAGCATCGGAAAATGTTCCGCTATTCAA